>JACNLL010000052.1 GCA_014381545.1 Candidatus Desulfaltia bathyphila
AGTGTCCACGATGTCATGGCACTTTTAAGTGTCTACGATGTCGTGGCACTCAACAGTTAAGTGTTAAGGAGACCTTTAATCCTTGATCCTTAATCCCTGTTTTACGAATTATTGTTATCAAATCTTTTTATATACAGGAGGCTTGTTAATGGCTGGATTAGCTGTAAATGTTGATCATATTGCAACATTAAGGGAGGCCAGGAAGATACATTACCCTGAGCCTGTGGCAGCAGCAGTGCTGGCTGAATTAGCAGGAGCAGATGGTATTGTGGTTCACCTTCGGGAGGATAGACGCCACATTCAGGATAGGGATGTCAGAATTCTGCGACAGGTTGTGCAGACAAAGCTTATCCTGGAAATGGCTTCGACCTCTGAAATGGTTGGGATTGCT
Source organism: Candidatus Desulfaltia bathyphila (assembly GCA_014381545.1). Taxonomy (GTDB): domain Bacteria; phylum Desulfobacterota; class Desulfobacteria; order Desulfobacterales; family ETH-SRB1; genus Desulfaltia; species Desulfaltia bathyphila. The sequence continues at coordinate 392 of JACNLL010000052.1, forward strand.
CTCGATATAAAACCTGATCTTGTGACACTGGTGCCTGAAAAAAGGGAGGAGCTGACAACCGAAGGGGGGCTGGATTTGATTGTTCACAAAAGTGTTGTTTCTGAAACTATTGCCTTACTCCAAGACAGCAGTATTCCTGTCAGTATCTTTATTGATCCGGATCCTGACCAGATAAAGTTGGCTTACCAGGCAAATGCCGATATGGTTGAAATCCATACAGGATCATTTTGTGACGCGACAACCACCGCCAAAAAAGAAAAAACCTTTTCTAAAATAATTGATGCAGTCAAGCTATCTAATAAACTTAAACTTGGCGTTAATGCCGGTCATGGAATTTGTTATAAAACCATAAAAGCTTTTAAGGGCCTTAAAGAAATTGACGAGTTCAGCATTGGCCACAGTATTGTTTCAAGGGCGGTTCTTGTGGGAATGGAAAAGGCGGTCAGGGAAATGGCGAGATTGATAAAGGAACTATAGACTTTCAGATAAATAATTTCACTGCGTTATCGGTCGGCCTTCTCGACGACGTACTAACATGTACGCCTTACTCGAAGTCCTCCCTCTAGCCTTGTGAAATGAATTATCTGAAAGTCTATATAGGAAGGTTGACTATGTATCTTGTAACAGCCAGCGAAATGCAGAAAATGGATCAACTTACTATCGAATCGTTCGGTATCCCCGGCAGGGTTCTAATGGAGAATGCCGGCCGGGGCGCAACACAAATTCTTTTTGAAAAGTTCGGCGGGATTAAAAATAAAAAGGTCGGTATTGTGGCAGGGCGCGGCAACAACGGTGGAGATGGTTTTGTTATAGCCCGTTATCTTGCCCAAAAGGGCATTAAAACGACCGTATATCTTCTATCAAAAAGGGCTAAGATTAAGGGTGATGCTGCCGCAAACCTGAAGCTGTTAGACCCTTTAAGTATACCTGTTATCGAAATTCCTGACAGGAAGGCTTTATCAACGCATAGAACTTCTATGGTTCACCAGGAGATATGGGTTGACGCCATACTCGGAACAGGGCTGAAATCAGAAGTAAAGGGATATTTCAGGGGAATCATCGAGTTTATCAACAGCTTAAACAAACCGGTTTTTGCTGTGGACATACCATCCGGTCTGGATTCAGATACTGGTCAGCCATGTGGAGTTTGTGTTCGCGCAAATACTACTGCAACCTTTGCATTTGCAAAGATAGGGCAGATTCTCTTTCCCGGCGCAAATTATACCGGGGATCTCGAAATAGTGGAAATCGGAATACCGCCCCATATTGCTGAAGAAGTCGGCCCCAGGCAATATCTATTAACTTCCAGTTTGATCAGCGATTATTTAAAATTAGCCACAAGACACTCTGATGCACATAAGGGCAACACAGGTCATCTGCTCTTGATATCGGGATCGCCGGGGAAAACCGGCGCTGCGGCAATGACAGCCATGTCTGCCATGCGAACGGGAGCAGGGCTTGTTACCCTGGGAATCCCAAGTAGTTTAAATCATATTTTGGAATCCCAGTGTATTGAAGCAATGACATGCCCGTTATCTGAGACCAAAGACGGCATGCTGGGTGAATCATCATTTAATGCCATTATGGAGCTGCTTTCAGGCAAAAGGTGCCTTGCCATAGGGCCCGGCCTTGGAAGCGCTGTTGAAACAAAGAGTCTTATCCGTCGGGTCATTCAGGAAAGCACGGCGCCGATCGTTATTGATGCAGATGGGATAAACAGTCTGGCAGGTCACGCAAAGATTTTACAAAACTTGAAAGTTCCGGTTATATTGACTCCTCATCCCGGAGAGATGGCAAGACTTATTGATTCAACCGCCAAAAATATACAGAAAGATCGTGTGGGTTGCGCAAGGGATTTTGCGGAAAGGTTCAATGTCCATGTGGTGCTTAAAGGGGCGAGGACAATAATAGCCCATCCGGATGGCGGAGTTTTTATCAATCCTACAGGCAATTCAGGTATGGCATCCGGAGGAATGGGCGATGTGCTGACAGGAATGATAGCAGGTCTTGTGACTCAGGGTTATTCTCCTGAAACAGCCGCACATGCCGGCGTATTTCTGCATGGAACAGCCGCTGATGCCATAGCGAATAAGACCGGTCCTTTTGGTTTTCTGGCGACCGATGTTATGAGGGCTGTACCTGAGCAGATCGGCAGACTGATGAAGTCTGAGCTTTGAGAAATGTCACATTTTGCCGGGATTCAAGTAATAACTCGCTGTCTTGAAGAAACTCAGTTGCTGGGACAAAAGATAGGAACATCGATTTCAGCCGGAACAGTTATATGTTTAACCGGTGATCTTGGAAGCGGGAAGACTTCATTTGTCCAGGGCTTGGCCATGGGTCTTGGAGTTCCGGACGATTACTATATAACCAGTCCTACATATGTTTTGATAAATGAATATCCCGGCCGATATCCTCTATTCCATGTCGATCTGTATCGAATAGAAGAGCCTGTTGATTTCGAAGATATCGGGCTGTATGAAATACTTCATGGCAAAGGCGTAGTTGTTGTTGAATGGGCTGATAAACTGAGTAAAGATTTTTTAGCCGAATATTTGACTATACATTTTGAGATATTAAATGAGGAGTCACGAAAGCTTACCATATCCGCAAATGTTCCGGAAGTGAGCGCTCTTGTTGAAAGGATTGCAAAAGCATGGGCATAATAGTACAAAAATTCGGCGGCACTTCAGTGGCCGATCTTGAGCGGATCCGTAATGTAGCAAAGCGGGTCGCAAAAACCTTTGACCAGGGCAATAACATAGTTGTTGTACTTTCAGCCATGGCAGGTATTACGGACGGCCTGATTGACATGGCAAATCAGGTTACTCTTTCACCAGATAAGCGCGAGCTGGATGTTTTGCTCGCCACAGGTGAGCAGACAACAGCAGCTCTTCTGGCGATGACTTTGCAATCAATGGGTTATCCGGCTAAATCCATACTTGGGTATCAGGCGGAAATTATTACCAACCGCAATTATGGCGGTGCCCGTATCATTGAAATAGGAGCCGATCGTATAAAGAAGCTTATTGAAAAACGTAATATAGTAGTGATGGCAGGATTTCAGGGATGTGACACGGAAGGCAACATAACGACTCTTGGACGTGGCGGCTCAGACACATCTGCTGTGGCAATAGCTGCGGCGCTTAAAGCGGACAAATGTGAAATATTTACAGATGTGGACGGCATATATACTGCGGACCCCGATATCTGCGAGAAGGCAAGAAAACTCAGCGCAATCTCTTATGATGAAATGCTTGAAATGTCAGGCCTTGGCGCCAGGGTGTTGCAAATTCGATCCGTTGAATTTGCCAAAAAATATAATGTTCCTGTGCATGTAAGGTCATCATTCAGCGAGGAGGAAGGTACAATGGTTGTTAAGGAAGATTCTGACATGGAACGTCTAATCGTGTCAGGTATAACTCACAACAAAGATACCGCCCGTATAACCCTGAAAAAGGTTCCGGATCAACCCGGGGTGGCTGCAAAGATTTTCTTACCCATTGCTGACGCGAAAATACTGGTGGATATGATTATTCAGAACACCCGCGCCCAAGGGCTGACTGACCTTACATTTACTGTTTCAAAAAAGGATTTTGAGAAGGCGCTGGAAATAGAAAAGCAGGTGGCAGAGAAGATCGGCGCTGAAAAGGTATTTGGCGACGAAAATATCGCAAAGGTATCTATTACCGGCGTTGGGATGAGGAGCCATTCAGGAGTAGCGTCAAAGATGTTTGCAGTTCTGGCCGGTGAAAATATTAATATTCTTATGATAAGCACATCAGAGATCAGGATTTCCTGTATAATAGAAGAAAAGTATGCGGAGCTGGCGGTGCGTGTTCTTCACAGTGTATTTGGGCTGGATAAGGATTAGAAAAGACAGAGGTCGGAGATCAGAGGTCAGAGAACCAATAACCTATGAACCTATGAACCGTGAACCGTGAACCTTTAACCCTCGCTTCGTGGTAAAAAAGTAGGGCTGGAGAATAACAAATGGTAACATTTGATTCTTTGATTGCACGTAAGGATAAGATTGCCGTGGTAGGTCTGGGATATGTAGGACTTCCTCTGGCAGTCAGCATGTCGAAACATTTTGAAGTGATCGGCTATGATCTTAAATCTGATAGAATTAAGGAGCTCAAGTTCGGCCTTGACCGGACAATGGAAGTTTCAAAGGAGGCTCTGCGCGGCGCAAAGATACTGTTTACAAGCAAATCTGAAAATCTTTCCTTGTGCAGGCTTATTATTGTTGCCGTGCCCACGCCGATCGACGAGCATCGCATTCCGGATTTAAAGCCGCTTTGCGGGGCCTCGGCAACTGTCGGCAAATACATGCGGAAAGGGTCATGCATAGTGTTTGAATCTACAGTATATCCCGGAGCTACAGAGGAGGTGTGCATTCCCATTGTGGAAAGCGAGTCAGGGTTTAAGTATGGCGCTGATTTTACGGTAGGCTATTCGCCTGAACGTATAAATCCCGGGGATAAGGAGCATTCATTTGAAAACATAGTAAAGATCGTTTCAGGATCTAATCAGGATACGACCGGGCTTTTATCCGATGTTTACGGAAGGGTGGTAAAGGCCGGCATACACCCTGTTTCTTCGATCAAGGTGGCTGAAGCAGCAAAGGTTATTGAGAATACGCAAAGGGATATAAATATAGCCCTTGTCAATGAGCTTGCGATGATTTTTCATAAAATGGGAATAGATACTGAGGAGGTTCTTGAAGCTGCCGGAACAAAATGGAACTTTCTTCCATTTAAGCCCGGCCTTGTTGGAGGACACTGCATAGGGGTTGATCCGTACTATTTGACCTTTAAGGCCGAGTCGCTTGGATACCATCCTGAAATGATACTGGCAGGCCGCAGGATAAACGACTGCATGGGCAAATATGTGGCTGAGCAGACCGTAAAGCTGCTTGTGTTGGCCGGGAAACGGGCTGGGGCCATAAAGGTCGCTGTTTTAGGGGTTACTTTCAAGGAAGATATACCGGATATCAGAAACAGCAGGGCAGTTGATATAGTACATGAGCTTAAAACTTACGGGATTAAAGTTTTGGTGCACGATCCTCTTGCAGATGCAAAAGAGGCTAAAGAATATTACAGGTTTGATTTGCAAAGCATGGAGACCATGCAAAGTATGGTTGATGCGGTTATAGTAACGGTTGGGCACAGATTTTATAAGAAACTTGGCCTTTCAAAAATTGCCGGTTTATGCCAGGGCAAAGCGCCCATTGTTATAGATGTTAAAGGGGCCTTTAGCCCCGCCTTTGGCAGGGCAAAGAAAATGAATATAACATACTGGAGGCTTTAGCCCGGAGAGAGGGCCCCTGTTACCCCCTTTTGCCGGATTGAGCGCTGATGGTTAGCGCTGATGGTTAGCGCTGATGCTTCACTGCGTGTCACTGCGTGTCACTACCTGTCACTTTGTGTCGGTGTCAGGCTCGATTTTTAATCCTCGAAATATTCTATATATTCCTCCGGTTAATCTACATAAGGCGGATCGCCTTCCTTGAACTTGAACAGAATTAAACAGGCAACAGGTTTTAATCGCAGGCATTGAAACTCATATCTGTATTTATCAGACTGCTATGGATTTATTGAACCGCAAAAGCGAGCGCATTCCCCGCTGCTTGCGGCGGGGTTAGCGAGCGAATCCAAAAATAGCAAACTTCCTTACGGTCGAAGATTCCCCGCTGCTTGCGGCGGGGAGCTTCAATTATTGAAGAAGGCTGCAGGAGAAAGATTTAAGGAGATTCTCAAGATAGTAAAGTAGGAAAGGCCTTTACAAAATTGAGCTGCGTGAAACACCTTGACATCAATAGAAATTGAAAATAGTATTTGGCATTTTTAACAGGCTGATATTTGGAACTATCACCCTGATTGAGCCAAAGCTCAACCAGGGAGGGGTTAGCAGGGTGGAAATCGATCTGGATGGCATTGTTATAATTGTTGGAAACTACGGTAGCGGAAAGACCGAGGTTTCCATCAATCTTGCCGTGAATCGTAAGCGGGCCGGGTTAGAGGTTCGTATCGCAGATCTTGATCTGGTTAATCCTTATTTTAGAACACGTGAGGCAAAGGCACGGCTTGCTGAACTTGGGATCGAGGTTGTTGTGCCTCCACAGCAGTATATGCAGGCCGATCTTCCCATCCTGAGCCCTGTTGTGTCGGGGATGATCAGGCAACCAAGCCAGCTTACATTGCTTGACACGGGCGGTGATGATGTCGGCGTAAATGTGCTTGCAGCGCTTGGCGCTGCGTTAAGCGGCAAGAAAATTCATGTGCTTCAGGTCGTAAATCCATTTAGACCCTTTACAGACACCACTGGAGGGTGTTTAAAGATTCGCTATGAGATAGAAAGGGCCTCAAGGTTATCTATAAGCGGCATTATCGGCAATGCAAATCTTATCGATGAAACAACTGTTAAGGACATATACACAGGTTATGATTTTGCATTGGGATTATCAAAGGAAAGCGGATTACCTTTAAAGTTTGTTACAGTCGCGGCAGAGCTGATGCCGGAAATAGATATTAAACATTTTACCTGTCCGGTATTATTAATAGAAAGGCAGCTTGTCCCGCCGTGGAAAAGGTCTTTTTCTCTTGCTTCAAAAATGGAGTAAAATATATGGCATATAAGCATTATATCGATAGCAACAGATGTAAAGGGTGCGGGCTATGTGTGGCCGTATGCCCTAAAAAGGTTTTGGAACTGTCTGAAGAAATCAACACAAAGAGCTATTTCCCCGTATATCAGGCACGCCCCGAAGATTGTATTTTTTGCGCAACATGCTGCATTATGTGCCCGGATGTTGCCATAACCATAACCGAAGAGATCGAAGACAGGCCGAAGCAGCCGGCATAAACAAAGGAATATTATGGGAAAGATATTAATGAAAGGGAACGAAGCTATCGGAGAGGCTGCGATAAGGGCTGGATGTCTTAATTATTTTGCCTATCCTATTACTCCTCAATCCGAAGTTGCAGAATACCTGTCCCGCCGGATGCCTGAAGTCGGCGGAGTGTTTTTGCAGGGAGAAAGCGAAGTTGCGGTTTCATATATGCTTTTTGGAGCGTCAGCGTGCGGTGCCAGGGTTTTTACTACCTCCTCGAGCCCAGGGATAAGCCTGATGAGTGAAGGGATCAGCTATATTGCCGGCGCCCAGTGCCCGGCCGTGTTTGTAAATATTATGCGAGGCGGTCCCGGACTGGGAGGAATACTTCCATCCCAGGCTGATTACTTCCAGTCAACAAAAGGCGGAGGGCATGGCGACTACAGGTTGCTTGTCATGGCGCCCGCAAGTGTTCAGGAGGCCGTTGAGATGGTAATGCTTGCCTTTCCTCTTGCGGAAAAGTATCGCAACCCGGTGATGCTTTTAGGCGACGGCTTGATAGGCCAGATGATGGAACCGGTAGAATTTCCTGATCACCTCAAGTCAGAGCCGACCAACAAGGATGAATGGGCTACAAACGGAATGGACACACGCGGAAGCAACAAGCGCAACCTTGTAAAGTCTCTTTTTCTGGATGCAGGCAAGCTAAACGAACATAATCTTATGTTAAAAGCCAAGTATGACCGGATGAAGCAGGAGGAGATAAGATACGAACTTTATAATATAGAGTCTGATTACAAGGCGCTCATTGTAAGTTATGGAACAATGAGCAGAGTATGCAAAACCTCCATAGATAATATGAAAGATGAAGGGCTTGAAGTTGGAATGGTAAGGCCTCAAACTCTTTTCCCATTTCCTGAAAAAGCCATATATGAAGCTGCTTCCAAAGAAAGCTGCAAGGTAGTTGTGAGCATAGAGATGAGCATGGGACAGATGGTGGAGGATGTGGAGAGATCTGTTAAAGGTAAACTTCCTGTCAGATGGTATGGGAAGTGTGGCGGCGATGTGCCGACTCCGGAAGAGGTTATCGAAGCTGTTAAATCTTTTTTGTAAAGGAGCATAAATATCAATGGGCAAGACATTTTCAAAACCGGAAGCTCTTTCTGACAAGCATACCCATTACTGCCCTGGATGTACCCATGGCATAATACACAGGCTGGTAGCCGAAGTGATCGATGAACTGGGCATCAAGGGTCGTACCGTCGGTATTGCGCCTGTTGGGTGCGCGGTTTTGGCTTATAACTATTTTACCTTTGATTTTCAGGAAGCGGCCCACGGTCGTGCGCCGGCTATGGCTACAGGGATAAAGAGAGTCAGACCGGATTTAATCGTTTTTACCTATCAGGGTGACGGCGACCTGGCAAGCATTGGAATGGGAGAGATAATTCATGCCGCAAACCGGGGGGAAAAGTTTACAACCATCTTTGTAAATAATGCTGTCTATGGCATGACGGGTGGGCAGATGGCGCCAACCACCATGCTCGGGCAGCGCACAACCACTTCTCCTTTTGGGCGCAAGGTTGAAGAGTGCGGTATGCCGATAAAGATGGCGGAATTGCTTTCGGCTCTTGAAACACCCGGATATATTACAAGGCAATCGGTAATAAAGCCAAAGTATATTGTCAGGGCAAAGAAAGCCGTCAAAAAAGCATTTCAGTATCAACTGGAAGGCAGATGCTTTAGCTTGGTGGAGGTTGTAAGCACATGCCCAACAAACTGGGGACTTACTCCGGTGCAGGCAATAAAGTGGGCAGAAGAGACATTACTTCCTTATTATAAGCTTGGTGAATTTAAAACGCCTGAATGAAACAGGAAAAAAAGATTGAGGAGGCAAGAATGCAAAGCGAGGTGATGTTTGCCGGTTTTGGCGGGCAGGGGATACTTCTAATCGGGAAGATTCTTGCGCATACAGCCATGGAGGAAGGTTTTGAGGTGGCATGGATTCCTTCCTATGGCCCTGAAATGCGTGGCGGAACAGCTTACTGTACGGTTGTTATCAGCGACAGACCGATTGGTTCGCCGATAATTAGAAATCCGATGCATCTTGTCGCCATGAACCGGCCCTCTTTGGAAAAATTTGCGCCAATGGTGAAGCCGGGCGGTGTTATATTGATTAACAGTTCATTGATTCCAATTAGATCACAGCGCAGCGATGTTGATGAACTTATAGTCCCTGTTAATGATATTGCCAAGGAGCTTGGCAATGTAAGAGCCGCAAATATTGTAGCCCTTGCCGCTTTTGTTGCGCGCAGCAAAGTAGTTGATTTTGACTTAATGAAGGAATCCGTCAAAAAGGAGTTTGCAAAAAAACCTAAATTTATACCTCTTAATATGGAGGCTATTGAACAGGGTAGAAAGGCGGCAATACACAACGAATAAAGGTATAGAAAAATGAGCCTGAAAATTCCCGATTATATACTATCAATACAGCCGTATTCTCCGGGCAAGCCTCTTAAAGAGCTTGAGAGGGAATACGGCATTAGTGATTCCATAAAACTTGCTTCAAATGAAAACCCCCTGGGACCGTCTCCCAAGGCGGTTGAGGCTATTAAGGGAGCCATTGAAAACGTTAACCGCTATCCTGATGCTGGCGGTCATGATTTAACAAAAAAAATCTCTGAAAGTCTGGGAATCAGACAGGGGAATATTGTTTTAGGAAACGGTTCTGATGAGATTATAGGCATGCTTACAACAACATTAACGCAAGCCGGCGATGAGGTGGTTATGCCGTGGCCCTCATTCGTTATGTACGATATAATGATCCGTAGCGTTGGAGCTATCCCTGTATATGTGCCGTTGAATTCACTTTCAATTGACTTAAACAGCATACAAAGCAGGATTACTCCAAAAACCCGCATGGTTTTTTTGTGCAATCCCAACAATCCAACCGGAACCGTTTTTTCTAAAACCGATTTTGAAACCTTTCTGGAAGGTATTCCCGAAGTAGTTGTTGTGGTAGACGAGGCATATATCGAATTTGTTCAAGATAAAAAATGCGCAAGAAGCATTGATTATCTTAATGCAGATGTAGCTATAGTTACGCTTCGTACTTTTTCCAAGGCTTATGGCCTGGCAGGTCTTAGAATCGGCTATGGAATAATGCCCCAGGAAATAGCGGATCTGATAAACAGGATAAGACTGCCCTTTAATGCAAATTCGCTGGCCCAGGTAGCCGCTATTGCGGCCATTGAAGATAAAAAATTTTTGCAAAAGACTGTAGATCTTGTTCAAGAAGGTTTAGATTTCTTATACGATTCTCTTGAAAGGCTGGGAATTAAATATTTTCCTTCCCAGGCAAATTTTTTTCTGATCGATGTTGAAAAAGATGCTGATGAGATTTTTGAAAAGATGCTCAGGCAGGGGGTTATTGTCAGGTCCATGACATCTTATGGTTATCCTCACTATATTAGAATTAATGTCGGGCTTCGTAATGAGAATATTCGTTTTATTAAGACGCTTGAGAAGGTATTATGCAACCTCTCCTTATCACAATAGATGGTCCGGCAGGGGCGGGTAAAACCACGGTAAGCCGGAGCCTGGCAAAAAGGCTTGGTTACAGATATATTGATACAGGAGCTCTTTACAGGGGGGTTGCATTTGAAGCAAAATCTAAAGGATTGAGCCATGATGACGATGTTGGACTTGAAAATTTATGCATGTCTCTGGACTTAAAATTCGTATTTGCAGAAGAAGGATCCCGTCTATTTTCAAATAATAAAGACATCACAGATCAAATAAGAAATTCTGAAATTTCGATGCTTGCCTCGGCTGTTTCCGCAAGGCCGGTTGTAAGGAGATATCTTCTGGATTTGCAAAGGAATATGGGTAACGGGAAAGGCGTTGTGTTTGAGGGACGCGACATGGGCACTGTCGTGTTTCCAAGCGCCGACATAAAATTTTTTTTAGATGCATCATGCAAAACAAGGGCATTAAGGCGTTATAAGGAATTGTCGTCAAAAACCTCCCTGACAATAGATGAAATCGAACAGGATATCAACCAACGGGATGAAAATGACAGGACCAGGTCTCTGGCCCCATTAAAACCGGCTGATGATGCTATAATAGTAGATTCAACCTATCTTTCCGCAGACGAAGTGGTCGAGCTTATGCTTTCACATATAGGCAAATGCATGTGTTAGGTGTTCAGAGACCAGAGGTATATCAAGAACTTCGTTTTTGCGCAGATGCTGCGGAACAGCTTAAGTGAATATTAGGTTGTTTTTTTAATATTAAGTTGTTATAAAAGTAAGATTATGCAATCTCTTATTGGTTGCGACATTAAATACATGTTAAGGGGGAATATTGGTTAATGGATAATTTTGAAGAAAACAATTCAACCGAAAAAACAGACAAAAACGATTTGGCGGACCAGGCTGGTACGGAGCAGACTGGCGAAGAGCAGACTGGTGAAGAGGTTAAACAGCAAAACGATGAGTTAAAATCTGATCAGCCTGTTGATGATCAACCGTCAAAAGATGTTCAAGACTCCGGCGACCGCGAGAAAAACTATGATGATATGTACGCTGAAAGCTTTAAGCGTTTCGAAGAAGGAGAACTTGTTACCGGCAGGATAATTGCGGTTGACAAGGATTATGTGCTTGTTGACATCGGCTATAAATCAGAGGGGCAAATACGGATTCAGGAATTTAAGGATGATCATGGTAATATTAACGCCTCTATTGGAGACGATGTTGAGGTAATGGTTGAATACTGGGATGAAGAGGAAGAACGCGTTGTCCTTTCAAAAGAAAAGGCCGCAAAGGTAAAGATATGGGAAGACATTAAGAGCACTTACGATAACGACGAAACTATCGAAGGGGTTATTTTAGCCCGTGTAAAGGGCGGCTTTTCCGTGGATATCGGAGTGCAGGCCTTTTTGCCAGGATCACAGGCTGATTTGCGCCCTATCCGCAATCTCGACGAGATGGTAGGGAAGACTTTTACATTTAAAATTTTAAAATATAATCGAAAGCGCAGCAATATAGTTTTGTCCAGACGGGTTATTCTTGAGCTGGAACGCGAATCTAAAAGATCTGCAACTCTTGAATCCATACATGAAGGCAAGGTTGTTGAAGGTATTGTAAAGAATATTACCGAGTATGGCGTATTCGTTGATCTTGGCGGTGTTGATGGTCTGCTGCATATTACGGACATTTCGTGGGGGCGTGTTAAACATCCTTCAGAACTTTTTTCAGTTGGCGATAAGATAACCGTTAAGATATTGAGCTTTGATCTTGAAAAAGAAAGGGTTTCGCTCGGCATGAGACAACTTACCGAGGACCCCTGGGCAACCGTTACAGAAAAATATCCGGTCAGCTCCCGTATTACCGGCAAGGTTGTCAGCCTGACAGATTATGGCGCATTTGTAGAATTGGAGGAGGGCATTGAGGGGCTGATTCATGTTTCTGAGATGTCATGGACCAGAAAGATTCGCCATCCTTCCAAGGTCGTATCTATTGGAGATGCTGTTGAGTCTGTAGTACTTGATATAAAACCTGAGAACAGACGCATTTCACTCGGGATGAAACAGGTTGTTCCAAATCCATGGAATGTAATTAGTGAAAAGTATCCTGTCGGGACAACCATTGAGGGAAAAGTCAAAAATATAACCGATTTTGGCCTTTTTGTCGGCATAGATGAAGGAATCGACGGCCTTGTTCATATCTCGGATATTTCCTGGACCAAGCGGATAAAACATCCGTCCGAGCTGTATAGTAAAGGGGATGTAATTCAGGCTATAGTTCTTGATATTGAAAAGGAGAACGAAAGGTTTTCTCTTGGAATCAAACAGCTCGAAACAGATCCCTGGACAACTGTGGCAGAGCGTTATGAGGTTGGAAAAGAGATTACGGGCACAGTTACAAATATAACCGATTTTGGGGTTTTTGTGGAATTGGAAGAAGGAATTGAAGGTCTTGTGCATGTATCTGAAATCAGCGCCGAAAAAATAAAAACCCCTGTTGGGAAATTCAATATCAACGATGTCATAACAGCAAAGGTTATGAATATTAACGGCGAGGAAAGAAGAATTGGTCTTTCAATCAAGCGGCTTGATATCGAGGATGACAAGGCGCTTTTAGGTGAATATATAGATAACATGAGTCCCGCAACATCTGCTTTTGGAGATATCCTGCGCGAGAATCTTCAGAATGAATCAAATGAGCAGTAAGGATAACTATTTTATTTGTCAGGATTAATTTCATGTTTTCCAGACGCCATCCATATCTTTTTTTTATTCTGATCTTTTCATCAATAATGGTTACGGCTTTTATTGGCTTATCCCTGGTCTTTATGCTTGCTACAAAGGATGCTGATTTTGACGATCTTTTAAAATCAGGAGGAGAAAAGGTCGGAATAGTTGAGTTAACCGGCAATATTACTTCTTCTAAGGATATAATTCATAGTCTTAAACGTTTTCGTGAAAACAGTTCCATCAAGGCTATAGTAATTCGCATCGATTCTCCCGGCGGCGCTGTCGGGCCTGCGCAGGAAATTTTCAGGGAAATCAGAAAAACAGTCAAGACAAAGAAGGTTATAGCTTCTATGGGCGCTGTTGCCGCATCCGGGGGTTATTATATCGCCGCAGGCGCCGACGGCATTGTTGCGAATCCAGGCACTATAACCGGCAGCATAGGCGTTATCATGGGTTTTGTAAATTTTCAGGACCTCCTCCATAAAATCGGCATGGTCCCTGTTGTCGTCAAGAGCGGCCAGTACAAAGATATCGGCTCTCCGGTTCGTGAGATGACAAAGGATGAAAGAAGTATCCTCCAAAATTTATCCAACCGGATTCACAAACAATTTATTGTGGATATTGCTAATGGAAGAGGGATGGATTTATCTAAAGTGGAAGGGATCGCTGACGGACGTATTTTTACCGGAGAGGAGGCAAAAAATCTTGGGCTCATCGACCGTCTTGGGAATCTCGAAGACGCAATAGAATGGGCTGGCCGCATGGGCGGGATTAAGGGGAAGATTTCTGCTGTTTATGCGCCGAAGAAGAAGTTTTCCATCCTGAAGTTTATTGCAGAGTCATCCGTTAAAGAGATTGCAAACATGATGATTAATCCATCGTTGTATACAGGCTATCTTTATTCCCCTTCAAGATGAGACCGGCTGGTAATTGCAAAGCGGTTCTTCAGCCAGAAAGTCTTTGGTTGCCTCATAAGCTCTTGCTCTGCAGCCGCCACATACTTTTTTGAATTCACACTTTCCGCATTTGCCCTTCAAATTATTGGCATCGCGCAATAATTTGAAGATTTCTGAATTCTTCCAGATATCCGCGAACGATGTTTTTGTAATATCTCCGCAGTTAAGCTGGAGAAAACCGCACGGCTGCACTATTCCTTTGTGCGAAATAAAACAAAAGCCTGTGCCTCCAAGACACCCCCTGGTAACGGCATCCAGACCGTGAGTTTTAAATGTGACCGTCTTTCCTTCTTTTTTTGCCCTTTGTCTGAGTATGCGATAATAATGTGGTGCGCATGTGGCTTTAAGTTGCAGAGGAGTTTTCTCCCTTTGGTCATAAAACCAGTTCAAGGTGCGTTCATATTCTTTAGCACTTATTTCCTGATCTACAATATATTTGCCGCGGCCTGTTGGAACCAGAAGAAAAATATGGTGGGCAACCGCGCCGAGCTTTACGGCAAGCTCCTGGATCCTGGGGATCTGGTCAAGGTTGGTTTTTGTAATAGTGGTGTTTATCTGAAATTCCACTCCTGCTTCCTTGATCAGCTCTATACCGTTGAGAGCTCCTTCAAAAGCCCCACTTACTCCCCTGAAGCTGTCATGACTTTCTTTTGTGGCCCCGTCTATACTGATGCTTACCCGTTTAATGCCTGAATCGGCCATCAGTTTTGCATTGGATTTTGTTATCAGAGTTCCATTGGGGGCCATAACCATCCTGAGCCCTTTATTCGTGCCGTAACTCGCGAGTTCAAATATATCGGGACGTAAAAGGGGTTCACCGCCGGTAAGAATAACTATCGGCTTCCCAAGCGTTGCTATTTGATCCAGAAGCCGGATAGAAGCCTGGGTATCAAGTTCTCCGGTATAAGGGCCTTTAGTTGCAGATGCGCGGCAGTGCTTGCAGGAGAGGTTGCAGTTGCGCGTAGTTTCCCATGCTACAAGCCTAAGAGATGCTTCTTTGTTTTCAGCATGTTGATGAGGCTTTGGGGTTGATGTATGATTTAATTTTTTTGTCATGATAAGTTATTTTGTAAACGTTCACAGGTTACATTTTTTCCCATTCAACGTTCGATGTTGGACGTTCGATGTTCGATGTTCATTTTTTAATCAGCTCTTTTGCGGCTTCAATGGCAAAATAGGTCAGTATCATGTCGGCGCCGGCTCTCTTGATTGAGGTGAGTGTCTCCATCATAACTTTTTTGCCGTCCAGCCATCCCATTTTATCGGCAGCCTTTATCATTGCATACTCGCCGCTGACATTATATGCGGCAACAGGGAGATCGATTTCATCCCGGATGCGGCAGATAATATCCAGATAAGGAAGGGCCGGCTTTATCATTATTATATCCGCCCCTTCTTCAATATCCATTGTAACTTCCCTGATTGCTTCAATAGCATTTGCGGGGTCCATCTGATATGTTCTGCGATCCCCGAATTTTGGGGCTGAGTCGGCTGCGTGACGAAACGGCCCGTAGTAGGCCGAGCAATACTTGGCTGAGTATGACATTATTGGGATATTGCTGAAACTGTTTTCATCCAGCATATTGCGGATTTCAGCAACGCGGCCGTCCATCATGTCTGAAGGGGCCACCATATCGGCGCCTGCCCTTGCATGAGATAAAGCTGTTCGAGCAAGAAGATCCAATGTAGCGTCGTTATCTATGATCTGGCCGTCCACAATACCGCAATGGCCATGATCTGTGTATTGACAGAGACAGACATCGGTTATTACAACAAGTTCCGGGATTTTATTTTTCAGCGTCTTTATTGCTTTTTGGACGATTCCGTTTTTTGCATAAGCGCTCGTTGCAAGCGGGTCTTTCTTGTCCGGAATCCCGAAAAGCATAATAGCCGGAATGCCAAGATCAAAAGCCTTTTGGGCTGTTTTGACCAGATTGTCTATTGATAACTGATAATGACCGGGCATTGATTGTATGGGGTTTTTAACTCCTCTGCCGTCAATAACAAAAAGCGGAAAGATAAGGTCATCTATTGAAAGGGCGGTTTCGCGCACCATTCGGCGAAACGCCTCGTTTTGCCGCAAACGTCTTGGCCTGTAATCAGGGAATAGCATATGTCATTCCTTTTTATTTAGGAGATTTCTTCATCTCTAAGATAGCATGCAGGATCAGGCGCCCAGAGATCCCCTGTGGCTTCGGCACGAACCCTGAAATTTCCGGCGCAAATATCCAGCCAGCGGCAGGTTGCGCATCTGCCTGTTACATGTTTTTTCTTTTCTTTAAGCTTTCTCATAAGCGGTTCCGAGGTATCTGTCCAGATTTCAGAAAAGGGACGATCCTTGATATTTCCGAAACTGTGATGACGCCAGAATTGATCGGCATGGACCTTGCCGTCCCAGCTAACACAGCCGATTCCTATGCCCGAGCTGTTCCCTTGATTCATTTTGAGAAGTTCAAGGACATCTTCGGCCCGCCTGGGATTTTCTTTAAGAAGCCTTAAATACAGGTATGGACCATCAGCATGATTATCAACGGTTAATATTTCTTTTGGCTTTCCACCGTCATGCAACCTTTTTGTAAGATCCATTATTAAATCAACAGTTGACCTGGTTTCATCATGGGATAAATCATCTTTAATAAGATCTGTTCCACGTCCTGCATAAACCAGATGATAAAAGCAAGCTCTTGGAATCTCCATATCTTCAAGCAGCTTGAATATCTTTGGAATTTCATCTGCATTAAACCTGTTAATTGTAAAACGAAGCCCTACCTTAATTCCAGCATCTTTACAATTTTTAATTCCTTCTAAAGCCGCATTGAAAGCGCCTTTAACTCCTCTAAAACGGTCGTTAATCTCTTCCATTCCATCAATGCTGATGCCTACGTATGAAAGACCGATATCCTTTAGTATGCGCGCCATTTTCTGCGATATAAGAGTTCCGTTTGTGGATATTACGGCCCGCATTCCTTTGCTGACAGCATAGGCTGCAAGCTCAGGCAGATCCTTTCTGATCGTCGGTTCTCCACCTGAAAATAAGATCACAGGCACGCCGAATTGCGCAAGATCATCCAGCAGAATTTTTCCCTCTTTTGTGGAAAGTTCGTTCTTGAAGGAGAGATCCTTTGCATGCGCATAGCAGTGCACACATTTTAAATTGCATCGCCTTGTAATGTTCCATACAACTACCGGTCGTTTATCTTTGGAAAATTGTAGAAGATGGGAAGGTAGTCGTGACGACATACGTCCATAACGAAGTGCGTCCGACGGCTCGACTGTTCCGCAGTAAAGTTTTGATATTCCAATCATTAAGTATTATTATCCTTTTACAAAAAACGAATTTAACTGCAGATGGCTAAGTAAAAAGGTTCATATACAAGGCGTAGTAGTTTTTCAGGACCGAAGGCATACACATAGTATGTCGAGGGTCTGAAAAAATACTACAACACAGTAGATGGGACTTTTTACGACGCCATCAATTTTTAAGTTCGTCTTTAATAAGATTGCTTATAAAAGACTCTGGTCCTAAAAGGGCTTGTTTTGTAATGAAGAAACGGTTTTTCCCGGTTTTTTCTCTAATAAGTTTAAACCCTAATTCAAAATCGATTATTAGCTGCTGGTAGAATTCTTCAAGTTTAATGCCGGAATTAATAAACTGTTTAATAATAAAGTCAACGGCATCTTCTTCCATAACTATATTAATATCGCTATTTTGAAAAAAGAATAATTCTATTTTTTTAATTTCATCATAAAAAGTTTTTATCTTTTCAACAACGTGTCCAATGTCCATTATATGTTTGCAGTAAAAAGATGCGACGATATCTATGCGTGACTGGGTCATGGTCAGATTGTATCTTTTACTCAACCTCTGACTGTTTGTTTGCACATATTCTTTAACAAATTCTTTTTCCTTGCCTGCAAGCTCGTTAAAGCTTGCTGTTAACTTTTCTTCGTTTAAAGGTGATAAAATAGTTTCAAGCGCTTTTTCAGGTTTTTCAACAACAAAAGCGGTTACAGGGAATTTTTTAATATTAGTTGACGGCAATTTTTTTTCGAACAAAAGCAGGGCCATTTCAAAGACGCTTACCAGACCTCTGGCCCCGGTGTTTTCGATAAAAGCCCGTTTTGATAAAATACGGAGCGCTTCATCTTCGAACTTAACCTCAATGCCATATGCTGCAAAATCAAGTTTTTTTCCAAGGATTATGGGGTTGTTGGGATTTTTTAAAATTTCGTAAAGGTCTTCTTCTGTCAATTTTTCAAAAACAGCCTTTATAGGCAGGCGTCCCACGAATTCGGACTCAAATCCGTATGTTATCAGGTCTTCAGGTGTTACCTGTTGCAGAAATTCGGTTTGTTCCTTTGGGTTTGTAATATAAGCGCCGAAACCGATGCCCTGCTCGGCTACACGCTTTTTAATTATCTTGGACAGGTCGCCGAAGGCTCCGCTCATGATAAACAGAATGTTTTTGGTGTTTATGGTACGCTTGTCACGTTTGCCTGTTTTACGATATCGTTCGATTTCCTGAAGCATCGAAATAGGATCGTGTGGAACCTTTAAATCAATATCGGTTTCTTCCATCGGTTTTAGCAGAGCACGCTGCACGCCTGTTCGTGATACATCAGCCCCTATCAGGTTGCGGCTTGATGCAATTTTGTCTAATTCATCTATATATACGATGCCGTATTGAGCGAGTTCAATATCATCGTCAGACTCTCTGACCAGATCACGAACCAGATCCTCTACGTCCCCTCCAACATAACCTGTTTCGCTGAATTTTGTTGCATCTCCCTTGATAAACGGAACACCGATTTTTTTTGCGATAAGTTTAATCATGTACGTCTTGCCGACACCGGTAGGCCCGATCATAAGAACATTATTCTTAATGCCGCCGACTATTTCATTGACGCTTTCCGGAGAATCTTGTGCGTGTTTGATGCGATTGAAGTGGGTGCAAATTTTTGTAGATAGAATGGCCTTGGCTTTATCCTGCTTAACGATATATTGGTCAAGGTGGGAGATAAGATCTTCAGGTTTTAAGTCAAAATCCAGTCTTTTTTTCTTTTTTGGCTCTTTTCCTTCCTTTTCCGCTGTGACTCTCTGAGGAACAACTATCGGAGATACAATTTTAACATTATTCCCGAACTTTTTAGCCAAAAATTCACTTATTTCCTTTTCAAGCTCTTTGGGATTCGGTATTTTTTCATTTTTTTCTTTCATAATTTTAAACTATAATCATATATTATATAAAAATCAAGACTACCGCTCCATTTGCGCAGATTTATAATGCATAGGTTTTTAAATAAATAAAAAAAGGAAAAGAGATGGCTGAAAAAATGTGTCCTGTGTGGGTTGGTTATTTACTTGCCAGCCCTATTAGAAAATTATTCCAAAATCCTCAAAAGATACTTGGCCATTATATTGAAAATGGTATGAAGGTTCTGGATGTGGGATGTGCAATGGGATTTTTCAGTTTACCCATTGCCAGGATGGTTGGTTCAAATGGAAGGGTTATATGTGTGGATATGCAGGACAGGATGATTAGGTCGCTCGAAAAACGCGCCCGTAAAACAGGGCTGTCGGATAGAATCGAAACACGTATATGTCATCGGAATTCACTTTGTTTAGATGACCTTACAGAAGAAATCGATTTTGCTCTTGCTTTTGCAGTTGTTCATGAAATTCCTGATGCTCCCGGCTTTTTTTCTGAGATATACGAATCGATAAAACCAAATGGGAAATTTCTGGTAACAGAACCAAAGGGACATGTGCCGGAAAAGGATTTTGAAATATGCATTTCTGTGGCCGAGCAGAATGGTTTTACAATAATCGATAGACCACAGATAAGGCGTAGCCATACTGTGCTATTGTGGAAAAAGTATTAATTGTTTGAGCAATTTTCTGTACTTAAGAGGCTTCTTTTTAGACATGGCAAGGTTTGTCTGTAGTACATGTCTTAGCTATAATCCAGGTTAGCTTATGTGGTGCACTTTGAAGTTGAATCGCAAAAGCGAGCGCATTCCCCGCTGCTTGCGGCGGGGAGCTTCAATCTACCTCCCACCGCCACCACCGCTGCCACCGCCGCCACCACCACCGCTGCCACCGGAACCTCCGCCACTGGAACCACCACCACCGCCACCGGAACCGCCGCCACCACCGGAACCGCCGCTGCCGCCGCCACTGGAACCACTGCCACCGGAACCACCGCCGCCGCTGCCGCCGCTGCCACCGGAACCACCGCCGCCGCTGCCGCCGCTGCCACCGGAACCACCACCTTTAGTTCCACTTACGCTACCAATTTCATGACCAAGGCCTTTTGAACCCATATTATCGATCTGACTACCGAATCCACTTTTGCCAACCTTGCCACTTAAGTCCTTACCTTTTTTAAGAGAACTCTTTTTTTTGTGCGCGGTAGTTTTTTTAATCCTTGTCTGTTTTCCCTCTATTTTTTTCGAAGGGATCGTATCTTTCCTGTGTTTCTTAATATCTTCAGGAGTGGCCGGTTTTACTTGAGGCACCTTATCAGCGCTTATGACCACCATGGATTGTTCCGCCTCGATAGACATTATCTGATCAGGCACATTAATACTATAAACATATCCCCGTCCTTTTGTGAATGTTGCGCCACTGATTCCTGCTTTATGGTAGGCGAAGAATTCAGTCCCTCGAACACCGCACACTGCGGTGGGTGTATGCACTTCATAACGACTTCTCTTCTTGTAAGCTTTTCCAAAAACTGTGGTCACTATATTCTGGATCTTGCCTATGAATAGGTTTAGAACTTCATCGCGTTGCTCTCTTCCCATCGTATATCTGGCAATTTCCAGCGATGTGTTTTCGGCAAGCCTAATAATGTTGCTATCATTAAAGGTAATCTCAGCCTTTGATTGGCCCTTAGAAAAAATAATATCGCTAACTTTTACCTTATCACCTATTTTCGCCGGCCTGACCTCCTCACCAGAACTCATAATCTCTATTCTTCCTTCAAGATAAGTAAAACTTCCGACCGTGTCAGCCATAGCCGAAAGAGGAAATATAGCAAATAGGATTAAAAAAGCCCCCAAAGATAATTTCTTGTTCATCTTTATTTCCCCTAAAAATCTCTTCATTTTTCTTTTTAACTATCTATTTTTAACTCTTCCTTTAATTTAAGCAGATCGTTCTGACTGATCTAAACGAACTTGACACCGATAGTCTTCGATCCGATAGGCTTTGTGAACCGCATAGTGCGCTTGTCCGCCTGGAGGGGACCCGCAAGCCGTTTAACGGGTCAAGTCTGCTGACTCTTATTCATTCAGCAAGAGTCAAGAGCAGACTTGACCCGTTGCCATGATACAAAAAATCGGTGTCAATCTTATGCTACTTCGACAAGAAGCGTCTTGCCTAAGGCTTGGGCAAATCTATCCAAAGTTGATAATTTGATATCCTCAGCATGATTTTCAATGCGTGAAATCGCTGATTTTTTCGTTTTCAACTTTTTGGCAAGCTGCTCCTGTGTAAGACCGGATTCTTCTCTGGCAATTTTGAGCATTACCCCAATCTTGAAATCTTTATAGCCTTTATCATAATCTTTGGCAAAGTCTGAGTCTCGAACTTTACGTTTTGCAATATAATTTTGTAGATCACTCATTTCCTATCCTCCTTTTGAAATAGTCTCTTTTTCGTCCTTCAGCAGTCTTGATTGCGTTTTGAGGGGTTTTTTGAGTTTTCTTTTGAAAAGCATAATCAAGGACCACTAAATTAGAGCCATCAAAAAAGCCCAACAACCGGTACGCTTCGCCCCCAGATTTAACTCGAACTTCCCAAATAGCATCCGTATTGACGAGTTTTTTGAAATATTGTTTTGGCACCATAGGAAGATCTTCTATCAGACTCAGGACCCAAGATACTTTTTTAGCATGCTTGAATGGTAATAAATCCAAAAACTTTTCAACTGGGCAATGACCGGTTGAAGACCGATAGAAAAATATTTCCCTCATAATGAAGGTATGTTAACATGAACGTTAACAATGTCAAGAATAAAAAGGATAGGATAAAAATCGGTGTTTTAAGGAACAGCGAACGCCCCGGCTCACGCGCCGCTGCAAGCGGTCGCTATGCAGCCGGTTGTTGAACGAAGCCGCTACGCGGCAGGAAAATAATCAAAAATAGTGTATAACTCCTATACGTGTCCAATTCCGGGCACTTATAAAAAAGGAGTATACATTATGAAGTCTACAGAAGCAAATCGATTTAAGAAACTCTA
>JACNLL010000094.1 GCA_014381545.1 Candidatus Desulfaltia bathyphila
GGAGTGTTCGGAGGGGTGCGGCAGAGGCCCTTGGAAAGATAGGGGATAAGAGAGCTGTAGAGCCCTTGATTGAGGCCTTGAAAGAGGGACAGAAAGAGGGACATATACCAGTAGATGATGGGGATTATGTTGGGTGGGGAGTGGCACAAGCTCTTGGATGGATGGGGGATAAGAGAGCTGTAGAGCCCTTGATTGAGGCCTTGAAGGATGAAGATTTGCTTGTTCGATGGGGAGCGGCAATAGCTCTTGGACTGATAGGAGATGAGAGGGCGGTAGATCCCTTGATTGAGGCCTTGAAGGATGAAGATTGGAATGTTCAAAAGACTGCGGCAGAGGTCCTTGGAAAGATAGGGGATAAGAGAGCTGTAGAGCCCTTGGTTGAGGCTTTGAAGGATGAAGATGGATATGTTAGAGAAACTGCAGGAAAAGCATTAGAAAAGATAAAAGGCTTTTAAATAGATATTGGCCATATTTTGATAGCATCCGAAAGGTAAATGGCCCTGTAGATGGTCGTCGGCTGGTTTTATTGGTGACACTATATATGTAGGAAGTGATGATCGTTACCTATATGCCGTCCGTTCTAGGAAATGATAAATTTGACTTTATTACTTCTCTAACCTTATATCCTTATATTTTTTCTTACCTTCGCTGTAAAATCTTTATGCCACATATATTCTATCGTATTGAGACTTTATATAAGCTCATTTACTGCTAATTTTTTATTTGACAAAAACAATTGTTCATTATAATCGAATCGAGCAGTTTAAAAAATAAGCTAATCTGGTAACGCGTCACTACTTTTATTTGTAGTTTCCAGAATATAAAGACCCAGTAGAGAGAAAGGGAGAGATTGATAATATGAAAGTAGGTACTTTTCCAGGCGGTCTTAATTTAGAAAGTATTGCATCAGATACTTCATCCTTCCATGAAGTTCCTTCCTCCGGAACAGTTCTTATCCCATTAAAACAAAATTGTGTTTGCCTCAGATGACGAGGATTTTGGATCTTCAATAATATTTCCAAAAACTACAAACAGTTTAGCCCTCTGATAACGACAATCCTGCATTATTATCAATTTTATATTGTATGCCGTTGAATAAAGATGATATTAGATAATTATATGATATCTATAATAATATAGAATGTCGTATAGTGGCAAGAAATCTATAATTGGGGTTTTGCGAATAGCTGTATAGATACATAATCATTCTTCAATATCAATTACTAAAAGGCATTCTATGGAAGGAATTGAATATATATACGAATTATGTGAAGCGCTTCCACGAAGTGGCCCTGGAGATAATGAATCTACCAAGCGTGCCTTCAATTCTATTCCCAAATTTCAACCAACTCCCTTTATTTTGGATATCGGGTGCGGCCAGGGAATGCAAACAATAGAATTGGCAAAAGTTTCAAATGGAGAAGTTATCGCTCTGGATAACCATCAGCCATTTCTTGATATACTGATGGAACAAGCAAAAAAGTATAGGGTCGCAGAAAAAATAACCCCAAAAAATATATCAATGCTAGACATGGATTTTGAGGAAAAAACTTTTGATATTATTTGGTCAGAGGGAGCATTATATTTTATGGGGTTTCAAAATGGATTAAAACGATGCCATCAACTTTTGCGAAACAAAGGTTATTTAGCTGTGACAGAGCTTGTATATACTGTTTCTGATCCGCCTCCCCAAGTAGTGGAATATTTTGAGGATGAGTATCCAGATATAAAAAACATTGGAGAAAACATCGAAACAATTAAGGAGGAAAGATTCAGCTTAATCTCAAATTTTACATTACCGGAATCGTCATGGCTAAACAATTATTACTTACCAATCGAAAATGAATTACCTCGTTTGATCAAAAAATATCAAGAAAATGAAGTTGCGTTAACTGTTTTTGAAGGATTTAGAAACGAAGTAGATTTTTATAGGAAATGTTCGAGATTTTACGGTTACGAATTTTTTATAATGGAAAAAATTTAGGGTAATAGTTTTATTCACTGAGCACCAAGGAGCTCAGCGGGCCTGAAATATCACAATTGGGGAGGTTGTCGGTGATTCAGGTCGTTACTGATATTTTGTTAAATCTATACTCTCATTCCTAAGCCCCCTATTATAGACTTCTGCTATTGACGACAACAAATTGATAACTCAAATTTTTTAGATTTCCAAGACATATCCTCACGTATGCTGTGCTTATCAGAGTGAAGCTTCATACTTACCCACGACCTTGTTTTTTATACCTGGGAAAACTTAGGGGACATCCTATAATCCTTCTGTCAAGCATAAAGTATGCGTTTTCAATAAACAAATTAATTCAATAAGATAGAAGAGCGGCTAATTTACGGGCGCACTTCTCCTTATAGTTTATCAAAAAAATTTTCGGCGAATCTCTCACTATCGCGAACCACGCATCTGATCGTTACGATTATCCAGCATGCTGCAATTAAATGCTACCGCTAATCATCCCTTATCCAGATTTCAAAGTTCAGTGAGAGGCCCAGTATTGTCCCTCCAGAGGTCTTTTTGCCCCGACGCCCATGATCGGGCTCTCTCGCCGAAGGTGTAAAATCGTCTATTCTATATTTAGATAATCAGGATTAAATACTTCCCTTTTTTTCATCAAAGTCCAGGCAATTATCAGCATTTTTGCAGCCAGTTTAACGCGCATCTTTGTTTTAATCCCACGCTCACGTTCTCTTCCACGAAGAAGTTTGGTAAAGTATGCTCTGAACAGATCAACTTTTGTGGCTGCCACATTAGCTGCCTGGTACAAGGCATAGCGAAGCTCGCTGTTGCCTTTTTTGGATATTACCGGAATCGCTTTGTCACTTGTTCTTCCGCTCCGATTTGCACACAAATCATATCCGGACATCTTGATAAGTTGTTTTCGGTTTTCAAATCGAAAAGGATCTCCAATCGACGCCAACACCTTGGCAGATATGTAAGGGCCAAAACCCGGTATCGTCAAAAGATAACTATATTCAGGAAATTCAAGACAAAAGTCTTCGATTAAATCATTGGTTTCTTTTATCTGATTACGCACCTGCTTAAGTTTTTCAACAAGAAGCTCGGCTTCATATTCACTTGCAGGTCCCATAGGACAACCAATAGATTCAATTGCCAAGTCATGGATCTTGCGCAACCTGAGCGTTTGGGCTATCCCCCGACGTGTTTTGGTTACCAGTTGAAAGAACTTGCCAAATTCCATTGTTGCAATCGTATCAGGGGTCAGGCACCAACCCACAATCGCCAGTGTCTCACTCTCACATGCGCTGTAAAAGCTGTCTAATTCGGGAAAGTACTGAGCCAGCAGATTGTTTCTGATTCGCATCCTGAGACTGTGCTCTTCTTTTTTCAGCCGTCTTCTTAATGACAGCAAAGCACGAATCTCAATGATGCTTTGTGACGGACAATCATAGTAAAGACATTTTCCCCTGGAAACCAGGTCTGCGACATTAGCTGCATCTTTTGTATCGTTTTTATCCCAGCGACCATCCAGAATCTGACGGTTGTATTTGACGGCCTGGCCGGTGACCAGCACAACATTACAGTCACAACGGATTAAATGTCTGGCCAATGGCTTATGGTAATTGCCGGTCGGCTCCAGTCCATAGACGATTTTGGAAAGACCGTTTTGAACCTTAATCGCCTCGACTGTCTTCAGCAGCCGAGAAAAGCCATCTATGTTGTTTTCAAAGATCAGTTTTCTTAGTAATGATTTTCCGGTTGTCGTTCCCATAAAAGCGTGATGCTTGTCTTTGGCAACGTCTATACCGACTATTAGATACTCATTAGACTTATGTATTTGACTTACAATTTGACAAAACTGCTTGCGCCTGATAATCTCTTGATTACTCATGATAACCTCCTTTTAGCATGCTTAAGGGTTAATAAATTGGGTGCCTTTATGCTATCAGGAGGTTATTCTTTGTCAAGGAGATAATATATTTTTATCGTGTTATAATAATGGGTTATGCCTCTTTCGTTTTAATATATAACGTCCATTGCATTATAACATTCCCCCCGGCATTAGTAATAGCAGGAGTAATGTATTTAGTGCAGATGTCTCTTTCAGAAAGTTTTGATTTTATCATCATTCAAACCCACTAAAACATCAAAACATTTGACGTGCTTCAGTGTCCTTTTGAATCAATCAAGCAATGTGTAGCCTGGTTCATTTGAATAACTTCAAAGTGATTTGTTATCGTTTTTCAAATTAACCATTAACTCTGCTTCCAATTCTTCGATCGTAGGCAGGC
>JACNLL010000012.1 GCA_014381545.1 Candidatus Desulfaltia bathyphila
TTTTTAAATACAGATGTAAGCTTGCCGGTTAAATTATCGAACATAAATGTATCCAGAAAATGATTATTAAAAACTTTTAACTTAATAGTATGATTATATTATGTCAAGAAAAAATGCGCCTGTATATCAGCAAGACCTTTACAGAATTAAATCGCTGTCTATAACAGTGCCTGCCTTTATTCTTGCCGGAGATTTGCCGTTGTTTGTTATTGTAACCCTTCCTTTTATTGTTACGTTTTTTTCAAAAAAAACATCCCCTTTTATAGTAAGAGATTCACAATCGATTAAGGATGGAATGCCGTCTATAGGAAATCTTTCATTAAGCAGATCCCTTGAATCATAATATTTAGGATCGAGATTTATCTTTATCTCATCTAATTTCCTTTCCGGGTTTAAAATTAGAGACTGTTCTTTTGATAAGATATAACAGTCCGAACGTACCGCGAGCAAATCGTTGCGGTTTTTGACAGGAAAAAAACGTGATCTTGGCACCCTCACTGCCGGTGTCTTTTCAAAAAGGGATAGGGCGGCTCCCATCGCGGTTTCGATATGGTATACTTTTGGGCTGGATTCATCCCTTGGGTCAAGGGTCTTTGGGTTCAGTATCATTGGAAGGCGGATTATCCCATATTCTTCAATAAGCTCCTTTAATACCGGCAGGCTGATCCAGATGTTGTTTGTGTTGAAATATCTGTACCTGCTTATATCTCTAAAGGCATCCAATTCATCTTCCGGGCACTGGGCTGCTTCACGCAAAATCAAATTGCCGTTTTTATGTCTGGCAATATGCCCTCCTTTTAAGTCGCTTGGAGTTCTTTCTGCTACTTCCATCATAAAAGGAAACCTGTTTTCGGAAAAGTAACCAAGAAGGGAAACATCCATTGTAGCGCCCAGGTTATCGGAATTGGCAATAAAAGCATATCTTATTTCTCTATCAAGCAGATATTGCAGGGTCCCGGATGTATAAAGGGCTGTATAGACATCGCCATGGCCGGGTGGATTCCACTCCATGTCCCGGTTTTGCGGCCAGGTTGCGGGGCCAAATCCGTCACGGAGTATCTTGGGGAATTTGTGCTGAATAAATATTATGGGAAGGCTGGGCGGATTTATCCGTGATAGAGCAGAAAGGGTATCCTGATGTGTGCTAAAGCTGTTCATCAATGACAGCATGACATTTTTTGTTTGCGCCTGCTTTAATATTATCTCAAGAAAGCTTTTGCCGTTTTTTACCCTGACAATGGATTTGGGCTTTATAAGGCCCATAGTAGTGCCTAATCCGCCGTTTAATATTATCATTACGGCATTTTTTAAGACTTTTTCCCCTGCATCGGCATATTGGCCGATATTATCCGCATTTTCAATTTCGTCCGCATTTAGAGGCCTTATATCTTTATCAAACACAAGGCCTGTTTCACCGGCAACTACCTTTTTATAATAATAAGCAAATGTATCAATAACAACCGGCTCAAGCCCTTCCTTTTCCATTTTTGAAATAAAGGATTGCAGATGGTTCGACGTTCTGGATTGTTTCATAATAAGCTCCCGGAGAAAATCTAAACCTCTTCAATCCATCCCATCGCGTCTTCTGTTCTGCCATACTGGATGTCGGTTATGACTTGATAGAGCCTGTTTGCCATCGGCCCTACTTTTCCGCCACCTATAGTTATAACTCTGTCGCCGTATTTCATTTCACCAACAGGAGAAATAACCGCGGCAGTTCCAGTCCCGAAAATTTCCTGGAGTTTTCCGCTCTCGTGTGCATCAATCAGTTCATCTATACTGATCTGCCTTTCACTAACCCTTACATCCCATTTTTTTGCCATAGTTATTACAGAATCTCTGGTAATGCCGGGCAAAATACTTCCATTTAACATAGGGGTCACCAACTCATCCTCTATGACAAAAAATATATTCATAGACCCGACCTCCTCAATGTACTTCTGATGGACGCCATCAAGCCACAGCACCTGTGTATAACCGTTTTTGTTGGCTTCTTCGCCCGCATAGAGACTTGCCGCATAGTTTCCGGCTGTTTTGGCTTCCCCTATTCCGCCGCGCACAGCCCTGACATGATTCTTTGTCACCCAGATTTTAACCGGATTAAAGCCTTCTGAATAATATGCGCCAACCGGAGAAAGTATAACAAAGAAACGATATGTATATGAAGCGCGTACACCCAGAAAATGATCTGTCGCGATAATTGTCGGCCTTATGTACAGGGAGGTTTCCGGCGCGCCTGGAATCCAGTCTTTTTCCAGCGCAATCAACTGTTTCATGACATCAAAGACAAACTCCTCGTCAAATTCGGGGATGCAAAGCATTCGGGAGGATCGGTTCAGCCGTCTGAAATTATCTTTTGGCCTGAAAAACCGTACAGCGCCCGAATCTGTTTTATAAGCTTTCAGCCCTTCAAATACCGCCTGTCCATAGTGGAGAACTGCTGTTGCAGGATCCATTTCAATAGGGGCATATGGTTCAATTCGTGGATTATGCCACCCGTTTTCAGGATTATAATCCATGTTAAACATGTGATCGGTAAATATAGACCCAAAACCAAGATTTGAATCATCAGGCTTGGGTTTTAATATATCCGATTTTGTAATTGTCAGTTGCATTTAACCTCCTTGGGCTATTCCCAGAGCATAAGTCCTGTATCATTATCATAGGTTCTTTTCATTGGTTTGCCAGTTAATTCCTGCAGATTTATTTCTCCGGCAAAGATAATGGTTTCAGAAAAAAGATGCCCGCCGATTGTTTTCCCCTGTTCATCAGCAAGTAGAATATGAGCATGAATAAACGGCTTGCCGTCCTTTAACGAAACATTGCCCATGCAGCTTACGATTTCAAGCGGCGCTTCCTCTTTAACGGTTACATAAACCTGTTGCTTTTGATCGTAAGCGCCTATAGTAGCGGAAGAAACAGCGCCGATAACTGAAAATGTCGCCATTTGAATCGAGGCATCTTCACAGAACTCCTCGACAGAAAGAATCAAATCTTTGCCGTGAGGAAGACGACCCACAAAAATACGTCCTTGCTGGAATTCAAAACAGGATGGTTTCTTCATCACAATATCCTGACCCGGACAAGCCGGAATATAAAAAAGGGTTAAATAACTTCTTTTGCTTATTGTTAATTTTTAAAAATATAGCAAACTTACGCTTAAATCAAGATTTAATTGAAGATTTCCACAAGTGTCGGCAAAAACAGGGGGTGTTTTGCTAAATGATTATCAAGTAATTGACATTGAATATTTTATTAGGATATGAGAAAAGCTTATTTAAAAAAACGAAAGGAAAAAACTATGGACATACCCAATACAATGGCCGGCATAGAGCCGGTCAAACTTTCACTTGACAGCAGATTTAAGTTCAAATGTCATAAAGGGATAAAATGTTTTACCAAATGTTGCGGAGATATTAATATTATACTGACACCCTATGACATTATCAGGCTAAAGAATCGTCTGAAGCTTTCATCAGAAGAATTTTTAGCTATTTATACTGAGCCTCAGCTTTTAGAAAAAACAGATCTGCCTATTATAACATTGAAGCTTTTAGATAATGATACGTCTGGATCTGACAAGAAGAGATGTCCTTTTGTCAAAGAGGATGGATGTGTCATTTATGAAGACAGGCCCACCACCTGCCGTTATTATCCGCTTGGTGTCGCTTCACTCAGTCACAAAGAAGGGGCGGACGATGAAGGATTCTATTTTTTTGTTCATGAACCTCATTGCCTTGGTTTTGAAGAGGATAAGGAATGGACAGTTCGTGAATGGCGCAAGGATCAGGGGGTTGATATTCATGACGAAATAAACGCCGGCTGGACCGACCTGGTCGTTAGAAAGAGGTCCTTTCCGAAGAATGTAATGTTAACGGAACAGAGCAAGAAGATGTTTTTTCTGGTAAGTTATAACATCGATAAATTTAAAAAATTTATCTTTGAGAGTTCATTTCTGGATCGATATAAAATTGATGATGAAACTGTGGAAAAGATAAGAGAAGATGAAATCGCCCGCCTGGATTTTGGAATTAACTGGTTGAAATCACTTCTTTTTAAGGGCGCAAGTGAAGATCAGTTTAAAATAAACAAAAAGCCGGAAGGTATAAGGAAAAAATCATAGATAATAGGTAACCGTTCACGGTTGTCGGTTTACAGTTCCCAGTAAACACCTTATTCGTAACCGTTCACGGTTCACAGTTAACTGTTCACAGTTTTTTTAATCTCTACTGGTGAAATTCCTCGAAGCTTGCTTCGATAA
>JACNLL010000048.1 GCA_014381545.1 Candidatus Desulfaltia bathyphila
TCAAATTTTTAGGAGTTTGCTTTTTGTAAAAGGTGATTGTCGGACAGGCTCCTAGTAGAAAAAGCCAGCCAGAATTTCTCAGACAAAATATCTCTCTGAAAAAGCATACACTTAACCGTTCAATGGTTCAGGGTTCAATCTTCATCGCTTTCTAACCGTGAACCCTGATCCCTGAACATGGTATCAAAAGCAAAAAAATCCAACCCCTCATAATCTTATCTTTCTTTCTTATAACCTGCGGTTGTTTTTCCCCTACCAATTAGACTTGCGAAAGCATCAGGCTGGGGGGACACAGTCGCGGACATTCTATACTCCTTATGTCAAGAACTTGACAACTGAGCAAATCGCTAATATTTATACGCTCAGATGGGATATCGAAAAGTTTTTTGCATGGTAGAAACGTCACCTGCAACTGTATCATCTTATTGCAAAAAGCAAATACGGACTGATGGTACAAATCCTTGGAGAACTTATTACCTATCTGCTTGTTGCAATTTATTGCCACAAGAATCATAATAAATCCGTCAGTATCAAAAGAGTTAGAAAATTACGGATGCAAATTCAAAATGAGCTCCGTAATCCTTATGGGTTAACAGATTTAAATATTTTCAAAGAACAAAAACATTACCGGTTATATGCAAAAACCTAACCGGACATTACTGCTGATTTTTTTTATAAGTAGGAGGTGATATGAAAGAAAAAACAAAGATTGGTGTAATCATTTGTGACCGCTACCGTAGGTGTGCAGGTGGAAAATGCTTCAGATCATTACGGAACAAAGAAGGTGCGTTTAGCCGGTACAAAAATATGGAAGTTGAGGTTGTTGGTTATACCACTTGTGATGGGTGTCCTGGTGGAAATGTTGAATATACTATGGAGGAAATGAAGGGAAACGGAGCAAAGGCGATACATCTTGCCACCGGGCTAATTGTGGGATATCCTCCATGTCCTCATATTATTTATTTTTGCGACTTTATCAAAACAAAATATGGCCTTGAAGTTGTTTATGGCACTCATCCTATACCTCAAAAATACCTCAATATGCACGATCAGTTGGGAACATGGAATAATCCCGAGTGGCAAAAAATTATTCAACCAATATTAGCGGATGAAGAAACTCGTTTATCCTATGACTAATAAACAAGTGTATAAGTTGATCGGTCAGAAGCATGAAGTCCCCAAAGGTCCCTCCCTCTGATTGTGGATTGAAAACGCGGCGGTAGGAAGAAACAAACGAGTTTTTCGCCGGGCATTAAATAGAAAGGAAATAAAAATGATCATTGTTACAGGTGGTGCTGGTTTTATCGGCAGCGCGATTGTATGGAAGCTGAACAAACTTGGCAGAGACGACATCATTATCATAGACCACCTTGGCACAGAAGAAAAATGGAAAAATCTGATCCCGCTCAAATTCATGGACTACATTGAGAAGGATGATTTCCTGGATTTGGTTGTTAATGATAAACTTTCATCAGCTTTTGGTTTTGGGCAATCCGAAATAGAGGCCATTATTCATATGGGCGCCTGCTCTTCAACTACTGAACAGGATGCGACATATCTTGTAAAAAATAATTTTGAGTATACAAAACAGCTTGCTCTTTTTGCCTTGAGGGTCGATGCGCGTTTCATCTATTCCTCGAGTGCGGCAACCTATGGCAACGGCGACAAAGGATTCAGCGATGATGAAGCTGAATTAAGCAAGCTTCATCCGTTGAATATGTATGGGTACTCAAAACAGCTCTTCGATTTATGGGCTTTGCGAAATGGGTTGCTTAATAAATTGGTAGGGCTTAAATTTTTTAATGTTTTTGGGCCAAACGAATACCATAAAGGCGATATGAGGTCTCTTGTACATAAAGCATTTGAACAAATTTTAGCAACTGGAAAAATACGGCTTTTTAAATCTTATAAAAGCAATTATGCCGATGGCGAACAGATGCGTGATTTTATTTATATTAAAGATGCTGTTGACATGACGCTCCATTTTCTGACAAACAAAAATACTGCCGGTATTTTCAACATCGGCAGTGGCGTGGCAAATACCTGGAATAAACTTGCCTCAGCGATTTTTAATGCCCTCAGAAAGCCGATACAGATTGATTATATCGATATGCCTGAGGTAATCCGTAAAAAATATCAGTACTATACTTGTGCTGATATTTCGAAAATAAGAAAAAATGGGTATGAAAAAGAGATTACTCCTATTGAGAAGTCAGTCGATGATTATGTTACCAAATACCTTCTCGGCGGCAAGAGGCTCGGCGAATAAATTGCCGGCGCTGACTTTGTTCTGGGTTTTTACGATATAGGAGAAAAAGCGCACGAAAAAGACGAAAAAAGAGCAACTGTTTTAGACCGATATCGGATATTTGGAACAAAAAAAGGCTTGACATGCAAAAGCTTTATGTTTTAGTTTTATCAAAAATAATGAACTGGAAGTTCGTTTTAATATCCAAATAAATAAAATTTTTTCTTTATCATATCTGTTTGAAATAATTAGATACACACTTAAGGTCAAAAAGAAAAAAGACCTTAAGGCTTACATCTTGATATAGATAGAAAAAGCCATGAAGGCTTAAACTGAGGGTTGTTT
Source organism: Candidatus Desulfaltia bathyphila (assembly GCA_014381545.1). Lineage (GTDB taxonomy): Bacteria > Desulfobacterota > Desulfobacteria > Desulfobacterales > ETH-SRB1 > Desulfaltia > Desulfaltia bathyphila. The sequence goes on from JACNLL010000048.1 coordinate 2,594, forward strand.
TCCGCAGAAGCTTCATGGCTTTTTTTGTTTGAAATTGAAGCCACGAAGGTTTCCATAATGGTCGAAAGACCGGACAACCTTAGCGGCTTTTTTTATTTTGAGGGAAATTTGAGGGAAAGGGGAAGTATGAAATGGAACATGAATTACGAGCGATTGGCAACGGACATGCAGAATGGATTAAGCAGACTGTGCGGGTGGATTACGATAACAGGAGTCAGCGGCCTCTCGGGTTTTCAAGGAACGGTCGATACAACAAGGTGATCAAGTTGTTAGGGACGTTTAAGGGAGATCTGTCCCCTAATGATCTTACGTATCTGGTAAAGACTGTAGATGGAAACACTTACCACCTCTACCTCCATCTTTCTGATTTCGATCCACTTCATACCCCGTCTCCTATTAGATGGACCCTCGGGTTTCGGGTGTTAAAAGAGGGGACAACAATAGGGCTGCCCCTCTGGAAATCGCGGATCCATAAGCGTCTGGAAGGGGTGGCCGATTTTCACGGGGATCTTTGTCCAGAACTGGTCATTGGTTGCAAAGCGTGTGAAATGGCCCTCGAACTTCTGCCGGGACTGAATACCTTCAGGGATATCATAGTTATTGCGGAAAATAACAGTAGCCCTGCGTTAGACGCTATACAGTTTGTGATGGGTTGTACCTTGGGGAATCGGAGACTCAGGGTAATTGATCACAGCCGGCATATCTACTTGTTTGTATCAGGCATAGGTGGATACGGGGTGAAACTTTCATTAAAAGAAGTCCGGTTTAACGATGAAGATCGCTTCAACGAGTTTGAAAGAAAAGTTGTCGAAGGAAGCGCCACGCTTGATGATGCGGTCTGCTATCAGAAACTTTTAGATGCTAGGGTAGCGAGACTTGCAGAGCTTGAGAACGCGGAAGTGTTTGCAGTTGAGAAGGTCCGCAAGTGTTTTGTGTGCAACAATTTTTTAACAGAGTCTCTGATTCACGAAAATTACGGTTTTCCGATGTGTGAGAACTGCCGGTTGGACATGGCCGGCAACAATTCAGGTTGGTATATCAATAAGAGACCAGCGATCCCACGTGAAGGGATTTGGTAAAATGAGATGTGGGGAGGATGAAATGAGCGAAGAAGTAACGAGGAATTGTCCAACTGTAAAGCTGAAATCACGGTCACATTTAAAGGAGAGCCGTTGGGGGAAGGTGCAATCAAGGAGTGCCCTGACTGCAAGTCCCCTATCCTTTTCTGCCCTGATGGATACATTATTCAGGCAATGACCCCGTTTCAGACCGCAAAGGTTTAAACATAACTTGATAGCATGGAATCCTTTTTGGACGCTGACCTGCCCGATTGTGCCTTGCAATGGCAGGCGAGTCGGGAAGATGAACGCAGATTGTCAGGATTTTGGACTTTTTGCGAAGCTGTTATGTTTGAACTTGCATGATAATTTCTAATATGTTTTGGTAAAGATATCTGCTTTTCAATTAAAGTGTAAGATAATTATATGAATTCTAATCCCAACGAAAAAAACAGATTTAAGGAATCACTTCTAAACAAAAACTTGTTTGCCATAACGTACGAACTGGTCCCTGGCAGAGGGTCCAGAAGCAAAGTCCAGGACAATCTCCTTGCTTTTGCTGAAAAGGCCGCCTTTGGAGGAAAAATCCAGGCCTTGAGCATTACGGAAAATGCAGGCGGGCATCCGGCCCTTAGCCCGGGGGTATTGGGGAAAGAGATCTTAAAGCTCGGAATCGACCCTCTTGTGCACTTGACGTGTAAGGATAGAAATCGAAATCAGCTGGAAAGCCGTTTGTTTGCGCAAGGCAGAGAGAAAATGCACAATCTTCTTGTTATGGGCGGGGACTATCCTCGTTACGGTTTTAAGGGGTTTGCCAAACCGGTATTTGATCTGGACACGGTGCAGCTTATAGCAATGGTTGATGAGATGACCAGGGGATTTGAGGTGGAAAAGGACGCGCCTGGGGGTGGTGCAAAACTCCCTCCGATCCCTTTTTTCAAGGGATGCGTTATTTCTCCTTTTAAGAAGCTCGAAGCAGAGTTAATGACCCAATATTTTAAGCTGTACAAAAAGATTGCCGCTGGCGCCAATTTTGTCATTACCCAGGTAGGATTTGACGCGCGCAAGTTTGATGAGGCACTCCGGTATATGCGACAAAACGGCCTGGGCGTCCCGATACTGGGAAATGTATATATACCGAGCATGACTGTGACTTCAGTCATGCATCAGGGATCGGTTCCGGGTTGCGTAGTGACCGACAAACTGATGTCCATGTATAAAGAGGAAGCCCGGCTTCCGGACAGAGGGAAAAAGAATCAATTAATTCGCTCCGCCAAGCTGCTTGCCATCCTTAGAGGTCTTGGGTTTGATGGTGTGCACATAGGAGGCTCCCAACTTACCTATGAAGATATAGACTTTGTGCTGGAAAAGGGAGAAGAATTTTATCCTGACTGGCAGCAATGGACACGGGAGTTCTCTTTTCCGCAGGAAGGCGGTTTTTACTACTATGAACTGGATCGTAAAACAGGACTGAACACGGATGCGCCGATCAATCGGCACCAAAGCATCCCCCAAAAATCAGCAGGCTATCGTTTTAACAGACAGGTTCATAAAACAGTTTTCGACGAAAAAGGATGGTTATATCGTCCCACAAGGGCCATTTGTCGTAAAATATCCGGAACATTCCTTGAAAAACTATTTACGCGATTTGAGTATCTCATTAAATTTATCGGTTTTGAATGCCGGATGTGCGGAGACTGTACCCTGTCTGAAACAGCCTTTTTATGCCCGCAATCGCAATGCGCAAAATATCTTCTTAATGGCCCCTGCGGCGGGAGTCGCAATGGATGGTGCGAGGTCTATCCAGGGGTCAAACAGTGTATCTATGTTCGGGCTTATGAGCGCCTGAAATCGTTTGGTGAAGAAGAGAGCCTCAAGAAGAATATTGTCCCGCCAAGGGATTGGTCCTTAAACCGGAAGTCCTCCTGGATCAACTATTTTATGGGAAAGGGGCATGAAGCGCTGAAAAGATATCTTTAGAGGCAGTTTCAAAACACTCAATTTAAAGAATCCTGTAGCAAGCTACAGGGAATCTTCGACCGTAAGGAAGTTAGCCATTTTTAGATTCGCTCGCTAACCCCGCAGCAAGCTACGGGGAATGCGCTCGCTATTGCGGTTCAAAAGCCCCATGCATAAGGCCATGCTTAACATCCGTTATCAGATCAGTAACCTGGCGCCGCAGTTTAAGAACATATATGATGGAAGCAGGCCCGCAGACAGTGTGAACAGATAGAAAATCGAGGATCGATACAAACCCGTTGAATGGTATCCACCGAATTAATCGAGTGTCTTTAAAGCTTTGCGCAAACATTCGTTGCTTTTAACTGTCATCTTTATCATTTCTTTGACCTGCTCCGAACTCTTATTCTTTCTCGCTGTCTCCAGTTGTTCGGCAAGCATCTCATATTCCTCCTGATGGTGATCATTGTGTGTGATCCAATTCTCCAGCCTGATTCTTGTCTTTTCAATAAAATCCATTAAGAAAGCCTCCTTTATCTAATATTCTACCAACAAAATATGGTGATCAACCAGATTCATCTCCAAAAACAAAAAGCCAGAAAGTTGACAGGCATTCTAACCTGTTTTCACCTTCCTGGCTTTATTTTAGTTGCGGTGCGAAGCTAAATTGAAATCCGATTTTTCTAATAAAAATGCAGCTTCTTACTGCACGTTTATCTATAGGATGTTTATCGTTAAACAGTCAAAGTGAGATTGTCAACACAAAAATGGTCGCCTGCACTTCATCTACAACATTACTCGGATATTGGAGACAAAAAAAGACTTGACACTCAAAAATTTTATTGTGATAATTTTATTAAAGTAATGAACTTGAAGTTCATTTTAGTATCCAATAAATAAAATTTTTTCTTTATCATATTTGTTTGAGATAATTAGATATGCGCTTAGGGTCAAAAAGGGAAGGCCTTAAGGCTTAAATCTTGATATAGATAGAAAAGCCATGAAGGCTTAAACTGAGGTTGTTTTCCTCAGAAGCTTCATGGCTTTTTTTGTTGAAAACCTTGGTGGTATTTTTGAGAAAGGGGGGGATAGCCTGGCTTACTTACTATCGGAGTAATCACTGCTGTCCGGTTTATTTTTTAAAAAACTCTATAACCGTCTGTAATAGATATAAATAATAAGCATTTTAACTGTTATCGACTTGAAATTCGATTTTTAGGGGCATAATCCTTTCGTTAAATCAAATACGAAAGGATGCCTCCAATGTATCAGGGTCATACCGTTTTCTCACAGATTTTAGATTTTCTACCAATGCACAAGTTTCGGCAATGCGTTAATCGATATAACGGTAACACTAGTGTCAGATGCGATCAGATCATTTTGCTATCTGGCTTCTATTCAAAAAAGACGTATCCCGAAAAGCTTCGCCGTGTAAAATATTTTGACATTGAAATTGGAAGAAGTTTAAACTTTTTCACAAACCAGTTTTCCTTTCCTGCATTGACAATCGCTGAACTTTACCGTTATCGCTGGCAAGTTGAGATATTCTTTAAGTGGATAAAACAGCATCTGAGAATCAAAGCATTTTACGGAACCACTGAGAACGCAGTTAAGACTCAGATCTGGATCGCCATAGCCGTATATGTTTTGGTGGCAATCATGAAAAAACGGATGCAAATTGACCTGAGTTTCTACACAATTTTACAGATTTTAAGTATAACTCTTTTTGAGAAAAAGCCCATTTTACAAGTGCTCACAACAAGCGAATACAAAAAACAAATTACTAGTGGCCATATCCAATTGAATTTATTCGATTCTTAACCGGACACTAATGGGGGGCAAACACGATAGATTAGCTAAAACCAGAGGACAGGGTGCTTATTGCAGAAGCTTGCACTCATCATCCAATAGGGGACGATATAGGAAGAGAAAAAATACCCGAATGTATCAAAAAAAGACTGGGCTTTGATATTGATTTTGATATTTCAAGTGGCAGAGACTACCCGGAAAAATTGGAAAAATATAAACTCATTATCCATTGTGGCGCATGTACCCTTAACCGAAGAGAGATGTTAACCAGAATCTATAAGGCAAGAAGCCACGGGGTTCCCATAACAAATTATGGTGTAGCCATAGCCCACCTTCATGGGGGATTAGAAAGGGCTCTCGAACCTTTTCCATATGCCCGCGAATGCTTGGAAGATATATGTTAGGCCTGTATTAATTGAAGATTTCCTGCAACAAACTACGTGGAATGCGCTCGCTGTTGCGGTTCAATGTGCAATAAGAAATTGCGTTTGTAATCGAAACTATTATTAAAAGTTAAACACCGTATTAAACAAGCCAGGAAGGCCGGTCTGGAGCGAAATCCAGGCGAGTATTCCTGGCTTTTTTTATTATTGAGAAGGAGAAAAGATGAAAAAGGCTTCTATTATCGGCCTGGGTGATATATTGAAGGGGGACTTCGGTATCGGTTGTTATATCATTGAGGCTCTTGAGCAGGAACAGTTAGGCAACTCAATTCATCTTGCGTATCTGGCTGACGATCCGAGATATGCGGGAGGTTTACTCTATGAGGTGGACTTTGCCATCATTGTTGCTGCAGTCAGCATGGGAGGGCCGGCGGGTGGTATTCATTGCTGGAACTATAAAACTTTCCAACACAACGTTGCTTGGCTCATAAATGAATTCCATTCAATAGAATTCCTTGTTGATGCCTTAGGCAGGACCGAACTGGCCGGGGGATTTCCAGAGGATCTTTTATTCTTGTGGATTGAGCCAAAAGTGATAGAAGGCGTTGCGCTCTCTAAGGAGATCCTCAACGCCATTCGACCAACAATTCAGATCATAAAAAAGAATCTGTTTGAAAGAGGTTTTTTGCCTGAAAATGCCCTTAAAATTTCGCCAATTTACCGCCTTGAACTGATTCGCAAGGTTGTATGACTGCATATACAACCCCTGACTGGCTCATCTCGAAAGAGGGCAATGGCTCTTAAAAAACAAACTTACATCATAAAATCAATTGGATACAGATATTTTTCATTTTATCTTAAAAGTATTGCCTTAAAATGCATCTTAGGGGGGCTTGGTGTCAAATCATTAGAATATCCTTGAGAATTTCAGAAAAAAAGATTATCCTTTTGTCGTTTTTTTGTGGCCTTGTTTACCCACGTTTTTGTGAGGGCAACAAAAAGTGGTCTTGCAAAGGTCTCATAATTGCATACCGGAGGTAATAGGCGGGTATTATGGAAAACAAAGCCGATCTGAAAGTGAATATTGGAGGAATAGAACTAAAAAATCCGGTAATGACGGCATCCGGCACATTTGGGTATGCCAGTGAGTTTGAAAATCTTATTGATCTGAACCGACTGGGGGCTATTATTGTCAAGGGTTTGTCGCTTAAACCCTCCATGGGCAACCCGCCGCCAAGGATAGTTGAAACTCCACGCGGCATGCTCAATGCCATTGGCCTTGAAAACGTCGGTTTTACATCATTTGTTGAAGAAAAACTCCCGTTCCTAAAAGAACTCTCAACACCCATCATTATAAATATTTACGGAAAAGATATCCAAGAATATGCGGAACTGGCGTCACGCATTAATGATATTAAAGAAATAGCCGGCATCGAAGTCAATATCTCATGCCCCAACGTAAAGGCAGGAGGTGCCGCATTTGGAACCGATCCAGAGGCAGCCTGCAAAGTAGTAAAGGCTGTAAGAGACAATACCGGCAAACCTCTTATGGTAAAACTTACTCCGAATGTGACCGACATTACACTTATTGCCCGCAGTGTGGAGGATGCGGGCGCAGATTCCATATCATTAATTAATACGATAACCGGCATAGCTATAGACATTGAAACCCGGCGTCCAAAGCTTGCAAATATAACCGGAGGACTCTCCGGCCCGGCAATTAAACCAATAGCTTTGCGCATGGTATGGCAGGTAGTTCAAAAGGTTAAAATCCCTGTAATAGGGGTCGGAGGCATAATGACCGCAGAGGATGCGCTTGAGTTTTTAATAGCAGGGGCTGCTGCGGTTCAGGTCGGAACAGCAAATTTAATTAACCCGCATGCCACAATTGATATTATTGAAGGAATAGAAGCCTTTCTTATAAAAAGAAATATCCCGCGGATACAAGATATTATCGGAACATTGCAAACAAACTCTTACCACGAAGAACACGAAGGGACACGAAGATTGATGAACTAGTAAAAAGTCAATTTTTCGTTTGTTTGTCATTCCCGCAAAGGCGGGAATCCAGTAATTACAGCTTGTTGCAATCCATGAGATTGCTTCGCTTTGCTCGCAATGACGTGTTTTTTGAATAAATGTTTTTACAATTTCTTTGTGTTCTTCGTGCTCTTCGTAGTGAAAATAGCGAAATTACAATGCTTCCGGTGATATTATTGGATGGGCTTTTAAGTATTCCAGCCGGTTCAGCCCGTTAATATAAGCCTTTGCGCTGGCTGTGATGATGTCCGGATCAGCCCCTCTGCCAAGGGCGATAAGCCCGTCTTCATTTAAGCGCACAGTTACCTCGCCCTGTGCATCCGTGCCGCCGGTCAGGGCGCTTACTGAAAACCTTAAGAGCTCCGATCCTGTCCCGGTGAGTTTTGCTATTGTATTAAAAGCCGCATCAATCGGGCCGTTTCCATAACCTGCGCCCTGCACAGACCGGCCATTTATCGTAAGCTTAACACTCGCCATGGGAAGAACCGTTGTCCCGCTTATCACATGCAAATATTCCAGGCAGAAAATGTCGGTGGTCCGTAATATACCTTCTGTAACAATAACCTCAAGATCCTCATCCACAATATCTTTTTTCTTATCCGCAAGCTCCTTGAATTTTTTAAAGACAATATTTAATTCTTCGTCTGAGAGATCGTATCCCAGCTCCTTTAAATGTGAGCGCAGGGCATGCCTTCCTGAATGTTTGCCCAATACAAGCTTGCTGGCGCTGAGACCTATGGTATCAGGTTTCATAATTTCATATGTCATGGGGTTTTTCAACATGCCATCCTGGTGAATACCTGCTTCATGTGCAAATGCGTTGGCGCCGACTATAGCCTTATTCGGCTGCACAATAATTCCTGTTATCATACTGACAAGCCGGCTTGTCGGATAAATCTGCTCGGTGTTAATGTTCGTTGATATCGGGATATAATTGGGTCTTGTATGTAGAGCCATTACCATCTCTTCAAGAGATGTATTTCCTGCCCTTTCTCCGATTCCGTTTATTGTAACTTCAGCCTGTCTTGCGCCTGCGCTTATTGCCGCAAGAGTATTGGCTGTGGCAAGACCAAGATCGTTATGGCAGTGTATGCTCACAATTGCTTTATGGATATTTGGCGTATGTGCCATTACATATTTAACAAGATCCGCAAATTCCTGTGGAATAGCGTAGCCTACTGTATCAGGAATATTAATGGTTGTTGCGCCGGCCTCTATTACTGCCTCAAAAACCCTGCACAGAAAATCAGGATCGCTCCTTGATGCATCCTCAGCGGAAAATTCTATGTTATCGGTGAGAGATCCGGCATATTTAACCGCTTCAACTGCTTTTTTTACAACCTCATCCCGTGTCATTTTCAGCTTGTAATCCATGTGAATATCCGAAGTTGCGATAAAGGTATGTATCCTCGGTTTAGCAGCATTATGGATAGCGCCCCAGGCACGATCGATATCCTTTTTAGATGTCCGGGCCAACGCGGCAACTTCTGTATTTTTCAACCTTCCCGCTATGCTGGAAACCGCCTCAAAATCTCCTTCAGATGCGGCAGGAAACCCTGCTTCCAATACATCTACACCGAGCTTTTCCAGTTGCACGGCAATCCGCATCTTTTCAGCGGCATTCATGCTTGCTCCGGGAGACTGCTCGCCGTCTCTTAAAGTTGTGTCAAATATTATTACTTTTTCATCCATAATTTTGCTCCGTAATCCGTGAAAATAGTCGAGTGGTCGAGTAGGAAATTGGTCGAGTGGTTGACTACTCGACTAATTAACTATTTCCCTACTCGACCATTTCCCTATGATCTTTCCTTGGATAGTTTATACTGAAAACTGTCTGCCAGCGCCTGCCAGCTTGCTTCTATAATATCTTCTGAAGCGCCGATTGTGCTCCAGATATCATCTTCGTCTCTTGACTCTATTAAAACCCTTACCTTTGCTGCGGTTCCTTTTGCGCCATCTATTACCCGCACCTTGAAATCAACAAGACGCATGGAATCCAGGTCGGTTACATAAAATTTCTCCAGGGCCTTGCGCAGGGCATTGTCCAAAGCGCCGACCGGCCCATGTCCTTCAGCGGCAGTGATTTCTTCCTTATCGCCGACAGAAATTTTGATTGTAGCATGAGACGAACATGGATAATCTTTTTCCTTTTCAATGTGAACTCTAAAAGATTTCAGTTCAAACAGTGGGTTGAACTGTTTTGTAAATTTTTCCATCAGGATCTTGAATGAGCCGTCAGCCGCTTCAAACTGATAACCCTGCTCTTCCAGACGCTTTATTTCTGAAACGATCCTGCGGCTGTCAAACTCCTTTCCCTTAAGCTCAATCCCCAGTTCTTTGGCTTTGTATTCCACGTTGCTCTTGCCGGAAAGATCAGATATCAAAACACGGCGCTTGTTGCCCACATACTCAGGCTCCATGTGTTCGTATGCCCCCGGCACCTTCATAATAGCGCTTACATGAATACCGCCCTTGTGGGCAAAAGCGCTTTTACCGACAAAAGGCCTGGCGTTTAATGGAATCATGTTTGCAGTCTCGCTGACAAACCTGGAGAGCTTTTTTAGTTTTGCAAGGTTTTTGCTTGAAATACACGGACAATCCATTTTTATACAAAGAATCGGTATAATTGAGGTAAGGTCTGCATTGCCGCATCTTTCTCCATATCCATTGACAGTTCCCTGAACCATAACAGCGCCTGCGCGTATCGCTGATAGGGAATTGGCCACAGCCATGCCGCAGTCGTTGTGTGTATGAATTCCGATTTTAAGTGGCAGGGTATCTGTTTTTGTGCTCTGTTTTTCAGCAATGCTTTTGCGTACATTATTTATGATGGATTCTATATCAAACGGGAGGGTGCCGCCATTTGTATCGCAGAGAACAATAGTGTCTGCGCCGCCTTCTACAGCAGCCATCAGGGTTTGCAATGCATAATCCGGGTTTTTCTTATACCCGTCAAAAAAATGCTCGGCATCATAGATAACCTCACGATCATTCTTCTTCAGGTACTCGACAGAGTCACGTATCATTGCAAGATTCTCTTTCAAGGTATTTTTCATAACCTGCTCGACATGGAGATCCCATGTTTTGCCAAAAATTGTGACAGCAGGAGCGCCGCTCTCAAGAAGCGCATTTAAGTTAGGATCATCATCAGGCTTAATGCCGGGCTTGCGGGTTGCGCCGAATGCAGCAAGACAGGCATTTTGAAATTTAATATTTTTCGCCAGCTCAAAAAAGCGCTCGTCCCTGGGATTGGAACCGGGCCAGCCGCCCTCTATGTAATGTATCCCAAGGTCATCAAGCTTCTGTGCGATCTTTATCATTTCTTCAGCGCTGAAACTGATGTTTTCTCCCTGGGCTCCGTCTCTTAAGGTAGTATCATATAACAGGATAGGTTCCATAATATTGCTCTCCAATTCTATGTGGATTAATCCTTACCCCTTTTAATCCTTTTCTTATTTTTTTCGTTTTTCCGGCCTTAATGATCGAACTGCTGCGCCGGCTTTCCACATTTCTGAATTCCTGATCACATCCAGCTCTTTTCTCAGTTTTATCATGTAATCAGGCGCGCTGTTAGCCTCAAGAACTCTTTTTGTCTCTTTGCCGGTTTTAACACGGTCATACAGATCGTCAAAAAGAGGAGCTACGGCATCCCGGAACTTTGGAGCCCAGTCCAGAGCGCCCCTTTGGGCTGTTGTACTGCAGTTTGAAAACATCCAGTCCATGCCATTTTCTCCTACAAGACGGATGAGACTCTGTGTTAGTTCTTCCACGGTTTCATTAAAAGCTTCGCTTGGTGAATGTCCGTTTTTTCTAAGAACATTGTACTGTGCCTCCATAGTACCGGCAAGACATCCCATCAAAACTCCGCGCTCGCCCGTAAGATCGCTGTAGACCTCTTTTTTAAATGTTGTGGGAAAAAGATATCCTGATCCTATAGCGATACCGAGTGCAAGAGTTCTTTCCATTGCTCTGCCGGTAAAGTCCTGATGCACTGCAAAGCTGGAATTGATACCACTCCCGTCCAGAAAGTTTCTCCGCACATTAGTTCCGGATCCTTTTGGCGCCACCATAATTACATCAATATTTTCCGGGGGTATAACACCGGTCAGATCTTTATAAACAATTGAAAAACCATGCGAAAAATAAAGGGCATCCCCCTCGTTAAGACATTCTTTTATCTGAGGCCATGTTGCGGCCTGACCGGCATCTGATAGGAGTTCCTTAATAATTGTTCCTTTCCGTGCTGCTTCCTCAAGCGGAAAGAGCGTTTCACCTGGTACAAAACCGTCTGAAATAGCCTTATTCCAGTATTCATCCCCTTCAAGCTGTCCTATGATTACGGAAAAGCCGTTGTCTTTAAGATTTAAAGCCTGCGCCGGCCCTTGAACTCCGTAGCCTAAAACTACAATTGTTTCATCTTTAAGTACTTGCCTGGCTTTATCCAGAGAAAATTCTTCAGACGTAATTACTTCTTCTACAACACCGCCAAAATCGATTTTTGCCATTTTATTCTCCTTAATTTATAATTATATTTTTTGCTGCTTCCCCCTGATTTTATTTTTGTTCCCGGAAAAGTGCAATAATTCCTGTTTTTGCAATTTCCTTAATTCCTATCGGCTTTAGAAGATTCAAAATTGCATCCATTTTACCTTCATCTCCGGTAACCTCTAAGGTGTAATGCCCCTGCCCGACATCAACCACTTTACACCTGAAGATATCGACAATTCTGAGGATTTCAGCCCGGTGTTCAGGTTTGGCCTGTACCTTGATAAGGGCCATCTCTCTTTGCACATAATTTGCCCCTGTAAGTTCGTAGACCTTTATAACATTAATAAGCTTGTGAAGCTGCTTCACGATTTGCTCGACAACCGGTGTATCCGCCATAGTAACCAGGGTAATCCTGGACACCAGAGGATCCATAGTTTCGGCAACAGAAAGACTTTCAATATTATAGCCTCTGCCGCTAAATAATCCTGCAATCCTGGACAGCACCCCCGGCTGATTGTCAACTAAAATCGAAAGTATATGTTTTTGTTCTGTCATGATTTATATCCTTAATTTAATCGGTTAATTATACTTTAGCATTTGCTGTCAGGCCAGAAGCATTTCCGTTATAGGAGCTCCGGCAGGCACCATTGGATAAACACATTCTTCCCTCTCGACAGCAAAATCCATGATTACCGTTTTAGATGAAGAAAGACCTTCTATGAGCACCGGTTCAACCTCTTCAGGCTTTGTAGCCCTTAAACCAACAGCCCCATATGCCTCTGCCAGTTTTACAAAGTCAGGTGCATGCTCCATAACTGTACCGGAATAACGTTTGCCGTAGAACAGTTCCTGCCACTGTCTAACCATGCCAAGATACTGGTTGTTCAAGATAACGATCTTTACTGGAAGACCGTATTGCTCTGCAGTTGCCATTTCCTGTATGTTCATCTGAATACTGCCGTCTCCGGCAATATCCACTACAAGTTTTTTAGGACAGGCAATCTGAGCGCCGATTGCTGCTGGAAGCCCGAACCCCATAACTCCAAGACCGCCCGATGTAATAAAATGATTGGGTTTTTTAAAATGATAATACTGGGCCGCCCACATCTGATTCTGGCCAACTTCGGTTGTAATAATGGCTTCGCCTTTTGTCAATTCGTAGAGTTTCTCGACAACATATTGCGGCTTGATAATATTTTTCTGTTTATATGCCAGTGGAGTCGTGCTTTTCCACTGGTCAATCTGATCAAGCCATTTTTTCCTCTTTTTCTTCAGATCGCCCAGGTCCTCCTTGTCTAAGAGTCTGTTAAGAAGACCGAGGGTAATTTTGCAATCACCCACCACAGGAACGGCAACAGGAATATTCTTGCGTATTGATGTCGGATCAATATCAATATGCACAACCTTTGCATTGGGGGCAAATGTATCTGTTTTTCCGGTAACACGATCGTCAAAACGAACCCCGACGGCAACAATAAGATCGCATTCTCCCGAGCACATGTTGGCTCGATATGTGCCATGCATGCCGATCATGCCGAGCCACAAAGGATCCGTGCCCGGGAATACTCCAAGCCCCATTAAGGAGCATGTTACAGGGATCCGGGTTTTATGAGCCAATTCAGTAAGCTCTTTTGAACCCCTTGAAAGAACAACCCCGCCACCTGCAAAAACAATCGGCTTTTTGGAATTCTTTATAAGTTTTACTGCCCTGTGCAACTGTTTCATGTTCGGCTTGTAGGTAGGATTGTATGACTTCATCTCAATTCTTTTGGGCGCTTTGTAAGTTATTTTTGTGTTTGACACATCCTTTGGAAGATCGATCAGCACGGGGCCCGGGCGGCCGGAAGCAGCTATAATAAATGCCTCTTTAACGATTCTTGCAAGATCCTCGGTGCGTTTAACAAGGTAGTTGTGCTTGGTGCATGGTCTTGTTATTCCAACTATATCCACTTCCTGAAAAGCATCATTCCCGATGAGCTGTGTCGGAACCTGACCGGTAAATATAACCATAGGAATGGAATCCATGTAGGCACATGCAATTCCGGTTACTGTATTGGTAGCCCCGGGTCCTGATGTTACCAGACATACCCCAACCTTGCCGCTGGCCCTCGCATAACCATCGGCGGCATGAACCGCTCCCTGCTCATGGCGGACCAGTATATGCCGTATATCTGTTTTAGCCAGTTCATCATAAATATCTATGACAACACCACCAGGAAATCCAAAGATAGTGTCAACACCTTCTTCCTTTAGCACTTTCATAAGGATCTGTGCGCCTGTAAGTTTCATGATAAATCCTTTCTTTTGCTGGTTACTCGTTGCTGGTTTCTATTATCTTACTATCGCTCCCTCGCTGGCAGATGATACCATGCGTGAATATCTGGCCATATATCCATGTGTTATCTTCGGTCCAGGAGGCAACCATAAGGCAAATCTATCCTTGATTTCCTCTTCGGAAACCTTGAGAGTTATCTTTTTGCCTGGTATATCGATTGATATAAGATCCCCTTCCTGCACAATTGCAATAGGCCCTCCCTGTATTGCTTCAGGTGAAACATGCCCAATAGAAGCGCCTTTTGTGCCTCCTGAAAAACGGCCGTCTGTAATCAGCGCTACATGGCTGTCCAATTTCATGCCGGCTATTGCTGAGGTCGGAGTAAGCATTTCCCGCATACCGGGACCGCCCCTCGGCCCTTCATAACGGATTACAATAATATCCCCTTTTTTTATATCACCTTCCATAATAGCCCGAGTCGCCTCCTCTTCCGAATCAAAAACTCTGGCAGGCCCCTCATGGCACAACATCTCATCACAAACCGCCGACTGTTTCACAACACAACCATCAGGGGCAAGATTGCCGAAAAGTACGGCAAGACCTCCCTCATTATGATATGGGTTGTCTACAGGCCGTATGATATCTTTATCCAGCGTTTGAATATCTGCAACATTGTCGCCTATCGTTTTTCCGGTTACAGTCATACAATCATTGTTGATAAGGCCTGCATGTAATAGCTCCCTGACCACAGCGCTGATGCCTCCCGCACGATTCAGATCCTCTATGTGATGTTTGCCTCCAGGGCTGAGCGAGCAAAGATGAGGTGTCACCCTGCTGATTTCGTTGATCAGGTTAAGGTCGATATTTACCTTTGCTTCATTTGCAATTGCCAGAAGATGGAGGACTGTGTTGGTGGAACAGCCAAGCGCCATGTCAACTGTAAGAGCATTTTTAAATGCCTTTTCTGTCATGATTTTTTTCGGAGTAATCTGCTGCTTTAAAAGGCTGATTATCCGCATTCCGGCCTCCTTGGCCAGACGGATACGCGCGGCCATCACGGCAGGAATTGTGCCGTTGCCGGGCAATCCCATGCCTATGGCCTCAGTCAAACAGTTCATGGAGTTAGCTGTAAACATACCCGCACATGACCCACAGGTCGGGCAGGCGGCATTTTCAATAGCGGTCAAGTCCTTTTCCGTCATCCTGCCTGAAAGAACAGCGCCGACAGATTCAAAAACAGTGACAAGATCGATTTTCCCGCCCTTTGTTTGATCGGGATTATCGCCGGCCAGCATAGGGCCTCCGCTTATTACAATGGTGGGAAGATCCAGACGCGCGGCGGCCATCAGCATTCCCGGCACGATCTTGTCGCAATTTGTAACCATAACCATGGCATCAAATGCATGGGCAGTAGCCATCACCTCAATTGAATCGGCGATAAGCTCACGGCTTGAGAGAGAATACTTCATCCCCGTATGATTCATGGCAATGCCGTCACAAACACCGATAGTGCCGAATTCGATAGGAGTGCCGCCCGCCATATAAACTCCGGCCTTTACAGCTTCTACAATTTTATCCAGATGAACATGGCCCGGAATAATCGCATTGGCTGAATTGGCAATTCCTATAAAAGGCCTTTGCAACTCAGCATCTGTGTATCCCATCGCCTTAAAGAGACTTCGATGAGGCGCCCTTTCAATACCTTTTTTAACAATATCGCTTTTCATTCTAATTATTCTCCTGAAAACAGGTTTGTTCAAAAAAAAAATCCGTTATCAGCTTTAGGAGCTGATAACGGATTTTATATTCTTTATAATGATATAATTAAGCCATTATTAAGCCCCTTCCTCGCAGCAGGTTAGTATGCCTACGACGAGGACAATAATTAGACTAATAAGGCTATAAATGGTTGATAATTTTTTCATAATCTTTGTTATTATTAACTTTAAAAATAATTTTCTAACAAACCTTATAAATAGTGTCAAGCTTTTTTTGATAGTTTTTTTTGATAGTGAACACTGGAGTCGTTAAGTGGAACAGATTCCGTATATGCTTAATCCTTTAAAAATTCTCTATGCCAGAGATGTGAGTTTAAAAAATATGCACGAATTGAAGAACCCCGCAGCAAGCTGCGAGGAATCTTCGACTGTAAGGAATTCTGTCAATTTTTTGATTCGCTCGCTGTTGCAGTTCACAGTGGTCTTGTAATTTTGCATTGCATTTTTACAAAATATCTGTATATTTTTAGGTTTCAAGGGTAACAGTTTATTCCGCTTCATGATCAAAGAGGAGTTTGATATGTCTTTGATTAAGTCTCTCCTTTATGCTTTGAAAGAAGCTAAATACAATCCTATAACCATCATCCATAGTATCTTATATGGGGCTACAGTAACCTATTTGAGGGTGTTGAAAAAACTTGTAAAACTAAATCCCAAATCGTTCCGCAACCATATATGCGAAACGTATCATGGCAAAGTGGTTCGATTGGATGATGCAGCCAGATTCATTACCATTAATAAGAATATTGAACTCAGGAACCTGGATCAAATACTTCCATATAGATATGCAAAGGACATTATATTCAAAAATCCTCAAAATATCGTTCTTTATGAATGTCCTTGCAGGGCTCAAAAAAGTGATCCGTGTAAACCAACGGATGTATGTTTGGTCGTTGGTGAGCCTTTTGCTGATCTGACCCGTATGGTTCAACCGTTTCGTTCCCGCAGAATAACTCCGGAAGAGGCGTTAAGGATTCTCAAAGAAGAGGACCAGAGGGGCCACGTCCATACGGCGTGGTTTAAGACAGCTATGCTAAATCGTTTTTACGCGATTTGCAACTGTTGTAAGTGCTGCTGTCTGGGAATGAAATTCATGTTTGAATACAACATGAAAACAGTTCTTCCATCAGGATATCGCGCCATTATCGGAGAGGATTGTATCGGTTGTGGCGAATGTGCAAAATATTGTCAATTCGATGCAATAGAAATCATCTCAATTTTGGATAACGGCAAAGAAAAGAAGAGGGGTAAAGTTATCCCTGAGAGATGTTTTGGTTGCGGAATATGCGAAAGTAAATGTAAAAAAGAAAATATCTCGCTGATATTGGATGCTGAAAAAGGGATTCCGTTGAATATCGAAACACTGGCACAATCGACTCAAAAGGTGATCTAAATTTAAGCTTGCGAAAGAGTAATTTGCCAGATGTCCTTGCTGATCCGGTCCATGCTGATTCCAATGTCCATGAAAAGCTTTAATACTTCGGAATTTGTCCTGGTGTGTGAACTCGGTTTAAGGGTGTTATAGGATCCGCTGCCAGCCAGGGCAAAGGGAAGGAGTAGCTGATCAGCGAGATGATCGCAAACAGGTACACCGGCATCCAAATAGCGGAGAGCTGCTTTAGCGGCCTTGTCTGCCACGGTTTCCGCTCTAATACCTCTCTCACCAAAACCGGTAAATACCTCTGAGATGTATTCGCTTTTAATCTCAATGGTAACAATGTTACCCGGCCCCATGTCAGCCGGTTCTTCCTTGATATAGAGGCATTCTTCACCCCATCCAAGCTTTTGCCCGATCACACCGATCTCTCGCCTCGCAATATCACGGGGCAGACCGGCCACGGTGGCGGTGACGCGTCGCTCCCGAATTTTTCCTCTCTCGTGGAGACAGAATGCTCGCAGTTTTTTAGCAGGCTGGATTGTAACGCTCAACCTGCCTCGCCCTTTGGGATAGTAACCAGGACGTTCCAGGCATGCTTCGACCTTTGGTCCCATACGGTTGATGATAGGCAGGAAGACCTGTTGCAGAAAGTCAAACGTAGGAGCAAAAGGGTTATGTGTGCCGCCTTCAAGTCTCAGTGTTGATGGCCTGTTTGCGATCAGCAAGGCAGGAAGTACCGACTGTAGCACCAGAGCGGTGCTGCCGGCAGTACCGATGTCAAAATGGTAATGACCAGGCCTGATGGTCGTTGGAGTGAATACCAATTCCTGAGATCCAAGTGTCGCACCTTCAATCCTGGCGCCACCGATCTTTGCTGCAGCGTTGACACAGACCAGGTGCTGATGCCTGAAGCCCGGTTTCTTGCGTCGTGAGCGCAGGTTTATGATACGGAAAGGTTTGCCTGAACATAACGAAAGAGCCAGAGAGGTCCGCAGTATTTGCCCCCCTCCCTCGCCCATGGCTCCGTTAATCGTTACCGGAACGCCTCTTTTGTCCATCGTTTTACCAGCATTAGCTTTATCAAAGGAAAAGTTTATGGACTTACCATTTGTTTTTTAAGCGACAACTTGTTATAATTATATAAAATTTAGCCAGTTAGTTATAAAATAAAAATATCATAAGTTTAAGGGACAATTTGTGGCGTTGTGTTATGAAAAATGAGTTTTATACGATTTTAAATGTTGCGGCCTCAATATGTCCCTGTTTGCATTTAGGGCAACGACCGGGACGAGATAAACGTTTCCGGTCTTTAAATATATAATCACAGGTCAAACAGTGAAATGGATAGATCATAAGTTTCTTTTTTTGTGGCCTTATTGAATGGCGAATATGCTCAAGATGATCGTAAACCTCTTTTTCTTGAATCCCCAATGCCTTAGAAATTTCTCTGGCATTCATTTCACGCTTTTTTAGAAGCGATATGATCTGCTGGCGAATTGTTTGCATTAAAATGTGATTGCAATATTATTGACTTTGGGGAAACGTATTTTTTAGAAAAGAGGTTACGGCTCCGATAAAATGGTGATTTACCCTACCATAGGACATATGCATTATCAAGGGGATTGAAATATGAAATATTCACAGGCAAAACAGGGGCGTATTTTTGTTATACGTCTTGAAGACGGAGATATTGTTCATGAAGAGATTGAAATGTTTGCGCGCAAGGAGTCCATTAAGGCTGCAGCGCTAATTATTATCGGAGGAGCTGACAAAGACAGCAAACTGGTGGTAGGACCAGAGCAGGGACGCGTAAAAACCATAGTGCCGATGGAGCATATCCTTGACGATGTTCATGAGGTAGCAGGTGCGGGAACCATTTTTCCGGACAATGAGGGTAATCCAACGCTTCATATGCATATGGCCTGTGGTAGAAAAACATTTACAACAACCGGATGCATCCGTAATGGTGTTAAGGTGTGGCACATAATGGAAGTCATCCTTTTTGAATTAACGGAAACAACCGGTATCAGAACATTTGAATCCCAAACAGGATTCAAGCTGCTAAAT
>JACNLL010000102.1 GCA_014381545.1 Candidatus Desulfaltia bathyphila
TTGATCCTGTCTAATACTCTATCACATTCTGTGCAGTCAATGGGGTTCACTCCAATTTCGGTCTGTTTTTTGAACCTCAAACAGGAGGCTCATGTGAACAATCACAAGATTACAAAAAAATGAAGCTCCATTTCTTTAGTGATATGAAGGATGGGGCTTTTTGTTTTACAGACCTGGATCTGAAACGGCAATAAGAAAAAGGCGCCAAGAATGCAGGCCATCGCAGTATTTGCTTTTAAAGCGAATAAAAGATATGATTATTATAACAAGCAGTTAACGAGATATGGAGGATGCCAAGTCGTTAATGGATCGAATACGATCCTACACAACGAGCCGTGAAGCGCCAATTATTATTGAATGTGAGGTGAGTTACTCTGATATGGAGAAAAGAAACCAGTATTGGTATAATTGTTCATACGAGTTACAATAGGTGGCTGCCAAGCACATTACAATTTACTCAATTTTAAGAAGAAGCAATATAGATAACAAACCCATCCACTTAACTTACCATAATTTTTTGAAACTGGTTGCCCAACGCCAAAAAGTCAAACCAGTAATTGATGCAATGACAAAAGGAGGTGATGCCCTTCGTAAGATTCTTAATTGTGATGGTGTCAATCAGTAAAACGGGGGATTAACGAGGATTCAAAAAGATGATTTATAATGATTATAGTATTTAGGAGGATTAATGAAGTTTGAAGCTGAAAAAAAAGAAACCGTTATGTTAAACCCTGCAAAGGATATTGCCCGTGAATCAATCCCAAGCGAAATACGAAAAGATCCTCTTACAGGCAGAAATGCGCGAATCTGTCATTTTATGAAACTTAAATGGGAAAAACCGGATTTTGACAAGCTTGTTGCTGGGACCGAAAAGAACTGTCCTTTTTGTCCGGATAAAGTAATGAAGGTAACCCCTTGCTTTCCAGAAGAAATAGTTCCGGAAGGCCGAATGGTTTCAGACGATATGGTTCTTTTTCCTAATACTGCGCCTTATGACAGCCTTGGAGCAGTTGCGACACTTGGAGGCCGCCACTATATTCCAATGACAGGAATCACACCCGAACGGATAACAAGGGGATTTCGCCTTGCCATGGATTTCTTTAGTAGAATCCACGAAATCGGACATCCTGAAGCTGTTTATCACCTTATTAACTGGAATTACATGCCTCCTGCAGGAAGCTCCTTGATTCATGCGCATCTTCAGGTTTTTTCCACATCTTTTGCGCCAAATCTTATGCAGCAGGAGCTTAGAGCTGCAAAAGAATATACAGAGAAAAACCAGACAAATTACTGGGATGACCTTGTTAAGGCAGAAGAGGCAGGAGGAAAGCGGTTTTTAGGCAGGATTGGCCGCAGTTCATGGCTTACAGCATATGCACCCATGGGGGTTGCCGGAGATGTTCTGGCAGTGGTAGAGGGAGTTCGTTCCACACTTGAATTAACAGAAGATGATCTTTCAGACTTATCCAAGGGCCTTGTCAGAGCAATGGCAGCCTATGATAAGATGGGTATTTACAGCTTCAACATGAACTTTTTTACAGGTAGACAAAACGATGATTTTTCGCGATTTCATCTGCTGTTTTCTCCCAGGACTTTTTTTAATCAGGCGCTTGGCACTTCTGATGTTGGCGCTATAAGAAATCTTTATAACGAAACCCTTTGCATGGCTTTCCCAGAAGATATAAACAAGATACTTAAACCGTACTTTTCATGATAAGGGGTGACTAAATCAAGTTCCGGGACGGTGGACATCATAGAATATGTTCAATAACGATTTGAGCTGTTTTTTTCCCGTTCCAGTAGTTCCAGTGCAGCCTGAACGCAATTTGATCAAAGCTTTCCCGCAGGTTTTTGTTTGTATCGACGTTAAAATGGATGGCATTAAATGAATTACCCGTTCCGCCTGCGGCGGACTGCTTTAAATGCATGCGCCTGTGGTTTTTACCAACGATTTTTGAATCCATTACACTGACATTTTTGGCCATAAAGAGAGGTTCATGGTTGCCTGTGCCAAATGGCTTTAAGGTTTCAAGTTCATTTATTAAGGCATCTGAAATGTCTTCAAAATTGAGTTCATAATCGATGGAAATTGTCTGCATGAAATCATCAGGCGAGGTCGTCTGTTGAACGGTGTTTTCAAAGTTTTTTTGAAATATATCCATATGTTCGGCCTTTATTGTCAGGCCTGCGGCCATTGAATGCCCGCCAAAGGCTTCAAGAAGGTCGGAGCATAACATAAGCCCTTTATAGATATTGAATCCCGGTATGCTTCTGGCCGAGCCTTTGCCGACCCCTTCCTTTATCGCTATAAGGACTACCGGCCGGAAATATTTTTTTACCATCCTGGATGCAATTATACCAAGAACTCCTTCATGCCACATGTTACCAAATTCATTATCTGATAAGACCAGTGAGCTATTTTTGAGCAGGTATTGATTGTTTTTTAAATATTCGGAAATATCCTCCATGATTTTTTGTTCAATGTCATGCCTTTTAAAGTTCATGCTGTTAAGTGACCGGGCAAGTTGTCTCGCAGTTTCAAGGTTGTTTGTAGTCAGGAGCTCAACGGCGGCTGAAGCATGCTCGATCCTGCCTGCAGCATTTAACCTGGGCGCCAGCCTGAAGGCGATATCTTCTGTGTTCACGGTCCGCCGCAGGCGGATTATTCCGCTGGATTCCATCAACGTTTTTATGCCACATCGATCGCCTGCATTTATTATTTCAAGCCCTGTTTTTACCAATATGCGGTTTTCATCGACAATAGGGACCATGTCGGCCACTGTTCCAAGAGCTACAAGATCACAAAGATTTTTAAGGTTGGGCTCCGGCCTGTTTTGCCAGAAATGATTGTCGCGCATCTGTTTTCGGAGGCAGATCAGAAGATAGAAAGCTACCCCCACACCGGCGAGATCATCAAAACCCGATGAGCAATCATGACGCTTGGGATTTAGTACGGCAACGGCACGGGATGGTTTGTCGGATATTTCGTGGTGATCCGTAATTATTACATCGATTCCGGAACCCGATGCTGTTTTTACGGCATTGTCGCTGCTTGAGCCGCAGTCAACGGTGATTATCAGGTTTATTTTGTTTGGTATTGCGTAATCTGTTATATGTTTTGTGTGAAGACCGTATCCTTCTTTGGTCCTATGGGGGATATAATATGAAACATCTGCTTTGGTATAATGTAAAAACTC
This sequence comes from Candidatus Desulfaltia bathyphila, assembly GCA_014381545.1. Lineage (GTDB taxonomy): Bacteria > Desulfobacterota > Desulfobacteria > Desulfobacterales > ETH-SRB1 > Desulfaltia > Desulfaltia bathyphila. The sequence goes on from JACNLL010000102.1 coordinate 3,198, forward strand.
GAAAAGGATTGTTGTTGCTGTGATTCCATCAACATCGTAGTCGCCGAAGATTAATATTTTTTCATGACCTGTTATGGCTGAATAGATACGCCTTACTGCGGCATCCATATCTTTCATTGAGCATGGAGGCCGCATATTGTTAAGAGAAGGTTTCAGGAAGCGCAGGGCATCATCTTTTGAAATAATTTTACGGTTTACCAGAATAGTTGCTGTAACAGGATTGCATTGCAACTCCCCGCGGATGTTTTCAACTAAATTGTTATCTGGTTGTAAAAGTTGCCAGTATTTTTTCATGTGAAGGATTATATATCCGATATCAATAATTTGAACAAGCCATTAAGACTTTTTTATTGATAAATTAATTCGTATGATGGTAATTAGTACTCAAGTTTCGCCTCCTTGATTTCTATCAAAGTCAAGGCGGTAAAGGAGCCAAATTCAATTTTTCAAGCGAAATGATTTATTTGTCTTTTTTAACCAGCACTCCACGACTTGTGCCAAGGACAGGCACAAAGGATATATAACTTACTGAACTCATACGTGGTTTCAAGCATTGTCTTAATGTTTGTTATTGGTGCCGTTATCGAAGCTTAAGGTATAATATTTCGCTTTAAAAATTTATTTTGGCCCTTACCGTATTGGATTTACCTTGCAAACAATACAGAAATATTATCGTGTTGATCGCAGAGAAATCTGCTTTTTAAGATTTATTTTTGAGGCTTATGACGGCATCGCAATATTAACAACAATCGATTCCGGCTCAGGTTTTGTGGTTCTTCACATTTCTCCTGGATGTGAAGAGGATGTTGAGATGGTCTTGCAGGACCTTAAAAAAGAGATTATGATCGAACCGGTTGCTTTTAAAAAAGGTGTTAAGTGTTAGGTGTTGAGTGCCACGACATCGTAGACACTTAAAAGTGCCATGACATCGTGGACACT
>JACNLL010000017.1 GCA_014381545.1 Candidatus Desulfaltia bathyphila
CCAGAATTAAATTAAAACGACTTTATCCAACTTTATCAACTTGACATGACACTAGGTTTTGTTACCCCGACAGCCATCAATTGAGCTTTTCGCCCAATTGAAGTGCTACTTTTTCTTACAGACTCCGCATACAGTACATGATTCAACCTTGCATGCTTCAGACATTTTACCCTGCAATGCCCTTTTGTACTCTCTCTTGAGATATGTTTTTCTGATTCCATGATCAATAAAATCCCAGGGAAGCAATTCATCTAAGGCGCGATCCCTCAGCGCATAAAAATCAGGATTTAAATCAGTTGATTTTAAAGTTTTAGCCCAGTTACCATGATTATGATTGGCCATAGATAAAATCTTTGCAAGTTTGCGATCTCCTCGCGAAAACAATGCCTGGATGTAAGCATGACGTGGGCTCTCTGCATTAACCATTATATTAGCAACCTTTTTCAAACCATCCTTTACCCTCTTTATCTTCTTTTTTAATGTGCGTTCATCATCCATAGCAACCCACTGAAAGGGAGTAAACGGTTTTGGCACAAAAGGATTAAGGCTTACGGTTATTTGTCCTATATGTTTCTTTATCCTGCTCGACTCTAAAAACCATTGTTTTATCTTTACGCATAGTTTTATTATCTCTTCAACATCATCCTCGGTTTCAGTCGGAAGCCCTATCATGAAATATAGCTTTAAGTTTGGGATACCGCCTAAAACAAGGGTTTCAGCAGCCTTAAGTATATCTTCTTCAGTAATATTTTTATTGATTACTTTGCGCATCCGTTCTGAACCCGCATCCGGCGCAATAGTTGCGGTTTTGACATTACTTTGCCTGAGCGCCGATATCAGTTCAGGAGCCAGCGCATCAGCCCTGAGAGAGCTGAAAGATATTCTGATATCCATTTGTTGAGCAGGTCTGCACAAATCTATAATTCCGGGATGATCTGAAACCGCTGCTCCGACAAGGCCGATCCTGTCTGTAAGCGAAGCTCCATGTTTCAAACATTTTTTTAGAAGAGAAAGGGATCTGAATCGTGGGGGCCTGTAAATATATCCGGCGGCGCAAAAGCGGCACCCATGCGGACAGCCTCTGCTTACCTCGATTAAAAATGTTCGCTGAAATGTTGTATGTGGAGTCAAAATGGCGCTGCAGGTGGGGATATGGGAAATGTCTTCCACATCACATGTTGGCTCAAAAGAGCAAATAGTTCCATCCCTATTGTATGTGATTTTGTAAAAACAAGGAACATATACTCCTGGAACGTTTTCGGCAAGATCTTTCAAATGCGACTTTTTGTCTGTCTTCAACAGTTTTGGCAGAAAAACTTCAAAAAATCGAGGAAGCATTGCCTCTGCTTCCCCAATCAAAAAACAATCTATAAAAGGGGCGATAGGTTCAGGGTTTAAAAAACATGCACCCCCCCCCGTTATAATTAGAGGATGGATATCTTTTCTGCGGCTGGATTGCAGGGGTATCCCTGCTCTTTCGAGAATTGTCAGAAGATTTAAGTAATCGTTTTCAAATGAAAGAGAAAAGGCTATTATGTCGAAATCTGAAATGGGCCTTCCCGACTCTATCGTAGTTATGCGATCTGTTGCGCATCCGTTTTTCTCCGGCAGGAAAGACCTTTCGCATAGCACATAATCTATCTGGTTGAGCAAATGATATACTGCCTGGAAACCGAGATTAGACATTCCAACATAATATCTGTTGGGATATACAAGCGCTACTCTGATCCGCCCTTTCCAATCTTTTCGTATTGTGCCGATCTCTGATTCAGCAAATCTACGATGTGATTTGTCGGTTTTCCGCACCATCTTTTCAGCGTTGTATTTTCTTTGCTTTGCTAAAATTAAACTAATCTGCCTTCTTCCTTAAAAAGGTGGGGACATCAAGATCATTGTTAATTACTATTCCCTTATATCCTCTGTATATGGCACCGGCAGATTCACCAACCGCCTCTTTCTGTCTTATAAATGTCGGCTCATCATAATCTACGGAATTTTGCAAGTCCGCAGGCGTTATATCCCTGACCTTGCCTCTCAGGCTATGCTCAAAACTATTTTTCTGTGTTGACGATTTAGAACCATCGTCTATTCCTGTCGCAATCACTGTTACGCTCAACTCATCACCAAGACTGTCATCAACAACCGCACCCCATATAATATCCGCATCTTCACCAACTTCACTATATATCCGTTCTGAAGCTTCCGACATCTCTTCCATTGTCAAATCACTGGGGCATGTTATATTCATTAATACACCCTTGGCGCTGGAAATAGAAATATCTTCCAGCAGCGGATGGGATATCGCGCGTTCAGCGGCCTCGGTTGCTCGGTTTTCACCACTTGCAACGCCAATACCCATGATGGCCAGACCAGCCTTTGACATAGTTGTTCTTATATCGGCAAAGTCAAGATTTACCAGGCCGGGCATCATAATAAGATCGGTAATCCCCTTGACTGAATGAAGCAACACTTCGTCTGCTTTCTTAAACATTTCAATCATCGTCGCGCTTTTGGATGCCAGGCCTCTTAGCCTGTCATTGGGTATTGTAATCACGGTGTCGGTAACCTCCTTTAATGCATCAATTCCTTCTTCTGCCTGTCTGGCTCTTTTTTTCCCTTCAAATGAAAAAGGTTTTGACACAACCGCGACAGTCAGCGCCGAAATATCTTTACAAATCTCAGCAATAACAGGCGCGGCGCCGGTGCCGGTTCCACCTCCAAATCCTGCGGTAATAAATACCATGTGACTATCTTCAAGGGCATCCCTTATTGCATCTGCATTTTCCAGAGCAGCCTCTCTGCCTAACTGAGGGTTAGCGCCGGCGCCAAGACCCTCTGTAATTTTTTCCCCTATCTGGATCTTGATCGGCGCTTTTGAAATATCAAGAGCCTGGGAATCTGTATTGACCGCTATGAACTTCACCCCCTGGAGCATGGAATCAATCATGTTGTTGATTGCATTTCCTCCGGCCCCTCCTACGCCAATAACCTTGATCTTTGCAGATTTATCACTTTCTACAAATGTAAACATAATTCCCCTCCCTATATATAAGTTAATTAGAATTAAATTACATCTTTAAACCATCTTTTCATCCTGGTCATAATGTTGTTAAATATATTTCCATCACGGATTCTGAATTTCTTTATGCTCTGATTCCTGGCACCATATATAACGAGTCCGACACCTGTGGCATACATGGGATTATTTACCACATCGGCAAGCCCGCTGATTCCTATGGGTTTGCCAAGGCGTGTTGGAAGTTGTAATACAGATTCCGCAATATCTGCGACTCCATTTAGAAGGGCTGAGCCTCCGGTTACAACCACTCCTGACGAAATAATATTCTCCATGCCGGCCCTGTATATTTCTCTTTTTATCAGCTCAAAGGTCTCCTCCATGCGTGGCTCTAAAATCTCTCCCAGTATCTGTATCGGGAGTTTTCTGGGATTGCGCCCACCCATACCGGGCACTTCGATTGTTTCTTCACCATGTACATCACGGGCAACACAGGTCCCGTATTTTTTCTTTATCTTCTCTGCTTCAGCATGTGGTGTTCGCAGCCCGATTGCCAGATCATTCGTTAGATTGTTACCTCCAATGCCGAGCACGAATGTATGCCGGATGTTGCCCCTGGAAAAAATAGCCAGATCCGAGGTGCCGCCGCCAAGGTCGATAAGCGCCGTGCCTAATTCCTTTTCTTCATCGGTCAAAACCGCTTCACTTGAAGCAAGAGACTCCAACACAATATCACATACATCAAGACCTGACCGATTTGCGCATTTTACGATGTTATGGGCAGATGTTACAGCTCCTGTAACAATATGAATCTTGGCCTCCAATCGCACACCTGCCATGCCGACAGGATTCTGGATCCCGGCTTCGTCATCTACAATGAACTCCTGCGGAAGCACATGTATTACTTCGCGATCCATAGGAATAGCCACAGCCCGCGCTGCATCAATCACACGTTCCACGTCTTGTTTTGTGATTTCCGAACCCTTTATTGCTACGATCCCGCGACTGTTAAAACCGGTTATATGTCCTCCGGCGATTCCGGCATAAACAGATGAAATTTCACATCCAGCCATAAGTTCAGCCTCTTCAACAGCCTTTTTTATCGATTCCACTGTTGATTCAATATTGACCACCACTCCTTTTCGAAGCCCGATTGAGGGATGAGTGCCGATCCCGATGATGTTTATTTCATCCCCTGACATTCCACCAACCACAGCACAAATCTTGGTGGTTCCAATATCAAGGCCGACAATTATCTTTTCCTGTCCCTGCATCTTAAGCCTCCTTATAATCCATGGCCGGTGATTCAATTCTAACTGGATTTACCACAATGCGATCTAAATTGTTCAAGTCGATAGTATCAAAATCTGAAAACATATCCCCTTTCTCCATATAGAAAAGAACATTTTTAAGCTTTTCATACTTGTCCGGATAGTTATTATATCCAAGTCTTATGGCTTTGATGCCGTTAAACGCATAAAGTGTAATGCCTATTTCTCTATCAACCTTGATTACTTTTAATAATCTGTTTGGAATAATCGATCCCGACTTTCGCCCTAATTGCAATACATCCATTACAGCATTAAAAGGTATGCTGCGGAATTTTCCGGAAACATCCAGATCAGAAAACTCAAGACCGATAATAACCGGCAAATTGCCGGGATCTGAGGCCACTAACTCTTTAAATATCTCTCCATGATCGTTTATCAGAAATTTGCGACCAAGGTCTATGATGGCAAGAGGCTTATGCTCCTTTATCCTTATATTTATTCCGTCGGGTAATTCCCTCCTTACTTCGGCATCGGCAATCCATGGATGTGCCAACAATCTTTTTCTTGTTGCGGAAAGATTTATAGAAAAAATATTTATTCCAGCATCAATACGGCTATGCTTAATTATCTGATTTTTGGAAAGTCTGTTCGTTCCATCAACGATTACACTGTTTGCCATGAAATAATCACACTGGGTCAAGAGGTCGTAACCAAAAATAAAAATAATGCTCATTGCCGTCATTAGGGAAACTACGGCCATTATTTTGAAACAGGAGGTAATGCGCCGAATAACTTTAGCACGCCTTTTTGCCAGGCTGTTTTTATAATAGTTTTGTCGCATATTCTTATTCTCCAACTATTGTAATTTCCGATTCAAGCTCGATATTAAAAATTTTCGACACCTTTTCCTGAACGAGTTCCATCAGCGCTAACATATCTGCTGCCGATGCATTACCTTTATTCAAGATAAAATTTGCGTGTTTTGATGATATTTTTGCGCCCTTGATCGATTTCCCTTTAAGCCCTGCCAGATCAATAAGCTCCCCTGCTGTTTTGCCAAATGCAGGGTTTTTAAAAAAACATCCCGCGCTTGGAAAGCCCGAAGGCTGTCTTTTTTTGCGTGCCTTCAAGATTTCTACAGCCTGCTTTTTCAGCCTCTGCGGGTCCGAAGGACGCAGAGAAAAACAGCCGTTTAATATAATCGGTTGCCAATTATCAATATCTGTTATCTTCCTGTCCCATGAGAGCTTTCTGTAATCAAACTGCAAATTCTGTCTTAAAATAATTCTGGTTTGGCCTGTCGGCAGTAAAACCTTTATAGAATCAATAGCTTCGGCTATTGATCCGTAAGCAGTGCCGGCATTCATTATAATGGCGCCTCCAACGGTTCCGGGAATGCCAAGAGCAAAATTCATTCCTTCAAGACCACTATTTAGAGCAAAAGAACAAAGGGTCTGAAGCCTTGTGCCGGCCATGGCTGTGACAATTACAGAATTCTTTCCGCCGCCCGTTCGGGCAATACCGTCGAAACACTTTTTAAGAACAACCACAATCCCATTTATTCCGCCGTCCTTTACAAGAAGATTTGTGCCTCCACCGATTACCATGCAATAAATCCCTTTTTCCTTAGACCACCTGATAAGCTCCGAAAGTTTTTCAAAACTTTCAGGGGTTACAAAAGCCCAGGCAGGCCCGCCAACCCGTAAAGAGGTGTGCCTGAACATAGGTTCGTTGAATTTGACATTTTTGCCAAAAAGCTTTGTAAGCCATTTTTTTGAGTCAGGATTAAGCATTAGTTATTGGATTGAATATTGTCGATTGAATATTGAAAATTGAAGGAATTCTGTCAATTTTTAAAAAGAAACAGAGCGAAGCGATTCAACAAATCTTCAATCTTCAATCTTCAATCTTTAGTTCTTCCAGTATCTTTTCCCCTACTTTCCACACATCCCCTGCCCCAAGAGTAAGCAGAATATCCCCCTGCCTTAATGTTTCTTTTAAATAAAAAACAGATTCGGAAACATTGTCTGTACATACAACATCTTTATGGCCATGGGCATTGATTCCCTCGCATAACAACAGGCTTTCAACCCCTCTTATCTTTTTTTCTCCAGCCGGATATATGGGAAGAAGTATAAGTTTGTCAGCCTGATAAAAAGCGCGTGTAAAATCATCAAAAAGGGTTTTGGTCCTTGTATAGCGGTGCGGTTGGAATACCACCACCTTGCGCCTGTCAGGCCAGCACGTCTTAACTGCCTGCAGTGTTGCTTTGATTTCCGTAGGGTGGTGACCATAGTCATCCACGACTGTAATTCCCTTTATCTCCCCCTTGACCTCAAACCTGCGATGAACCCCTTCAATAGTTTCAAGAGCATATTTAATTTTTTTAAACGGAATATCCAGTTCAATTCCCACTGCAATACTTGCCATGGAATTGTAAATGTTATGCAATCCGGGCAGATTCAATACTATTTCACCAAGCAACAAACCATGATGATAAATGCTAAATCTGCTTTTAAGACCCTCAAACGATACATCCCTGGCCTGAAAATCGGCCTGCGCACTCATCCCGTATGTGGCAAATCTTTTCTTTATTTTTGGAATTAATTCCTGTATCGGCTCATTATCCAGACAAAGGACAACAAGACCGTAAAAAGGAACTCGATCTATAAATCTTAAAAAAACCTCCTTTATGGCGTTTAGATCCTTGTAAAAATCAAGATGTTCTTTGTCTATATTCGTCACTACCGCTATTGCAGGAGACATTTTTAGAAATGAGCCATCGCTTTCATCCGCCTCAGCTACAATAAAGTCTCCCTGGCCCAGAAGCACATTTGCGCCGACGCTTTTTAGTTTTCCTCCAATAACGACTGTTGGGTCCAACCCTCCTTTGTCGAGAACACTTGAAATTATTGAGGTAGTCGATGTCTTGCCGTGCGTTCCTGTAACTGCAATGCTGTATTTTAAACGCATAAGCTCAGCAAGCATCTCAGCCCTTGGTATTACGGGAATCGACATTTCTCGGGCCGCGACAACTTCAGGATTTCCGGGCTTGATTGCCGATGATGTTACCACAACATCGGCTCCTCTGATCTGCTCTCTGGAATGCCCTTTAAATACAATGCATCCCAGCCTTTCCAGATGCTCGGTAATGGATGACAATTTTACATCAGACCCTGAAACCTTGTATCCAAGATTAAGAAGTAGTTCGGCAATACCGCTCATCCCTATGCCGCCTATTCCAACAAAGTGCATGTGATATTTCTTAAGATACATAATTTTGTAATTTAGGGATTCGCTTCGCTTAATTGCAAATTTAGGAATTTGGGAATTGAAGGTATTCTACTGATTTTAATCCCTCAATCCCTTAATCCCTCAATCCCTCAATCCCTCAATCCCTTCAACCTGTAACAATCATCAACAATAGCCTCTGCCGCATCGGATCTGCCAATTGACTTTGCCCTGGAAGCCATAACTTTAAGGGCTCCCGGATTTGATGCATAGTGCTCGATTCTTTTGGCAAGCCTCCTGCCAGTAAGATCTTTTTGAAAAATCATTTCGGCTGCGCCTGCATTTTCAAGTGAACCTGCATTTAAAACCTGGTGATCGTCGGCGGCAAAAGGATACGGTATGAAAATCACCCCCTTGCCTATGACCGCAACTTCCGCCACAGTTGTCGCGCCTGCCCTGCAAATAACCAGATCGGCATTATGATACTGCCTGGCCATATCGTCGAAAAAAGATTTAACCATGCAGGAAATGCCGTTTTTTATGTATGTAGTTTTTACTTCTTGTTCATCAGCCGATCCGGTCTGATGCACGAAAAAATATTTATCCTTTTCTTTTAAGTGTTCAAGAGTTTCCAAAACAGCTGTATTTATGCTGTGAGCCCCCTGGCTTCCCCCAAGAATCAGTACTGTAAAAGGTTTTTTCCGCCCTGTATCAGCCGAACTTACATCCTGCTGATCCATTGCGGATTGCAGAATCTCCTTGCGTACCGGATTTCCTGAAACAAGCAATTTTTTCGGGTCAACAGGAGTAAACCATTGGAATCTCTCTAATCTTGTATCTTTAAAGGATACATATATTCTGTCCGCAAAACCGGATAAGATACGATTTGTAATTCCAGGCATAATATTCTGCTCATGGAGGACAATCTTAATACCCATAAGCCATGCCGCTATAACAACCGGTCCGGCAGAATAACCGCCAACCCCTACAACAATGTCCGGTCTGAAATCATTAAGGATCATGATGGATTCAAATATTCCCTTTGGTATTTTTAGAACCGAAACAGCCTGTCTCCACAATCCCCTGCCTTTGATCCCTTCTGCTGTAATAGATTTATGCTTAAAAACCGTTTTTGATAAAACCGATATTTCAAAAGGCTTGCCTGTGCTGACAAAAAGAACTCTGTTTTTCTGATCACGTGCCGTAAAAGCATCTGCTATAGCAATTCCCGGAAAAAGATGTCCGCCTGTACCGCCACCCGCGATAATAATGCGCATAAGTGTTATTTGCCCTTCAAGCTTGACGCTCTTATGTTCATCAGTATTCCTATTGATGCCATACCGAATAAAAGCGATGTCCCGCCATAACTCAAAAAAGGTAATGCAAGCCCCTTGGTCGGCAAAAGTCCGACAGCAACTCCCATGTTAACGCAAACCTGAATAGCTATCGCAGATGTAATACCGACAGCCATAAACGACTCAAAATAATCCTTGGCATTTTTCGCAATGTTTATACCGTTCCATAAGATCAGAGAATAAAGCCCTATGATAATTAGCACCCCACACAAACCAAGCTCTTCACCAATGACCGAGAAGATAAAATCCGTATGTGGTTCAGGGAGATAAAACAGTTTCTGGTAACCTTTTCCGATTCCTGTCCCCCATATTCCACCTGTACCAAAAGCCATGAGAGAATGGATGATCTGATAACCCTCATTCATTGGATACTGCCACGGATCCCAAAAACTAATGATACGTTTTAAGCGATACGCTGAAGTAATCATTAAAAAGTAAAAAACAGGAAGTAAAAATATTAAAGGCGACAAAAGATGTAAAATGCGTACCCCCCCGACATAAAGCATAATCCATGTAATAACCCAAAAAATAAGCACAGACCCAAAATCAGGCTGAAAAAATATTAGGGTTGTAAATATGCAAAGAATAAAAAAGTGAGGCAAAAAACCTATATAAAAATCTTTGATGTCATCCTTTTTTTTGCTCATGGAATAAGCCAGATAGATTACCAGCGCAAAACGGGCAAATTCCGACGGCTGAAAACTTAAACCACCGAACCGCAGCCAGCGCGTTGAACCATTCACAGAATATCCAAATCCTGTAATCTTCACTGCTGCAAGAGAAACAACGGCCAGAATAAGAATCGGGTATGTTAAAGAACGGATAAGTTTCAATGGAATATGCCTGCAAACAACCAGGGCAAGGATACCTAACAAGGCAAAAACGACCTGTTTTTTCAAAAAATAATAATCGCTGCCGAACTTTTTAAGCGCAAGGGCTGAGCTGGCGCTGTAAACCATTACAATTCCTATTCCAACAAGGAAAAGTACCGGAAGCAGGAGGTTGACATCGTAATATCCTGACTCCACGCCACTTGCCGTTAGAGCCAAATTTTTTCCTGCTTTGTCTTTTTTCATTTCAATAGCTCCGCTTCGCTCCGCAATTGGTCGAGTAGGAAATTAGTCGAGTGGTCGAGTAGGAAATTAGTCGAGTGGTCGAGTCGTCAACCATTTCCCTACTCGACCACTCGACCACTCGACTACTCGACTAAATTTAATTTGCCGACAGCCATGCAAAAGTCTTCTCCCCGCTGAGCATAGCTGGTATACATATCAAAACTGGCGCATGCCGGAGACAGAAGCACCACATCTCCTGGAGACGCCGCATGATACGCCGACAGCACAGCATCCTCCATTGAAGAAGCCCTTTTTGTTGATGTTATATCGCCAAGTACAAACAATATATCCTCTTTTGCTTCTCCCAAAACAATGAGCTTTTTAACACGCCTGCGCACCGAATCTCTGAGGGTTTGGAAATTACTGCCCTTATCACGACCTCCCATAATAAGGATTATCGGCTTGCTGAAAGTTTCAAGCGCCTTTGCGACTGCGTTAACATTTGTTGCCTTTGAATCGTTGAAAAAACCAATCTCATTTATTGTGACAACATATTCGAGCCGATGAGAAAGCCCTTTAAAGTTACTTAAAGCCGATTGTATACCCTCTGAGCTCCCTCCAATCGACAGCGCTGCCAGCGATGCTGAATAAGCATTTTCCAGGTTATGTTTGCCCGGAAGGTTTATGCATGAAAAATCAAGAGATTTAAAAGAAGTATTTATTTCAGCATCGTCTACCATCTGATTATAAAAGAGTAATTTTTTGCTTTTAATATTTTTACATATCGAACCTATAAAAGGATCAAGACCATTAAAGACGGCAACATCGCTTTCCTTCTGGTTTTCAAATATCCGTGCCTTGGCCCTGGCATAAGCCGCAAAATCAGAATAACGATCAAGATGGTCTTCGGTAATGTTCAGCACCACCCCCACTTTTGGCCTGAAAGTATCTATTGTATCGAGCTGAAAACTGCTTACTTCAGCCACAATAATTTCAGCCTTTTCCCCTTTGTCCACATAGTCAATTAAAGGATTGCCTATATTGCCGCCAACAAAAACCCTTTGGCCTGAATTTTTAAGCATGTCTCCCAAAAGTGTTGTGGTTGTGGTCTTGCCGTTAGTGCCTGTCACGGCGACAACAGGTTCCCGTATAAATCTATAGGCAAGCTCGATTTCTCCCAATATCGGTATTCCTTTTAGCGCGGCTCTTTTTATCGGCAAAATATTACGAGGGACCCCGGGACTTACAACAATGATATCCGATTTTTCAAAAGTATCAATTCTATGCTGCCCAAGCTCCATCTTGACGCCCATTTCACGCAAAACAGGCGCATAAGCTTCCAGTTTGTCTTCTTCTGCTTTGTCTGTAACAATAATCGATGCGCCCCTTTTCTTTAAAAAACGGGCAACCGCAAACCCGGACATTCCCAGACCGACCACAACAATATTTTTGTCAGCAATCTCCATTCTCTATCTACCTGAGCTTCAGTGTACTCATGGAAAGAAGCGCAAGCATAATCGCTATTATCCAGAATCGAACTATAATCTTTGGCTCCGGCCACCCTTTTAATTCAAAATGGTGGTGAAGAGGGGCCATTTTGAAAATCCTGCGGCCATTTGTCATCTTGAAAAAGCCGACCTGAAATATGACGGAAAACGCTTCAATTACAAACAGCCCGCCTACAAGCACGAGCAGTATTTCCTGCTTTGTAATAACAGCTACTGTTCCGAGTGCGGCCCCTATTGGAAGGGAGCCGACATCCCCCATGAAAACCTGTGCCGGATATGTGTTAAACCACAGAAAACCAAGACCTGCGCCGGCTAACGCTCCGCAGAATATAGTTATCTCCCCGCATCCGGAGACATAATTGATCTGCAGATAATCGGCGATTCTGATATGGCCGGTAACATAGGCAAAAACCATGTATGTAGCCGCAACTATGATCACAGGCCCAATTGCAAGACCGTCAAGACCGTCTGTGAGATTGACCGCGTTTGAAGTCGCGACAATCACAAGGGTTGTAAAAAATATATATCCCCAGCCGATATCCGGCGATATTTTTTTAAAAAAAGGCACAGTTATGCTTGTATTGAAACCACTGTAAGAAAAAAGCAAAGCACCTGCTCCAATTGCAAGTGCTGCCTGCATCAGCAGCTTGCTTCGACCGCTCAAACCCTTGCTTCTCTTCTTGACCTGCATGAGATAATCATCAATAAAGCCGATAACGCTGTATCCAATTGTAATCAGAAGAACTATCCATATGTAAAAATTTGACAAATCAGTCCAAAGAAGTGTCGATATTACAACCGAGAATATAATCAGAATTCCGCCCATTGTAGGTGTTCCAGCCTTTTTGCCGTGCGCTTCAGGGCCATCTTCCCTGATGTGCTGCCTGATCTGCTTGTCGCTGAGTTTTTTGATAACCCACGGTCCCAGAAAAAAACAGATCAATAAAGCCGTCAGGCTGGCATAGATAGTTCGGAATGTAATGTACTGAAATACATTAAAAACCGAAATTGTTTCATGAAGCGGATAAAGTAAATGATAAAACATAATAGTACCAGTTTACGGTTGTCGGTTACTTTATTTATGCGTAGTCTTAAGTCCTTCTACTATCTTTTCCATACCCATTGCCCTGGAGCCCTTAACCAGAACCCAGTCGCCGGGCATGAGCCAATCTATCAGGTCTTCGAGAATCTCTTCCCTGGTGCCTGTAAAGATATCCAGCGAATCATCTTCTTCCCTGGCGCCTGCCGCGACACTTTCTGCAAACTCACCTGTGATATAGAGCTTTGCGATATCCGATTTAGCGGATAAGGAACCGATCTTTTTATGCATGGACTCAGCATATTCTCCGAGTTCGAACATATCGCCGGCAATTATGGCCCCTCTATTTTTACCCTTTAATGATTTAAGCGTCATTATCGAGGCTTTCATTGAATCCGGATTGGCATTGTATGTATCGTCAATTATATTAGCTCGTCTGATCATAATAATATTCATCCTTCCATGAGCCGGCTTAAAATCCTCAAGACCGGCTTTAATTTCAAGTGCGTTTTGTCCCAAAATATATCCAACAGCGGCTGCGGCAAGCGCATTTGACACCATAAAATCGCCAAAAACCCCAAGATTCACGGAAACGCTTCCAGATGGCAGAATCAGCATAAATGAAACTCCACACTCCTTGTCAATCAAAGACTCAGCTCTGATAGCAGCGCTGTTTGACAGCCCATAAAAAAGCACATCCCTTGAGGTTTTATTCGCTAAATCAACAACTCTCCGGTCATCTGCATTGAGAACCGCTGTGCCGTCCGGCCTGATTTTCTCCAGAAGCTCCCCCTTAGCACGCATAATCCCTTCTATTGAACCCAACCCTTCTAAATGAGCATGGCTTATATTGGTGATAATACCGATGTCAGGCAAACAAATATCCGCAAGCATTCCTATCTCTCCGGGGCTGTTCGTGCCGAGTTCAAGAACGGCCCATTCATGGCTACGGCAAAGCCTGAGAAGGGTTAACGGGAGCCCGATTTCATTGTTTAAATTACCCTCAGTCGATAAGGTGCAAAATCTCCGGGCAACAACTGCGGCAGTCATATCCTTTGTGGTGGTTTTGCCGTTTGACCCGGTTATCGCCACAACGGAAACATCTGCCCGCTTGCGATTAAAGCGGGCAAGATCCCCCAGGGCCTTTGTCGTGTCCTTTACCGCAATACAAACAACCCTTTTTTTTCTCCATTTTTCGTATGGCAAACTGTTTGCTTGATCCTTGTTTATAAGAAGGCCGCGAATACCCTGCCCAATTACATCACCGGCAAAAGAAAACCCATCATAGATATTTCCTCTGATCGCAACAAACAGCTCATCAGCAGATATACTGCGAGAATCAATGGAGATGCCTGAAAATCCGCTGTTTATATCGCCAAGCAACAAATCTCCCTTTGTGGCATCGACTATATCGGCAGTAGTCCACGTCATCGGTTTTGTGTAATTGTCAGTCATCAAAGATTTTCTGAGCGCTGTTTCAGCCTCTTTTCTATCATCAAAGGAGATGGTTTTACTGCCGATTATCTGATAGGTTTCATGACCCTTGCCTGCTATCAGAACAATATCGTCTGCCCGGGATATTGTAACGGCAAGCTCTATACCCTTTTTACGATCAGGTTCCACAATATATCCTTTTTCCCCCTTATCTTGATTTAACAGACTATCTATATCCGCGCTGTCATATTCCAGTATTGACGTTTTTCTTATTCCATCAAGCACCTGCGCAATGATATCCATAGGCGCTTCTGTGCGTGGATTGTCCGATGTAATAACAGCAATGTCGCTTAACCTGCCAGCAATTTCACCCATTTGATGCCGCTTACCTTTATCCCTGTCGCCTCCACAGCCGAATACGCAGATTATTCTTCCTTGAGCCATTGATCTTAAAGAGGATAAAACATTTTCCAGAGCATCAGGAGTATGCGCATAATCTACATATACAAAACATCCGGCAGTATTTGGAATAGCTTCAAGCCTGCCCGGTAGGCGGGTGAGATCCTCTATTCCTCCCTTTATGACATC
Organism: Candidatus Desulfaltia bathyphila; assembly: GCA_014381545.1. Taxonomy (GTDB): domain Bacteria; phylum Desulfobacterota; class Desulfobacteria; order Desulfobacterales; family ETH-SRB1; genus Desulfaltia; species Desulfaltia bathyphila. The sequence continues at coordinate 14,498 of JACNLL010000017.1, forward strand.
AAGCGGCAGATTTAAAGCAATGCCGACACCTGTAGCGCTTATTATGTTTTTCAGATTATGTTTACCTACAAGGGATGATTTGAAATCAAACTCCCCTTTTATGGTTGAAAGTCTTCCGGTAATACCGCTCGGTTCGCACTTGATGTTAGAAGGCCTGATTATATTGTCCGAAAGTTCAAAGACTTCCACCTTTGAGCTTTCATCCCTGCCCGACAGACCGCAGGCGGGTTTCAGATCCCATGCAAGTTCCTTCCCCCTTGTATCATCGCAATTAATTACAGCCAGAGTCCGGCCTTTTTTGGGTCCGGACATTAAATTCTCTGTAAAAAGCCTTTTCTTGCATGACCAGTAGGAATCCATATCCCCATGATAATCAAGATGATCCCGCGTCAGATTGGTAAATACACCAACATCGAACCAGCAATTTGCAATCCTGTGCTGGTCAATGGCATGTGATGAAACCTCCATAACAACATGTGTAATGCCCTGGTTTAGCATCTCGGCAAGAATTCTCTGAAGATCAAGCGATTCAGGCGTTGTGACAGGGCTTTTAAATGTTTTGCCCGAATAACGGTAATTTATTGTTCCTATAACGCCGACTCTGAAACCGGCCTTTAAAAGTATGCTTTCGATCAAATAGGCTGTGGTTGTTTTGCCGTTTGTGCCGGTTATTCCTATTAAAAACAAATCTTCCGAGGGATTGCCATAAAAGGCGGCAGACATGGCGGATAGAGCCTTCCTGGTGTCTTCAACCTCGATAATTATTGAATCCCTGTCAACCGGCTTTTGTGTGATAATTGCTGATGCGCCATTTGCCAATGCCGCATCAATATAGTCATGACCATCTGTCACATGGCCCTGTATGGCCACAAACATCCCGCCCTGCTTAACATCCTGTGCTTTATAATGGATTGAAACCACCTCAGCATTATCCATTGTGTCCTCTTTTTTTTTACAGGAAATATCCTTTACATTAATCGATTTAAGCAAATGCGAAAGTTTCACGCTGAGACCTTTGAAAAATGTTCAATTTCACCTGGTCCATTAAATCTGTTCAGACCGGCCCGTCTATTAACACGACTGCCATGAGGCACACTATGAGTAGCGGGCAGGTTCATATAATTCAAGGTTTCAAAGACGATCTTTTTAAACGTTGGGGCTGCGACAATACTGCTGTAATACTCTTTTCCAGGCTCATCAATTACAACCAGGACAGCTACTTCAGGATTTTGTGAAGGAGCAAACCCGACAAATGATGCTATATATTTATCTTTGGCATATGTTCCTTTTTCATCAACTTTCTGGGCCGTGCCGGTTTTGCCGCAAACAGAATAACCTTCGAGCGCTGCATTAACCCCTGTGCCTCCATTGTTGGTTACAGATTCCATTATCTTTTTCAAGGTTCCGGCTGTTTCAATCGAAATAACCCTTCTAACCTCACAATGACCTGAACTTTTTATCAAACGTCCATTCTGATCCATTATTGCCTGAACAATATAAGGCTTTATAAGAATCCCGTCATTGGCAATCGCGCAGGTGGCTGTTATAAGCTGAAGTGCGGATACGGAAATACCCTGCCCGAATGAAATTGCTCCGGCATCTATTTTTGACCATCGCTTATATGGAGCCATGCTTCCGGCTGTTTCCCCGGGGCAGTCTATTCCGCTCTTTCTGCCAAAACCAAAGTCGCTCAGAGTCTTATAAAGCAAATCCTGCCCGATCGTTTCAGCAACCTTCACTATGCCGATATTGCTTGAATATTTAACTATCTGCTGCAAGGACATCCAACCATGAGGCTTGGTGTCATGAATAATATTTTTTCCGATTCTGTATTCGCCGTTTTCGCAATAAAAGATAGTATGCTGCGTGCATTTCCCGGACTCTAACGCCGCTGCTGCGCTGAAGATTTTCATGGTTGAGCCGGGTTCAAACTGATCGGCTATTGCTCTGTTTCTCCACACCTCCTTTTTAAAACCTCTGAAAGTATTAGGGTTAAAAATGGGATAGTGCGCCATAGCCAGTATAGCCCCTGTTTTTGGGGCCATTACTATCGCTATTCCAGACTTGGCGGAAAATTTATCAACCGCTTCCTCAAGAGCGCTCTCCGCTATGTACTGTATTGTCCTGTCAATAGTGAGGATAAGGTTGTTTCCGCCAAAATCTCCGGTCACTATTTTCCCGCGGTTAAATCCACGGCCGAATGCATCCTTTAAAACCGTAAATTTACCCGCAGCGCCTTCAAGATAATTGTTATAATAAAATTCAATACCTTCGAGACCGTGACCATCGAGGCCTGAAAATCCGAGCACCTGTGCCGCAAGGGTTTTGTTTGGATAAAAACGCTTATTTTCAGGTATGAAATCTATCCCTTTCATATTTAAATTCTTTACCTGATCTGCCTCACTGGGTATGACATGACGTTTTATCCATACAAACGATCTTTTTTTTGAATTTAGCTTCCTGTAAAGTGAGTTTTCATCAATTTTCAGCGCCCTTGCAATAAGCCTGGCTGTCGTTCCTGGTTCTGAAATATTTTGGGGATATGCCGCTATTGATGTCACGTCTATGCTGACCGCTATTTCTCTGTGATTTGCGTCATATATGGTTCCGCGCTTTCCCGGGGATATAAAATATTTTTCATATTGATCAGCCGCTTTTTGAGACAGCCACGGACCGCAAAAAACCTGCAGGTATACCGCCTTTGCCCCTATTGCCACTAAAATAATGCTGAAGATAAAACCAACAAGTATAGAGCGCAGTCCAATACGCCTTTGTTGAACATTCCTGTCGTTTATTGCGGATAACATTCGATGTTTTGGTTTCATGGAATTATAATAACATGTTTTTGAGTCGGCCTTGTCAGATTGAGCTTGCGGCTCGCTATTTCTGCAAGCCGTTTCGGAGATTTCAGACGTGCAAGCTCAATTTTTAATTTGTTTTGCAAGGTTATAATTTTTTGATTATTATTTATCTCTTCTGTTATCTCATATCCGATCCTCACACATTGAACTCTGCACCAGGTATAAGAAAAAAGTTCAATAATGAAGATCGATAGTAAAACAAACCAGACTCCTGTTAGTTTTAATTTGCGAATGTTTTTTTGCGCCCTCTTTTTCATTATATTATATTTTTTCGCAAGCCCTTAGTTTTGCGCTTCTTGCCATGGGGTTGGCCGCTATCTCTTCTTCAGTCGGCCGCAATACTTTCCTGGTCAAAGAGCGAACAACCCTTTTTGGATTACAAACACATTTTGGAAAGTCCGGCAGACAAATGCACTTGCCCTCCAGAGCTTTTATTCGATGTTTTACAATTCGATCTTCAAGGGAATGGAAAGATATTACACAAAGACGGCCTTTGGGCCTTAAGAGATTTACGGCGCTTTCCATAAATGAATCGAGCATTTCAAGTTCTCTATTGACAGCGATTCTAAGAGCCATGAACACTCGGGTGGCAGGATGAATTTTCTGAGTAAACAAAGATTTCTTTGGAACAGCATCACATACTATTTGAGCTAACTGCCTGGCTGAACAAATCCTTTTCAGCTTTCTCGCCTTTACAATGTTATGAGCTATCTGTTTTGCCCGGCGCTCCTCACCGTATTGTCTAAAAAGTTTTTTCAGACCTTCTTCATCCATCCTGTTCACCAAATCTTCGGCTTTTACCTGCGAGTTAACGTTCATACGCATATCAAGAGGCTCGTCCTTTTTGAAACTAAAGCCTCTACCGCTTAATTCGAGTTGATAAAAGGAAAGTCCGAGATCTAAAAGAATGCCGTCTATTGCATCAATATTTATCTGTGAAAGAATCTCCGGAAGATTAACAAAATTTTCGTGAAAAAGACGGACATTTAATCCATATGATCTCAGGACCTTCTTTGCATTTAATATTGCGTCCTTGTCCTGATCTATCCCGATCAACAACCCGCCGGGAATAATTTTTTCCAAAATGGCAAGAGCATGGCCCGAGCCGCCAAGCGTGCAGTCAATATAGGTTTTCCCGGGCATACAATCCAAAAAATGGACCGCTTCTCTCAGCATGACTGGGATATGTTTATATGGCATAGAGTTAAAGCCCTAATTTTGCTATTTCGTTGCCTACATCCTCCTTTTTCATATCATCTTCCATCTTCATCACTTCCCGCTCATATCTTTCTTTTGACCATATTTCAAAGTGAGCAATTTGACCGACAAGCACGATCTCCCTCTCAAGCCCGGCATACTGTCTTAATACCGGTGGAATCAGGATACGCCCCTGCTTATCACACATGCAATCAGATGCTCCCCCGATAAAAACCCTCCTGAAACGCCGCATATACTCACTGGTCTGCGCCAGGGACAATATTTTGGATTCAATCTTACCCCACTCATCAAAAGTATATGCGAACAGGGAACCGTCAAGCCTGGTAACCATTACACCGTCACCACCGCCATCCTTAATGACGTCACGAAACCTTGCCGGAATTATGACGCGTCCTTTTGTATCAATTGTATTATAAGAACTTTCTCTAAACATATAACACCCCAATTACCCACTTTTCTCCACTTTTTATGGATAAAAGTACATTTCAATCAAGGTGTCAAGAAAAAAATGAAAAAAATTTATATTTTTTATAATGATTTATAAAAGTTAAAGGTAATAATTCGTATTAATTTTAGGTGGGAAATTGTGGGGCTGTTTTAAAAAGTTCTTGAGACATAAAACAACACATAATTAAAATCAAAAAAGGGGCTACGAAATTAGTCGTAACCCCCTGAACTAACATTAAATTATTATTATCTTTTAATCTTTCAGTTTTTTATTTTTTATCTTTCTTGTCTTGCTCCTTTGGACTTTATTGCCCTATCAGCCAACTTTCCGTTCGAACTGATACCCTACTCTCCCCCTCACCATTTACTGGCAACTTATAAACTGAAGAACGTCCCCTACTTTCGTTAAGGCTACTTGATAGCACTGAGAATTTATTTCTTCTTTTCTTTTTTCAATTTTCGTTTTTCCTTTGGACTAAGCACGGCCTTTTTCTGTTGTTCCCTTTTGCCTTTGTCTTTTTTTCCTTTATCACCCATATCTGTTTCTCCTTGTTTTTCTAAGATGAATAAACCAACCAGAACATGGTTCCTGAATCGCCCCCGCCTACTTTTGGTGATATGCTTAATCTGTGTTTTCAGGTATTCTGTCGGATATGGCGAATCAGCAGGATAGTACTTCATATTCAATATGTTACCGACCTCCAGATGTTTCAGCAGATCAGAATCCTTTTTGACCACGATACATATGCCCTTTGACGATAAATTCCATATTTTGAATTGATATCTTAAGCTGGCATCAGGGATTGAAAGTTCCACGCTATAATACTTATCTACTTTAGTTCTGGGCTCATGTCTCTTTTCGTTACGGTCGGATATCATAACAACGCTCCTTGACACGCGCCTGGTGTCAAAGCTTGAACCGCAATAGCGAGTGTATTCTCCGTAGCTTGCTGCGGGGTTAGCGAGCGAATCTAAAAATAGCAAACTTCCTTACGGTCGCTGCAAAGCACTGCCGTCAGGCAGAACATTCCCTGCAGCTTGCTGCAGGGTTCTTCAATTGTGAATTAAGTTTTTCAAATTGGTTTTTCACTTTTTTATCTTTATGCATCTTTTCTTTAAATATTTTTACACAATGACTGACAGCGGAGTAACCCATATTAAAAAGCCGGCCTAACTTTTCATTGGTCATTAATCCTTTATTCCAAAGGAAGTAAACGATTAAATCACGTTTGTGTTTATCTATGCCATGCAATCGTTTTGCCTGAACGCATTTATCAATATCAATTTGAACAATTTCAGCAGATCTTTTTAATAAATCCTCTACTTTGATATCTTTTGCCAATTGCTTTTGTTGAGGCAAATCATTATGGGGAATATCCGGCAAAAACTGCTTTCGAATTTTGTTAACAAATTTTTCAGCACCTAAAATCATACCATAGTGAAGATCTTCCAGAAGTTGCTTCTCTTCCTCTGCATATTTTTGAACCTTTTCCCGATATTGCTTATGTTTATTAGAGCCTTTGAAATATGATAAAATTACTTGAGTGGATAACCAATCCGGATATTTTTTAGCATAGGCATAGATTGGATAGCTGCTCCATTTATAGTCTATCAAACGGCTTATAATTCCAGCTCTTAATGGATTTCGATGGATATAACAAGATAACTGCGTGAGATATGCATCATTTTGAACTATGATGCTTTTATACCGCCCTTGAAACAAATGACCTTTTTTTAAGTTTCGGTTATTGAATCTTCGGGTATAGGCTGTGCCAAACCATTGCATTGCCTTTTTTAAATTTGCACGATTAGTTCTTACCAAGAGATGATAATGATTGGACATTAAAACATAGGCAAAAATATCCACGTCAAAACGTTCCGACATTTCCGAGATCGTCTCTAAAAACGAATTACGATCAGCGTCATTTAAATAAATATCCTGTCCGTCATTTCCACGGGACATTAAGTGATATAATGCGCCTTTATATTCAATTCGCCATGCTCTGCCCATACTGATTTTGCTAAATAATTTCAGCTTAATTGTCAAGCATTAATTCACAATTCAAGCTTTGACACCAATACTATCGTAATCCCCCAATGGATATTTCCTGCTTTAGGTCATAATCAAGGCAAAGAGGCCGGCACAAC
>JACNLL010000021.1 GCA_014381545.1 Candidatus Desulfaltia bathyphila
CGGTGGCTGCAATGACGCCATTCATCGGGGTTCGAATTTCATGGCTCATATTGGCCAAAAAGTCGCTCTTGGCGCTGGTAGCGGCTTCGGCAGTCCGTTTAGCCCTCTCTTCCCGAAGGCACGCATCCTGAAGCCTCTTTTCCGCTTCCACCTCGGCAGTCAGATCGCGAAGGATCTCAAATCCTCCCAGAACCTTTCCCGAAGAATCCTTCAGAAGAGCGGAACTGACCATCACCGGAATCTCGCGGCCTTTCCGATTTTTTATGGTCATCCGTTGGCCCACTGTGGTTTCATTGGTCTTCAGAGCTCTTTTTATAGGACACTCCTGTTCGCAGGCAGAACCATGGAACACTTCATGGCAGGGCATTCCAAGTACTTCTTCACGAGACAGGCCTGTCAGGCGCGTTGCAGCCTCATTGATGAATGCCACCTTCATCTCCGGATCGACCGTGAAGAAGGGATCGGAAATCCCAAGCTTGAGACTGTTGGCATATTCCATCCTGTCACGTATGCTTTTTACCATCTGGTTGAAGTTGCGAGACAATGCTCCGATCGAGTCTTGATGATCATCTATAACTTTTACAGTGACATCTCCGGCAGCTACCTGGCCGGTTTTTTCCCCAAGCAGGCGAATGCGTTGTGTAACCAGCCTGAAAAAGAAAAAATTAAGGAAGATAACAAGTCCTATGAGAATGGTCACGAAATAGATAACAAGTCTGTTTCTGGTCTGATCGATTGCGGCGAGCACATCCCCGACCTGCTGTTTGATTACTATAGCGCCGAGGACATCTCTGCTGGCTCCATGACAGTGGCGGCAGGATGATTCATTAAGAATCGGCTCAATGGTTACCAGGAAAGGATTTTCGTTCTCTATGTCGGAAAATGATGCGCCCGGGGCTTTGCCGGTTGCCAGCGCTTCAGATAGGGCCTTGCGCAACTCGTTTCCATTGAGATACTTTCCCATGTTGCTGTTAATGCGTTCTTTTTCTGATGCATAAGTAATCTCCTGACGAAAGTCCAGGATATAGACCTGAACATCGTCTATGTGCTCTTTGACATCCTTCATCTGTTCCTTTATTGTCTTTTCGTCCCCTATCGACATGGGGAACCTGATGGCGCCGCAGATGTTTTCCAAAAGGTGGCCTGAAAAGTGCGCCACCTGGGACATGGCAGTCTTCTTATGGATCATAAGAGTCTGATAGAGACCGAGCCCCATAAAGAAACTCACAAGCACAATAGTGAATATCAGTATCTTGGTTCGCATTCTCATGCTTTTCAAAAGTTCATTAATCAGGTTTTTCATTGACTTCACCTCCAGCTCAACGGGAACTTGTCGGCTTGTGCCATGGAAAGATAGATCGCCGGTGATAAGTGCTTTTTAACATGATTGTTTGTGATGATTTTCTGATTAGCGCAGGCAATTTTATTGAAACGACTTAATGGCCTTTTCTTTTGAGTCAAAAATATCGATTACTCTATCCATCCGAACAAGCTCAAACAGTGAATGAACCGGCTCCTGCACTCCGCACAGCTTGAGGTTGCCTCCCAGCTTCCTTAACTGCTTTTGGCAAAACAGCAGAGTTCCGCACCCGGAACTGTCGATAAATTTTACATGGCTCATTTCAAATACCACTTTATTGCTTTCATTAAGTATAGAAGCAAAGCCTGTCTTAAATTCATCAGTATTGCCGGCGTCAAGAACTTCTGTTAGCACCGCTACAACAATAATGTCACCAATTTCTTCCGTGCTTAATTCCATCTCAATTACCTCCGGTTAGCTTAATTTTCAAACAGGCGCAATTTCTACCCTGATCATCCCGAGAATATATCACTTCATCCACAGTATGAGCAATTATGTGAAGACCAAATCCACTTTCACGTGATCCGCCAAATACCGGCTGTGGAACCGATTTCGGCTCGAACCGTTCGCCTTGGTCGTAAAACCGAATCTCAATTTCGTCAGCCGACGCTTCGGCATTGATCTGAATCGTTTCACCGGTACGGCTTTGATATGCATGCTTAATTATATTTACCGTAACTTCGGTAACAGCCAGTTCGATCATGCTTATACGCTTTGCATCCAGCGGATAATTCTTTATGCCAGCGCAAAACTCTCTGGCAAAGGCTCTGACCCGTTCCAGCTCTTTCAGGTCGCTTATTATTTCAAGTTTTGATTCAGTTGACAGCGCAGAGCGTGATGCTCTCTTACCAATCTTGACCAAAACGCAGGTAACATCATCATCAAAGGTTTCAGATTCTGAAAATGCGATAATATCGTTCCAGATACTGTTTATAAGATTTTCCGGCTCAATTTTTGCATTTATCTGCACAAAATCGACCAGACGTTTCTCGCCATAAAGATTGCCATCCCGATCTTTGCATTCTGTCAACCCGTCTGAATAGAACACAAAAAGGTCTCCTGGTTTGAACCGAACGGCTTTCTGCCTGAATGGCTCCTTTTCCGGAAAACCAAGTGGCATATTAACGCCACGGAGCAAACTGCAGTTGTTTGTGTCATTATGAAAGTGAATAGTCCTCATATGACCGCAATCAACGAAGCTGTACATATATTTGGCCATATCGAATCTCGCATAACACAGGGTTGCAAAGGTTTCCAAATCCTCGATCTGATCGATCACTTGTGTGTGTACAGATGAAATAATTTGAGCCGGCTCAGGCGGATTATCCTTGTTGATTAAAAGACTTAGTTCATTCAGAACACGCAAAAGATGACTCTTTAATGCCGCGCCTAAAAGGGCTGCAGGAATTCCCTTGCCCATAACATCTCCAACCACAATGTCAAAACACAGGTCGCTGTGTTTAAAGAAATCGTAAAAATCACCGTCAATCTTTTGTGAAGCAGCTGTTAAATGGGCTATCTGAATCCCCTGGATATTATGTGGCGGTTGACCTAACAGAAGGGTTTGCTGAATTCTGGAGGCTATATATATTTCCTGATCACGCGCTTCTTTAAGAGACAGATGTGTCTTGACCCTTGCTTTTACCTCCGCTGCATGAAACGGTTTGGTGATATAATCCAGCGCACCCACTTCAAATCCTCTGGTTTTATGCCCCTCTTCACTCATTGCAGTAATGAAAATTACCGGGATATCTTTGGTCTTTGTAGCAGCTTTCAGCCTGGTGCATACCTCATATCCATTCATTTCAGGCATCATGATGTCCAGAAGGATCAGGTCCGGCATGTATTTGTCTGCGTATTCAAGAGCTTTTGCCCCGTTTTTGGCGATTCCCAACCGGTAATCATTTTTCAATGTATTCACCAGCAGGTCGATATTGATTGAATTATCATCGACAATCAAAACTAAAGGCTTAACTTTTTTCATAGTTGTCACCTGTTTGTTCGTAATAGCTCAGTCACCAGACACTAACATACCAAAATTATAATATAATTCTCTTAAAATTCATAATTCATAATTTAGGAATTGCGAATTTAGGAATTTAGGAATTAAAGGTATTCTGTTGATTTCAATTCCTCAATCCCTTAATTCCTCAATCCCTCAATCATATCCCTTCTTTGTGTCTTAGTGGCTGCCCCGCGCTTTTTTCTCCATCTCTTCCATAATCCCTTTGAGTGTTTTCAGTACCTTGTCATAGTCATAATTATTTAACCGGTTTTCAAGCTCCTGGGATGTTGAGGAATCCAGATGTTTCTTAACGGCTTTAAAACTAATATTAATTTCTTCAGGATCGGCAAGTTCAAGGGCATCGGCAAGCTGTTTTAACAGGGGCATGACCTTTGCCGGAAGATCCTCGGTTGCGATAACAGGGGTATTCATAGCTTCTTCCAAAACGA
>JACNLL010000035.1 GCA_014381545.1 Candidatus Desulfaltia bathyphila
TCAAATTTTTAGGAGTTTGCTTTTTGTAAAAGGTGATTGTCGGACAGGCTCCTAGCATGGGGTCAATAAAGATTGTACGAGTGGGGTACTCCTTAAGTCCAACCTTACGGTGTCTCTCAAGCTGAATACGAAGGGTTTCGATGCATTTAATAATATCTTTCATCACGATCTCCATTGCTCTTAATTGGTGAACCATTAAGTGTAAGGAAATAAATCAATGATATTAACTATTGTTGGATTAAATCTTGATTTATTTCGCAAAGAATATATCATAATTACCTATGAAAAAGCAAGAATTTTATGATCATAAAAAACCACGAAAACTCATGGATCAGGTGAGCGATGTCATGCGCCTGAAACACTATGCTTTTCGTACCGAGCAGACATATGTAAGCTGGATCAAACGGTTTATTTTTTTTCATGACAAAAAACATCCCAGGGAGATGGGTGAGCCTGAAGTTGAGGCGTTTTTAACCTGGCTGGCTGTTGAAAAACACGTCTCAAAATCTACACAGAACCAGGCATTCAATGCATTGATTTTTCTTTACAGGGAAGTCCTCAAGAAACCTCTTGAAGGCCGTATAGATGCAGTACGATCTTCAAAAAAGCAGCGTTTGCCCATTGTTATGAACAAAGAGGAGACTCAACGGGTCCTGAACGGAATGAGTGGAACCACCCAGCTTATGGCTAAACTGCTTTATGGAAGCGGTATAAGACTGATGGAATGTATCCGGCTGAGAGTTAAAGATATTGATTTTGAAATAAATGAGATCAGGGTTCACAGCGGCAAAGGCGATAAAGACCGGTTGGTACCGCTGCCGGAAAGCATCAAGCCGGCGTTAAAAATACACCTTGAACGCGTTAAGCTGATACATGAAAATGACCTGTCTAAAGGTTGCGGTGAAGTATATCTGCCCAACGCCTTGGGCAGGAAGTACCCCAAGGCCGGCAAAGAATGGGGTTGGCAATATGTTTTTCCTTCCAGCAAACTTTCACAGGATCCGCGTAAAAATGTGATACGCCGTCATCACATGGACCCCTCCACCTTGGATAGAGCCATTAAGCGGGCGGTTAAACTGGCAGGTATTACTAAGCGCGTTACATCCCATACATTCAGACATTCTTTTGCGACACACCTTTTGCAGACAGGCACAGATATCCGGACAATTCAAAGCCTTTTGGGACATAATGACGTTTCTACTACAATGATTTACACCCATGTGTTGCGCCAGGGGGGACAGGGAGTCAAAAGCCCTCTTGATGACCTTGATATCTGAAGGTCGCATAAGATTTCTTAAATGGTTGTCAAAAAACAGGGCAGGGGGCGGCCCAGGATTGTCCATTTTCATAACAGGGGTGATGCGTGTTGAAGACTTGCAGATCAGGGGATTGCTTCGTCATTCGTTCCTCACTTCTCGCAATGACGGCTTACAACCATGGCTTTTCGTTCAGGCAGTTAGTTACGCGTCCGCCGTGTTCCCAAGCTTTTCTATTTCTTCCGTGGTGGGGAGGTCTTTAAGATCTTTTAAATCAAATACTTCCAAAAATTGCCTGGTGGTTGCATAAATCAAAGGGCGGCCTGGGATTTCCTTGCGTCCCAGAATCCGTATGTGCTTGCGTTCAAGCAGCGTGCGAAGAATTCCCCCGCAATCAACCCCTCTTATATGTTCGATATCACTTCTTATAATCGGCTGTTTATAGGCAATGATTGCGAGCGTTTCCAAAGCGGCCTTGCTTATACGAACCGGTTTTATCCTGATTAAGCGTTTGATCCATTTTGTATATTCGGGTCTTGTGCGAATCTGATAACCACCCGCAACTTCGTGCAAATAAAATCCGCCTTTGCGGGCTTCATATTCATCTGAAAGAGCCGAAAGAGCATTCCTTATCTCCTTTGTATTATTTAAGGCTAACACATTCTTAATCCGGTCTATTGTAAGTGAAGAACCGGAAACAAACAGCAGGGCCTCGATAATGCTTTTAATATTTTCCATTATAAATAAAAAAGTCTGATAATGCCTGTATGAACATGCTGAACAATACGAAGAAGGCTGATCTTAACCATTTCAAGGATTGCAAGAAAGGTCAGTATAATCTCAGCCTTGTCGGTATCTGAAGAAAACAGCTCGCCAAAGGTTATTGATCCTTGTTTTTCAAGTAAATCCATTATTTGAGCGATCCTGTCTTTTACAGAGATTCTGTCTGCAGTCAGCTCCAGCCTCTGATCATCGGAAATATTTTCAAGTATTTTTTTAAATGCATCGATAAGTTCAAACAGGCCGACATTAATGATTTCATCTTCACCGGCTTTTGAATAATCCTCTTTATCGATAGTTCTGACAAAAGTATCTTCACCCAGGATGCTTCTTCTGCTTAAATGTTCGGCAGCCGACTTTGCCTGCAGATATTCCAGCAGTGGTTTTGCGATTTCCGAGCGTGGATCTTCCTCGGAGTCTTCGTCGTCATGAACAGGCAAAAGCATTCTCGACTTTATCTGGGTCAAGGTGGCTGCCATGACAAGAAAGTCTCCGGCAAAATCTATGTTCATCGACTTCATCCATTCCAGGTATTTCAGATACTGGTCGGTTATTAAGGCTATTGGAATATCATAAACATCCACCTCATTTTTTTTTATAAGGTAAATTAAAAGGTCCATCGGACCTTCAAAAATACCATCAAGCCGTACCTTATAGATTTCGTCTGACATAATTCTCTTAAAATTCAAAATTTAGGAATTCGCTCCTGCCGCGACGGGCGCGAGCACGGCGGGTCGCTTAATTGCGAATTTAGGGATTTAGGAATTAAAGGTATTCTGTTGATTTTAATTCCTAAATCCCTCAATTCCTCAATTTATTCTCATATTTTTATCGCAGACCTAACCTCTTTCATGGTTTGCCGCGCTATATTTCTTGCTTTGTCGCATCCGCAGGCTATAATCTCGTCAACGAGTTCAGGCCGGGATTCATAGTATTCTCTTTTATCTCTAATAGGTTCAAGAGCCTTTATGAGATTTTGAGCCATTATCTTTTTGCATTCAACACACCCTATTTGCGCCGAGCGGCATTCATTGTTTACTTTATTTACAGTTTCACTGTCGCTGTATAGTTTATGAAAGTCAAAAACATTGCATATATCGGGATTGCCGGCGTCGGTTTTTCTGGCCCGTTGAGGATCGGTGATCATACCGGCGACCCTGGAAGCTATAATATCCGGCTTGTCCGATAAGTATATGGCATTATTGTAACTTTTGCTCATTTTGCGGCGATCCGCGCCAAGTATCTTAGGTGTTTTGGTTAAGATCGCTTTGGGTTCGGGAAATACTTTTTCATAGAAGTGGTTGAATCGCCGGGCAATCTCACGTGTAATTTCCACATGCGGAACCTGGTCGATCCCCACAGGCACACCGTCAGCCTTGTACATAATGATATCTGCAGCCTGGAGAACAGGGTAGCCTAAAAACCCAAGCGTGGAAAGATCCTTGTTGCTAATCTGGGCAATCTGTTCCTTGTAGGTTGGATTCCGTTCAAGCCACGGAACAGGAGTTATCATTGAAAGGATAAGAAATAGCTCCGCATGTTCCTTAATATGCGATTGCACAAAGAATGTGCTTTTGTCAGGTGAAAGGCCGACGCTCAGCCAGTCTATCATCATATTTTGGACATATTCTGAAATTAAACTTGTATCTTCATAATCGCTGGTTAAGGCATGCCAGTCCGCAATGAAGAAAAAGCATTCATACTCCTGCTGCATTTCGACCCAGTTTGCAAGAGCGCCGTGCAGATTGCCTAAATGAAGCAGCCCTGTCGGACGCATTCCGCTTAAAATCCGTTTTTTTCTGTTCATCGAAAAGCTCCTATCAGCACCAGAAACAGATGCAACCCATCGCTTCCAAGCAATAAATTCATTAATTGGGGGATAAAGGCAAATAAGCTTCTTAGTGAATTAGAAATAAGCAAAAACATTATTATTATAATGCCGAAACTTTCAAGACGCGCAAACTGCCGCCTTAAACGCATCGGCAGAAACATGGCAAGCACCCGGCTTCCGTCCAGAGGCGGAACCGGCAGCATGTTGAACACCGCCAGAACAATATTGATCATCACGCTGTACCCGAGCAGAAGAAAGAGCTCTGTTATGAAAGGCCTGAAGAAATTATTATATTGAAACAGCTCAAGGCTCTGCAGGATTCGAAACAAGACTCCGCAAATAATCGCTAAAGCCAAATTTGCCAATACTCCGGCAGATGCGACATAAATTGTTCCCCTGCGATAATTACGAAGCCTTGCAAAATTAACAGGGACCGGCTTTGCATAACCAAATATAAACGGCGAAGAAGACAGCGCCAGTATCGCCGGCATGAGAAAGGAGCCGACAAAATCAAGATGTTTTATCGGGTTTAAGGTCAGCCTTCCAGCTAACAAGGCTGTATTGTCTCCCATCCTGTATGCGACATAACCGTGTGCAACCTCATGGATGGTTACCGCGAAAAGCAGCGTTGCTATCTTAATAATCAGTTGGTTTAAATCAAAATTTTGAAACATAATTGCGTGCAAATTTAAGTTCGTCGTTTGCTGTTTTGAGTTTGCCGTCTAATTTTGCATATAAAACAGCCTCCAGGATTTCCCTGTATATAGGTCCCGGCTTCAAACCCATCTTTATTAACTGCTTGCCTGTGACAGAAGTAGTAATATATCTTAGCTTTGTAAAGTATCGAGATATGGATTTTTTTATCCTTTTCTGCTTTGTTACAGCCATCATATATAAGATCAGCTCTGTCTTAAAACCGCAAATTTGCTTGTAAAGAAAACTGTCTTTAACTGATACGGTTCGTTCCAGCGCAAGAAGACATTTCTCGGCCTGAAAACGTTCTTTGCAAATAATTGTTTTGTGCCGTGGTGAAAGTTCAAATCGAGTGCAGATTTCATCTGATGTTTTATCGTCACAATGCCTGACAAGCGCCAGAAAATAAACGATCCACTTCATATATAATTCATCTAAAAAAAGCAAATCATGCCATGACAATACCTTTTTAACGGAATTTAATAATGAAATAACCTCTTCGTTAATTCCTATTGAAGGATGAATCACCTTAAGTAAATTATAATCATAAAGTCTCTTAACTGCAGGCACCGGGTTTTCTTCTTCAAGAATCTGACGCAGCTCATTAAATACCCTCCGTCCGCTGAGCCGCTTGAAAAAATCCATTTTTACTGCATTGTTAATCAGCCCTGAAGTCAGTTTCCCTATTGTGAAACCAAAACGCTGCTCAAATCTTATTGCGCGGAAGGCCCGGGTCGGATCCTCAACAAAACTCAAATTATGCAATGCCCTGATACTTTTCCGTTTTATATCCCTTTGCGCCCCGAAAAAATCTATCAACATGCCGAATTTATTATGGTTAATATGAATTGCCAGAGTATTGACAGTAAAGTCTCTTCGAAATAAATCTAACTTTATTGAGCTCATTTCAACTGTAGGAAGCGCGGCAGGAAACTTGTAATATTCCATTCTGGCTGAAGCTACATCAATTTTAAAACCGTCAGGAAAGATTATAACCGCTGTGCCGAATTTTTCATGCGCATGAATACGCGCATTGAATTTTTCAGCATATTTTTTCGCAAAGGCTATGCCGTCACCCTCTATGACGATATCTATGTCCTCATTTGCTCTATACAAAAACAGATCACGAACAAATCCGCCTGCAACATAAGCATTATAACCGATTTCACTTGCCGTTTCACCTGATGTTTTCAATATATTCATCAAACGCTCAGGAATACGTTCATTCATAAATCTTGCAACATTTCTTGTCCTGGCGTGAACCCTCTCGGTTCGCCGGTCTAATAAGCCTGTGGTTGATTCTTGTGTCTGCCGAACAAGGGCATTTAATAAATCGGTGCGTGTAATAACACCTTTTATAACATCATCATCAACGACAGGCAGAATGCGCTGCTTGTTCTCGATTATTTTTTTCTGAATTTCAGGAAGATCGGCATCAGATCCGACAACCGACAGCTCTGTTGTCATATATTCCTTTACCTGAACATAATCCAGTTTATGATAAAGCGCTTTTTCAATTACCTGGCGTGAGATAAAACCGACAAGCCTGTCCTTACCCTCTTTATCTCCGGATTTACCGGTAACTAAAAGCGCATTTACGTTATAACGTGTCAGAAAATTGTTAGCATCCTTACAAGAAATATCAGATCTTATCATAATCGGAGGAGAAGACATAAGATCCTTTGCCCATTTCTTAGGCTTAATGCTTTTATAAAGCTTCTCAATCAATTCATGTTCGGTCTGCGCCAGGGTTTTGTCCCTGATTGTAGCGGAAGCCGCAAAAGGATGCCCTCCTCCTTCAAAAGAGGTAAGTATGGTTCCAACATCGACCTCCGGCATTCTGCTTCGCGCAACAATGTAAATCTTCTTTCCCATGAGCGCCAAGGCAAAGATTACGCGGATATTTTCCATCTTAACCATTTTATGCACAAGGAAGGCAAAATCGGGCAAATAATCGTCGGTAGTTATACATGTCGCTACAACTTCGATGCCGTTGATATTGTAATGCATTGCCGCCTGAATCATATCGTTTAAAAGACCGACCTGTTCGGTAGTTATCTCTCTATCAATCAGATTTGATACAATATCCAAATTTGCTCCCTTTGAAATTAGAAAGGCGGCCGCAACAAAATCGGTTTCAGTGGTGGAAGAAAAAGTAAAAGAACCTGTATCTTCATATATGCCGAGACACAATATGGTTGCTTCATCAGGAGATAAGCCGATCCCTTTTTTCTTGATGATTTCGGTAATGATGGAAACAGTTGCCCCTGTTAAGCGATTAACCTCGTAATTTCCTTTAATATCATTTGCCATGGCTGGATGATGATCATAGATATGCACCTCTAAATCAGATTGTTTCAAAATAGATGCAAATTTTCCGATTCGGCTTGTCTGCTTTGTATCGACAAGAACGAGCTTTTTGATATTTGAAAAGTCGACATCCTTTATATCCGCCATATTAAAGAGATATACCATCGACTTTATGAAGAAATTCCTTAGATTTTTCTCATGTGAGCCCGGGAAAACAATAATAGAACCAGGGTATAGCTTCTGAGCGGCAAGCATGGATGCCAATGCATCAAAATCAGCATTAATATGGGTGGTTATTACGGTAAGCTTTTTATCGTCTATTTTTGCCACGATCAAGTCCTGTTTTGGATAGGTGTTAAGTGCCAGGTGTTAAGGGCTTGATAAAACAAAGAATTACTCGACCTCCTGACCCCTTGAATCTTTATTTATAACATATATGACCGGTTTATCAAGACCAAGTTAATTTACATAAAGCCGTTGTTGTTTGGCACGGCTTATGATACACGATTTACCATAATTATAGAAAAGATAATCGGTTGGGATAGGTTTGTGTTGGAGTCTGTTTTGCAAATGGTTAATATGAGAAAGTCCGGTTACAAATATATTTTTGGCCCTGTTCCATCGAGACGGCTCGGCATATCACTTGGTGTGGACATTATGCCGCACAAAACATGCAGTCTCAATTGTGTTTACTGCGAGTGTGGAAGAACGACCAATTTAACCATAAAAAGGGGTGAATATACCCCTGTGGAGTTGATACGGAAAGAGCTCAAAGATTTTCTGTCAGGCAATCCAAAACTGGATTTTATTACCTTTTCAGGTTCAGGTGAACCAACATTGCATACAGGTATCAATGAAATCGTCGATTTCATAAAAGCGGATTATCCTCAATATAAGTTGGCATTACTTACAAACAGCACACTTTTTTCTCAAAGCAATGTCATAGAACAGGTCCTTGATATGGATGTTATTATTGCGTCACTCGATGCCGCAACTGAAAGAAATTTTATCAGAATAAACAGACCGCATCCAGGCCTTGATTTTAAACAGATCATCGACGGGTTAATCTGTTTAAGGGAAAATTTTTCCGGACAGCTCTGGATGGAAATTTTTTTGGTGCCGGGTATAAACGATAACGAGATTGAGCTTAAAAAGATAAAGAACCTGTTGACTAATGTAAAACCTGATAAAATTCAGATTAATACGCTTGACAGGCCGGGAACTGAAAGCTGGGTAAAGCCGGTTGGCAAAAAACGATTAATAGATATAAATAGATTTTTATCCGGATTTGAAGTTATTAAGGATTTTACTCCTGAAAAAAATAGCTTTGTACTAAATGAAAATGATTTCAGCAGATTTTTGTCTACATTAAAACGCAGACCATGTACAGATGAAGATGTTTCGCAAATTTTAGGTATTCACGTCAATGATGTAAAAAGGTTTCTTGAACCTCTAATAGAAAGTGGAAAGATCGAAAAAAAGGAGATGCCAAGGGGTGTTTTTTATATAGCAAAGTGAGTTACTCAAGTTTCGCACCCTTTTTATTAAAGCTTTTAACCAGCCTAAGGCAGGTAAAACGCTAAGGGCCAAAATAAATTTTTAAAGCGAAATATTATACCTTAAACTTCGACAACGGCACCAATAACAAACATTAAGACAATACTTGAAACCACGTATGAGTTCAGTAAGTTATATATTCCTTGTGCCTGTCCTTGGCACAAGTCGTGGAGTGCTGGTTAAAAAAGACAAACGAATCATTTCGCTTGAAAAATTGAATTTGGCTCCTTTACCGCCTTGACTTTTATAGAAATCAAGGATGCGAAACTTGAGTAAGTTAGTTATGCATAAATAAATGTGGGGGTAATAATGCCGGTCTATTTGTGGAAAGGTAAAGACAGTAAAAAACGGGTCCGAAAAGGTGAAATGGAGGCTTTGAGCGAAGAAGCTGTCCGGGTAAATCTCACCAAAATTAAAATAGTTCCCACAAAGATTAAAGAAAAACCAAAAGACATTTTTGAAAATATCGCTTTTATGCAGCCCAAGGTTGTCCAGGCTGATGTTATACTCTTTTGTCGACAATTTTCTACAATGATCGATGCTGGTCTTCCGATAATCCAGTGCCTTGATATACTCCATTCACAACAGGACAATAAAACATTTAAAAAAATGTTAAAAGAGATAAAAGAGGCTGTGGAAGGTGGCGAAACCCTTGCCGATGCTTTAAAAAAATATCCCAAAGAGTTTGACGATCTTTTTGTAAATATGATTGCAGCGGGTGAAGCCGGCGGTATCCTTGATATTATCTTGAGTAGGCTTTCAGCTTACATGGAAAAAGCGGCAAAACTTAAAGCCAAAATAAAAGGGGCTATGACCTATCCGATAGTAACCATGATTATAGCTGCGATCGTGGTCGCTATAATCATGGTTTTTGTTATTCCGGTGTTTGAGGAGATGTTTGAAGGAATGGGCGGGGCCCTTCCAATGCCGACTCAAATCGTTGTGAATATGAGCAGATTTGTTAAGGGTAACATACTGTATATAATCGCCGCCATAGTCTTTATAATATTTGCATTCAAAAGGTTTTATAAAACAGATAAAGGAGAGGCCCTGATTGATGACCTGTCTCTCAAGTTGCCGGTAATGGGGATGCTGCTGCGCAAAGGCGCTGTTGCCAAGTTTACACGCACCATGAGCACTATGCTAAGCAGCGGGGTTTCAATTTTAGACGCTCTCGATATTGTTGCAAAAACAGCGGGTAACAGAACAATTGAAACAGCCATATATGACGTTCGTTCCGGTATTACCGAAGGCCGCACAATGTCCGATCCTCTCTCTGAAAGCGGGGTTTTTCCGTCAATGGTATGCCAGATGATATCGGTAGGAGAATCTACGGGAGCGCTGGATGACATGTTGAAAAAGATTGCGGACTTTTATGATGACGAGGTTGATCAGGCAGTGGAAAACATGACCGCATTGATAGAGCCGTTCATGCTGGTATTTCTTGGAGTTGTCATTGGAGGCCTCGTTGTTTCAATGTACCTCCCCATATTCAAGATGGCGGCTGCTATGGGTTGATAATAACTACTCATTTTGCAAAGCTCTCTTGACACCCATCTGTAAATAAGTTAGCAAATTAAGTTTAATCCTTTAATGTCACTAATAAACAAAACCCGGACCCTTTTTGGATTGGATTGACATGAACAAAACAAGCGATATTGTTGAGCAACGAAGAAAGAAGCTTGAAGACTTAAAAAATAAAAATATTAATATTTTTCCAAATGATTTTATTGTAACAAACACGGTAAAAGATGTTGTCAATACAATAGAAAAAGCGCCCGATTCCATCACGGAAAATGATCCTGTTTTTGTTCTTGCCGGACGTATGATGGCAATAAACCGATTCGGCAAAACCGCCTTTGTAAGATTCAGGGATCGCACAGGACAGCTTCAGGCATATATCAGAAAAGACCGGGTCGGCGATGAAGCCTTTTCTCTGTTCAAACAGCTCGATATCGGGGATTTTATCGGCATAAAAGGAGGAATGTTTAAGACTAAAACAGGAGAGTGGACTCTGCTGGCTAATGAAATAAAACTTGTTTGCAAGGCAATAAGACCTCTCCCGGAAAAATTTCATGGGCTTAAAGATCCTGAAAAACGTTATCGCCGGCGCTACATTGATTTGATAATGAATTCGAATGTGCGTGATATATTTGTAAAGCGCAGTAAAATCGTCCGGGAAATACGCACATTTTTTCTTAAGCGCGATTTTCTTGAAGTAGAAACCCCCATGATGCAACCCATCCCGGGAGGCGCGGAAGCCACGCCGTTTAAAACCCACCATAATGCTCTGGGGATGGATCTGTTTTTGCGTATCGCTCCTGAGCTATATTTAAAGCGTCTCGTCATAGGCGGCTTTGAAAGAGTTTTCGAGCTTAACAGAAATTTCAGAAATGAGGGGGTTTCAACACGGCATAATCCTGAATTTACCATGCTTGAGTTTTACCAGGCATATGCTACGTATAGCGATTTGATGGATTTGACCGAAGAAATGTTAAGGGTTGTAGCCATAAATGTTACAGGCTCTGCAGTAATAACATATCAGGGAAATAGTATCGATCTGGGACGCAAGTGGCGTCGCATGCCGTTGTTGACAGCTATGGAGGAAATCGGAGGTATTGATCCGGGCCTGCTTGATGACAGGGAAAAACTGCTTGATTTTGCCTCCTCGAAAAGTATCAACATAACACAAAAAACAGGAGCAAGAACTGCTCGTTTGGGGAAAATTATTGCAAAACTGTTTGATATTTTAGTGGAACCAAAGCTGATTCAACCCACATATATTACCGGATATCCGGTTGAAATTTCCCCTCTTTCCAGGAAAAGCGACAATGACCCCACACTAACCGACCGCTTTGAACTTTTCATCGCCGGGCATGAAATCGCCAATGGATTTTCCGAGCTTAATGATCCTGACGACCAGAAAGAGCGTTTTCTTCAACAGGCTGCGGACAGGGAAGCAGGAGATGAAGAGGCCCATTATATGGATGAAGACTATATAAAAGCATTGGAATACGGCATGCCTCCGGCTGCCGGCGAAGGAATAGGAATAGACAGGCTTGCGATGATTTTTACCGATTCTGCTTCCATACGTGAGGTTATTCTTTTCCCGCATATGAAGAGGGAGAAAAATAGCGCCACTATCATTTAATTATGACTTTTGAATATTTCATAGGCAACCGCTATCTGAGGGTAAAACAAACCTTCGTTTCATTAATTACAATTCTTTCCGTAGCAGGCATTACTATAGGTGTCATGGCCCTTATTATAGTAATTGCCGTTATGTCTGGCGCGGAGTCTGAATTCAAGTCCCGTATTCTTGGTGTTGAATCGCATGTTATGATAATGCGTTATGGCAGTGCATTTACAGATTACCGCCGGATAATTAAAGATATTGAAAAAATCGACGGGGTAAAAACAGCATCCCCTTATGTTTTCAGTCAGATTATGCTTCGTTCGTCATCCCGGGTATCAGGGGCTGTTTTAAGAGGGATAGATCCTGGATCTGCCGGTCAGGCAATAAAAAGTCTTGACAAAACTTTTCTGGAACAAAGATTAACAAAAAGTCAGAATGCAGGCGCGTCCGCCTTTGTGCCGGGAATCATTTTAGGCCGGGAGCTTGCCCGGAATTTAGGTGTAATGGAAAACGATATTATTTATCTGATTTCACCGAGGGGAATGATTTCTCCTGTTGGGCATATACCTGCAATGAAACGATTCAGGGTAACAGGTCTTTTCGAGTCCGGGATGTATGAATATGATACATCTCTTGCTTACGTACACATAAAAGACGCGCAGTCTATCCTGCATATTGGAGACTCGGTAACCAATATCGGTGTTCGTGTAAAGGATATTTACAAAGCCGATAATATAGCGGAAAATATAGCGGGAAATCTTAACCAGAAATATAAAACCGGGTCATATTGGGCCAGGGACTGGATGCAGATGAATCGCAACCTTTTTTCTGCGCTTAAACTCGAAAAAAAGGCCATGTTTATTATTTTGACTCTTATTGTTCTTGTCGCGGCCTTTAATATTGCAAGCTCACTTATTATGATGGTTATGGGAAAAACAAAAGATATCGCCATGTTAAAGGCCATGGGCGCAACCAACAAGAGCATTAAAAAGATTTTTGTGTTCAAAGGGATGATTGTCGGTCTAACAGGCACAGTTCTCGGGATGTGTCTGGGACTAACAGGATGTATATTGCTTGAACATTACAAGTTCATCAAGCTTCCGGGCGATGTGTACTATTTTACTACCCTGCCTGTGAAACTTGAGGCATTAGATGTTTTTGTTATCGTCTCCGCCGCCATGATAATCTGTTACCTGGCGACGCTCTATCCGGCGCGCCAGGCGTCAAAGCTTAATCCTGTTGAGGCGATCCGTTATGGTTGACAATCAGACCGGCAGTCAGTCTCATTTAATAAGCGCCAGGGGCTTAAGCAAGAGTTTCAGCAACAACGGTATAAGGATCGAAATATTAAAATCCATTAACCTTGATTTAGATGCAGGAGAAACAATATCCATTGTCGGAGCCTCGGGTATCGGCAAATCCACACTTCTCCATATACTTGGCACTCTCGACCGGCCGGATAGCGGAACATTTCTTTTTCAAGACAAAGATGTCCTGCTTTTTGATGATGAAAAGCTTGCAAGGTTTCGAAATGAATCCATTGGCTTTGTCTTTCAGTTTCATCACCTGCTTCCTGAATTCAGCGCTGTGGAAAACACGATGATGCCGGCTCTTATAAGAGGGGTGAGCAAGAAAGAAGCGAGAGAGGCTGCAGAGACAATTCTTGTCAGGGTGGGGCTTAAAGACAGATTGTCATACAGGGTAAATAAACTTTCAGGCGGAGAACAGCAACGGGTCGCCCTGGCAAGGGCTCTGGTTTTAAAGCCGGTTATCCTTTTAGCAGATGAACCCACAGGCAATCTTGATGAAAAGAACAAAAGCCATGTTCACGATCTGCTTCTGGGATTAAACCAGGAATTAGGCATGACACTGGTTGTGGTTACACACAACATGGAGCTTGCATCATATATGTCACGTATCGTAACCATAATCGACGGGCAGCTGGTAAAAACTTAATTAAGGTGTTTAATATGTATAGATTTTTAAGCCTGCTAATAACTGCAACGATTTTTCTTTTGCCGAATGCCGCATATTCTCAAAGATCGGTGAGCATTGTCATACTGCCTTTTGAAATATATTCGCAGGAGGATCTTTCATATCTTAAAACCGAAATTCCGGATGTAATTAAAAAACACCTTAAACAGGATGGAGCCAATGTAATTGTTCTGGAATCTATTTCCGGTTTGCCCGATTATCTGGGTGAAGAAACCGCCGCAGGCATGGATGCAATTAGAAATATTGGCGTAAAAAATGGCGCTGATTATGTTGTTTGGGGAAGTTTTACACGGATAGGGCAAAAATTCAGTCTGGATGCAAAGATGATTGAATCTTTTGGGCAAAGTCCTCCGAAGATTTTCTATGTCGAGGGGAAAGGGATAGAAAATCTCCTTGGATCTGTGGAGGAGCTTGCCGGTGACCTTGGCATAAAGCTTTTTAAGAGGGAAAAGATAGCGGAAATACTCGTGGCCGGCAACAAGCGTATAGAGGCCGATGCGATTAAAAAAATCATCGAAACTTCGCCTGGAGATGTCTTTCTTGCAAAAAATCTTGCCGGAGATCTTAAATCAATATTTTCAATGGGATATTTCGATGATGTAAGAATCGAGGCGGACGATGGGCCAAAAGGAAAGATAATTACCTTCAGGGTAAAGGAAAAACCGACCATCAGGGTAATTCGGATAAAAGGCAACAAGGTGTTTGACGATGAAGAGATAATGGAAAATTTAAACATCAGGACAGGCTCGATTCTGAATATATTCAAAGTGCGCAGTAATATTGAACGGATAGAGGAGTTATATAAAAATAAAAATTATCATAATGTAAAGGTGGTCTATAATATACATGAGCTTGAACACAATCAGGCTGATCTTGAATTTATTGTCAAAGAGGGTGAAAAGGTAAGAATAAAAAGGATAATATTTGAAGGAAATAAAAAATATTCCAGCAAAAAGCTGAAAGGGATGATGAAGTCGTCTGAAAAAGGTTTCTTTTCATGGCTGACATCATCAGGAGAGCTTAATAAGGAAGACCTGAGCCAGGATGTTGCCATGCTTTCCGCTTTTTATCATAATAATGGTTATATCCAGGCCAGGGTCGGGGAGCCGGATATTGAATACAAAGATAATTGGATTGATATTACAATAAAAATTTTTGAAGGACCGCAGTTTATGGTCGGAAATGTCGATATTGCGGGCGACATAATATTATCTAAAGAGGAATTGGAAAAAAATCTTAAAATTATTAGGGAAAAATTTTATAATCGTGAAGTCGTGAGAAACGACGTGCTCGTCCTTACCGATATTTATTCTGACGAAGGTTATGCATATGCTGAGATATTCCCACGCATAGAGGAAAACCTGGAAAAATCACAGGTCAACATTACCTATAGCATTGACAAGGGCAAGCAGGTATATTTTGAAAAAATTATTATCAGCGGCAATACAAAAACCAGGGATAAGGTTATTCGCCGTCAGCTTAAGGTGTATGAACAGGAGATTTACAGCGGCCGGAGATTAAAACGAGGGGTGCGCAATCTGTACCGGCTTGATTATTTTGAAGACATAAAGGTTAATACTTCAAAGGGAAGCTCCGACGACAGGATGGTTTTGAATGTGGATGTTACTGAAAAGCCGACCGGCATGCTCAGCTTTGGAGGTGGTTACAGTAATGTCGAAAATTTCTTTGCCATGGCGGCAATTGCCCAGAAGAATCTTTTTGGACGCGGTCAGATTCTTCAGCTAAAGGCACAGCTAGGAGGCAAGACAACAAGATACACCCTGAGTTTTACCGAACCGTGGCTGTTTGATATTCCTCTGTCGGCAGGCATCGATCTTTACGACTGGCAAATGAATTATGATACCTACGATAAGGATAGCAGAGGGATCGGCTTTAGATTCAGCTATCCTGTTTTTGATTTTACACGGGCATATTTATCCTATGCCTTCGACGTAAGCAATATAAAAAATATAAGCGAGGCATATGCTTCAGATCTTGTCAAGGAGTCGAAAGGAGAAAATACAAAAAGCAGTATATCAACAGCCTTGAGATATGATTCAAGGGACAGGATTTTTAACCCCACAAAGGGATCGCAGTACAGTATAAGTGTGCAATATGCCGGTATTGGAGGGGAAATAGGTTTTACAAAATATCTGGCTGAAACAGGATGGTATTTCCCATTATTTAAGGGAACAGTGGGTTTTCTGCACGCCAGAACCGGGTATGTCAACAGAAATTCCAAGAAGAAACTTTTTGATTATGACAAGTTTTACCTTGGCGGCATGAATTCGCTGCGTGGTTTTGACTGGCGTGATGTAAGCCCCACAGATGAAAATGGCGACAAGATCGGAGGCAATAAGTTCGTCCAGTTTAATGCTGAATATATAATCCCTTTGCTCAAAAAAGCGGGCATTGTCGGCGTTGTTTTTTATGATGCAGGAGATGTATATAGCAACAGCGAAAATATTAATCTGGGCGACCTGCGTCAAAGCGCCGGATACGGCTTCAGGTGGTATTCACCCTTAGGTCCTATCAGGCTTGAGAATGGATATATTCTTGATCCAAAAGAAGGAGAAAACAGGGGTGGAAGATGGGAATTTACTATGGGAACGGCATTTTAAAAGCGTTAGACGGTAATGGCCAAAATAAATTTTTAAAGCGAAATATTATACCTTAAGCTTCGACAACGGCACCAATAACAAACATTAAGACAATGCTTGAAACCACGTATGAGTTCAGTATGTTATATATCCCTTGTGCCTGTCCTTGGCACAAGTCGTGGAGTGCTGGTTAAAAAAGACAAATAAATCATTTCGCTTAAAAAATTGAATTTGGCTCATTTACCGCCTTGACTTTGATAAAAATCAAGGGTGTGAAACTCGAGTAAATTAATTCAACATTCAACATTTAAAATTAGAGCGAAGCGTTAAAGGGGTGATGAAATGAAAATTAGGAAAATTGCTTTTATTGCAATAAGCTTTATATTTTTTTCTGCTGGTTATTCATACAGCGCGGATGTCGCCAAAATAGGGGTAATTGATTTTCAGAGAATTCTTGAAACTTCAAGCACCGGCAAATCGGCACAGTCTGAAATTAATAAAAAAGGAAAAAAAATGGAGGCTGAGCTTAAGGCAAAAGGCGCTGCAATAGAAGAAATCCAGAAGAAGCTTGAACGTGACGCGCTGGTTATGAGCAAGGAGATGCGTGACGAGAAAGGACGGGAAGTCAGAATAAAGATAAACGACATAAAGGTGCTTCAAAAGAAATATTTATCCGAGTTCAGGGAGCTTGAAAACAGGCTTGTTACGCGCATAAAAAAGGATGTTCTGGGCCTTGTTAAAGAGATTGGAAAAAAGGAAGGCTATCTTTTGATAATTGAAAAAGCCGGTGTGCTGTACTATCCGAATGCCATAGATTTAACAGACAAATTAATCCGGATGTATAATAAAAGAGAAGCCGGTAAGAAAAAGTAAGGGATCAGAGGTCAGAGGTCAGAGGCCGGAGGTCAGATGTCAGAAGTCAGAGGTCAGAAGTCAGAGGTCGGAAGTCAGAGGCCGGAAGTCAGAAGTCAGGGATTTTGAACCGCAGAACCGCAGAACAAGGAACCGCAGAATATCGAAGCGCTTGAATACTTCATAATTTTAAAGAGCGGAGCGACATCATTATTCGATGTTCGATGTTGGACGTTCGATGTTGGGCGTTCATCTTTTAATATGTTCGATATTCGATATTCAGATAGAGGCTCAGGAGTTCGAGGAATATATTACGTATGGAAATACTGCTTTCCAGGATAGGAGAAGTTGTCGAAGGCAAGCTGTCCGGCGGCTATGATAAAATTATTTGTGGAGCAGCCCCTTTTGATATGGCTACCCGGGAGGATATTACTTTTGCCGATAGCGCAAAATTTTTAAAAAAGATAGATAAAACCGATGCTGGGGCCGTTATTGTTCCGAAAAATTTTACAAGATCTTCAAAACTAACTGTTATGGTGGAAAATCCCAGGGTTGCTTTTGCAAAGGTTTTAGCCCTTTTTCATCCCTCTGCAAAACCGGCATATCTCAACAGCTCAGCCGGAATATCTTCAAATGCCTATATCGGCAAAAATTTCCTGTGCGGCAAGGATATTTCTATCGCCCCTTTTGCCGTGATTCAAAATAATGTTACGATAGGCGACCGTGTAATTATTCATCCAAACGCAGTAATCGAGGATAATGTTGTAATCGGAAATGATGTGGAGATTTATCCTAATGCGACTATCCTTGAGCGCTGCAAAATAGGAAACAGGGTAATAATTCATGCCGGCACGGTTATAGGAAGTGATGGTTTTGGTTTTGCCCCTGATGGGGAAAGCTATTTTAAAATCCCCCAAACAGGCATTGTCCAGATAGATGATGATGTGGAAATCGGCGCCAACAACGCAATCGACAGGGCTACATTTGGTAAAACCAGGATTTGCAGAGGAGTTAAGACAGACAACCTGGTTCATATTGCCCATAATGTGACGGTTGGCGAAGATAGCGTAATTGTGGCGCAGGTCGGGATTTCCGGAAGCGTAACAATCGGCAGACACGCCATATTAGCCGGGCAGGCAGGAATTGCAGGGCATATCACCTTAGGGGATAATGTGACGATTGGACCGCAGGCCGGGGTTGCCGCATCTGTACAAAGCGATCA
Organism: Candidatus Desulfaltia bathyphila; assembly: GCA_014381545.1. Classification (GTDB taxonomy): domain Bacteria; phylum Desulfobacterota; class Desulfobacteria; order Desulfobacterales; family ETH-SRB1; genus Desulfaltia; species Desulfaltia bathyphila. The sequence continues at coordinate 18,233 of JACNLL010000035.1, forward strand.
GGTTATGTCAGGTTCGCCGGAAATGCCGCATAGATTATGGCTCAGGGTGCAAAGGATTATATGCAGGCTTCCTGAGCTGAAAAAAAAGCTTTCTGAAATAGAAAAGAAATTGGACAGGATTAAGGAGGGTATGAAACTTGACTTATAATATTCAGGAAATAATGGATTTTCTGCCGCACAGGTATCCTTTTATTATGATTGATCGGATACTTGAGATTGTTCCTGATGAAAAAATTGCTGCTCTTAAAAACGTAACCATAAACGAGCCTTTTTTTCAGGGGCATTTTCCCGGAACTCCGATTATGCCCGGAGTGCTAATAGTGGAAGCAATGGCCCAGGCTGGCGGAGTGCTTGCTTCTGCATCCCTGCCTAAGGAAAAGCAAGGCGCTCTTATATATTTTATGGGGATAGACAAAGTAAAATTTCGAAAGCCCGTTGTGCCCGGAGATCAGCTTGTTATTGAGGTGCAAATCCTGAAACAGAGATTAAAGGCAATCAAGATGTCCGCAATAGCTACAGTTGATAAAAAGATTGTGGCTGAAGCTGAATTAATGGCTACTTTTGGAGATAAATCATGATACATTCGACGGCAATTATTAATCCTAAAGCAGAGATAAATTCAAATGTAGAAATAGGGCCATACTCGATTATCGGGGAGAATGTTTTTATAGGATCCGGAACAGTTATAGGCCCCCACGTTGTTGTCGACCCTTATGTTACTATAGGCGCTGATTGTAATATATTTCAGTATGCCGCCATAGGCGCGCCTCCACAGTCTTTAAAATTCGAGGGGGGAAAAACCTATGTTAAAATCGGACGCGGCACTATTGTGCGTGAGTTTGTCACAATCCACAGGGGAACTGAATTCGGCGGAGGGATAACAGAGGTTGGTGAAGAAAACCTTTTGATGGCCTATACCCATATAGCCCATGACTGCAAAACAGGCCGAAAGGTTGTTTTGGCTAACAATGCGACACTCGCCGGACATATAACAATAGGAGACAACGCGACTATCGGCGGGCTTGTAGCAATTCACCAGTTTGTAAGGATAGGCGATTATGCATTTATTGGAGGAAAATCGGCGGTCGTAAAGGATATTCCGCCTTATGTTATAGCTTCAGGAGACAGGGCAAAACTGCACGGATTAAACAGCGTGGGATTAAAACGGCATAATTTTTCTAAAGAAACATTATCATCATTAAAAAAAACCTACAGGATTATTTTCCGGATCGGGCTTACCATGAATGAAGCTATGGAAAGGGTGCGCGCAGAGGTGGAACAGATTCCGGAAGTCATCGGTTTTATCGATTTCATAAAATCATCCCAGAGAGGGATTACAAGGTAGTGGTCGACAAAACTATGAGAATAGGCCTAATTGCAGGGAGCGGTCAGTTCCCTATTATTTTTTCCAGGGCGGCAAAATCAAAAGGATTTGCCGTTTATGCGGCAGCTTATCTAAATGAAACAGATCCCGTCCTGAAAGAGCATGTTGAAGCGATAGAGTGGATGCATATAGGACAGATTAAACGGCTAATAATGTTTTTTAAAAAAAATAATATCAGCAAAGCCGTTATGATGGGCGCCATAAAAAAAACAAAGATGTTCTCTGATGTAAGGCCTGATATGAAAGCAATTGCTTTGATTGCAAAGATGAGACACACCCATGACAATCGGATTTTAAGCGGATTTGCAGAGATCCTTGAGAAAGAGGGGATTAAAATACAGGCTTCAACATTTTTACTTCCCGATCTTTTGGCGCAAAAAGGATGCTGGACCAAACGAAAGCCAACCAGATCCGAAAAGGCCGACATCAGACTGGGCTGGAATCTTGCTAAGGAAATCGGACGTCTTGATATAGGCCAATGCGTTGTGGTCGGTGGTGGATCGGTTCTTGCCGTTGAGGCTATTGATGGAACAGATGCCACAATAAAAAGAGGTGGAAAACTGGCCAGGGGAATTGCCGTTGTTGTTAAAGTGTGCAAGCCTAATCAGGATATAAGGTTTGATGTTCCTGCTGTGGGAGTTCAAACAATAAAGACAATGCATGAGGCAGGAGCAGGAACGCTGACCATTGAAGCAGGTAAAGCGATTGTCTTTGACAGGCAGGAAATGATTGACCTTGCGAATAAACACGGCATTTCAATTGTTGCCTTAGATGATGGGGATGGCCTTTAGAGGTCAGAGGTCAGAGATCAGAGGTCAGAGGTCAGAGGTCAGAGGTCAGAAGTCAGAGGTCAGAGGTCTGAAGTCAGAGGTCTGAACGATTAAGAAATTTAATCCTGAATTTTGATGAATTCGCAAAAAGTCATTCCCCAAGTCATTGCGAGGAGCAAAGCGACGTGGCAATCTTGTGGCTTATCAATGTGTTATGAGATTGCTTCGCTTCGCTCGCAATGACATGTTTTTGGACTTTTTACGAGTTTATCAATCCTGTTAATCCTGTCAAAAAAGTTTTTTTGAAAGATCTAAAATGAATAAAAAATTAAGAGTTGGAGTTATAGGCGCGGGCTATCTTGGAAAATTTCATGCTGAAAAATATGCGCGCATGGACAATGTTGATCTTGTTGGGGTTGTTGATAAAAACAGATCATCAGCCGAGGATGTTGCCGGGAATTATAATATCAGGGCATATATTGACCATAAAGAGCTTTTGGGGAAGGTTGACGCTGCAAGCATAGTTGTCTCAACACCTGCGCACTATGCTGTAAGCAAGGATTTTTTGGAAAATGATGTTGATCTTCTCATTGAAAAACCAATGACCGTGACTCTTGAAGAGGCTGATGAACTTATCAGGATAGCTGAATCCAGAGGGCTTATTATCCAGGTTGGGCATCTTGAACGTTTTAATCCGGCAGTTGTTGCTTTGCGGGATATTATTAAAACCCCGATGTTTATAGAATCGCACAGGCTAAGCATTTATCATAGTCGTGGAACCGATGTCAGCGTTGTGCTTGACCTCATGATACATGATATAGACATTATGCTTAACTTTGTCAGGTCCGATATTAAGACTATTCATGCCGCAGGCATACCCGTAATATCAGAACATATTGACATCGCTAATGCGCGTCTTGAATTTGAAAGCGGATGCATTGCTAATGTTACAGCAAGTAGAATTTCGACCAAGAATGAAAGGAAGGTCCGGCTGTTTCAAAAGGATGCATATATTTCTGTGGATTTTGCTAATTGCAAAATAACGGTTATTAATAAGGCCGGCCAGGGTGGAACCGGCCTGATTCCGGGTATGGGCATTAAACAGCTTTCTTTTACAAACACAGATGCCTTAGAGGATGAGTTGGTTTCCTTTGTAAAAGCGGTAAAAAGACGTGAAGCCCCGGAGGTAACAGGGCAGATGGGACGTAATGCTTTAAAGATCGCTTTAAGTATTATGGAACAGATCAATATAACCCGTGGCCGTCTTTTAAGTTAACAATTTATGGGTCAGATTCTTAATAAAAAATCTGTTATGATCATAGCTGGTGAAGCTTCCGGCGATATCCACGGATCGCGTCTTGTAATGGCCATGCATAAAAGAAACAGCGGCCTTTTTTTCTACGGTATTGGAGGGCGGGTTCTCAGGGATGCAGGGGTGAAGATTCTTGTTAATGCTGAAGAACTGTCCGTTGTCGGGATAACCGAAGTTTTTTCCAAGCTGATCGGCATTTTTAAAGGAATAAGCGCAGCCAAAAGGTCTCTTAAAAGGATGCGTCCTGATCTTCTTATTCTGATAGACTTTCCGGATTTTAACCTCCATATAGCGGCAACTGCAAAAAAGCTTAAAATACCTGTACTCTATTATATCAGTCCCCAAGTCTGGGCGTGGAGGCCGGGCCGTGTCAATAAAATCGGAAAGCTTGTCGATCATATGGCTGTTATATTGCCCTTTGAGCAGCAGTTTTACAGGAAGCACAATATTCCCGTTACATTTGTGGGCCATCCTTTGTTAGACAATAAGCATGCAATAGATAATATCTGCAATGAGATGATATCCGATGAATTAGTTATAGGCCTTTTGCCCGGCTCACGCGACCGGGAAATAGCGCGCCATCTTCCGGTAATGCTTAAAGCTGCCGGTCTCATTTCAAAACTGGCAGGGAAGGTAAAATTCATCATTTCACTTGCGTCCTCTGTTGAGAGAGAACATATAGAAGATATAGTGAAAAATTATAAAGTAATAATTGATTTTGATATTGTTGCAGACAGTGTGGATAAAGTCTTTAGACAATGCAAACTCATTATTGCGGCATCCGGTACCGTTACTCTTGAAGCTGCGATTTCCGGCACTCCGATGTTAATTATTTACAAGGTGTCCGCGATAAGTTACTGGCTGGGCAAAATCATGATCAAGGTTAACAATATCGGCCTTGTTAATCTTATTGCAGGCAAGGAGATTGTGCCTGAACTGGTGCAAAGTAAGGCATCTCCTGAAAATATAGCAGAGACGGCGCTTAATATGTTAAATGATGCTTCCGGCCTTGAAAGGTTGAGAAACGAACTCTCAGGCGTAAGAAAGTCTCTGGGAGGACCTGGCGCTTCAGAACGGGTCGCTGAAATAGCTTTAGGCATGTTGTAAGGGAAGGATTGAGGGATTGAGGGATTGAGGAATTGAGGGATTGAGGGATTTAGGGATTGAGGGATTGAGGGATTGAGGAATTGAGGGATTGAGGAATTGAGGGATTGAGGGATTGAAATCAACAGAATACCTTTAATCCCTAAATTCCCCAATCCCTCAATTCACAATTAAGCGAAGCGAATCCCTAAATTCCCCAATTCCTAAATTCCTAAATTCAACGTGGTAAATATTTATTATGTCCTTAAAACAAAAAAACGCAATCTCCGAAATGAAGTGGAATCTTGTTGGTATTTTCGGCAAGCTTTTAATTGATCTTCTTTTTAGTACAATGAAGATTGAACTGAAAGGATTTGAGAGGGTAAAACCGATTATTTCATCAGGAAAGGTTATATTTGCAGTATGGCATTCGAGGATGCTTCTTGTCTCGTATCTTTGCAAAGGGCTTAATGGGACGGCAATGGTCAGCAGATCAAAAGACGGTGAAATTGCCGCAAGGATAATTCAAAGCCAGGGACATGAAGCTGTTCGAGGCTCAACAATGAAAGGCGGGCTTCAGGCTCTATCAAGGCTTATAAAAAAGGTTAAAGAAAAAAACAAACCTTGCTTAATCGTGCCGGACGGCCCACAGGGGCCAAGATGCAAGGTGCAGCCGGGAATAATTATTCTGGCAAAAAAAACCGGATACCCGATAGTACCGATCAGCTACAGCGCCGGGAAAATAAAGGTCTTTGCAAGCTGGGACCGTTTTATTCTCCCTTTTCCATTCACGAAATGCAGGGTCATATATGGCGATCCTGTGTATGTTCCACAAAATGCCGACGAAAACGAGGGAAAAAAGTGCTTAATGCTGCTTGAAAATGAACTAAACCGCATTACCTCCGACGTTGACCGTTATTATGGACATAATTTGATGAACTCGTAAAAAAGAAGTCAGAAGTCAGAGGTCAGAGGTCGGGAATTAGAGGATTAGAGGATTAGAAGATTAGAGGATTAGAGGATTAGAGGATTAGGGAATAAGGCTTGGTTTTCTAATCTTCTTAAGTTCTTACCTTCTCATCTTCTGAACTTTAAGAGGTCAGGAATTAGGGATTATATGATAAAAAAAACCTTATTATCGCTTATAACTAACGACAAACACAGGCGGCTGCTTGCGCTTATAAAGGACAACTGGTTCAAGCTGTTTCTTGCAATGGCATGTATGATGGTTATAGCTCTTGCAACATCTGCTACAGCCTTTTTAGTAAAACCCGCGCTTGATGATATATTTTTCAATAAAGACATCAAGATGTTAAAGCTGATTCCAATCGTAATTATTATTATATATCTTTTGCGAGGGCTTGGAATGTATGGCCAGGCTTATCTTATGAATTATGTTGGAGAGAGCGTCATAAGAAGGCTTAGAAACAGTCTTTACGACCATATTCAGGATCTTCCGATTTCCTTTTTTCATAAAGAAAAGACCGGCACCCTGATGTCTCGCGTCACAAATGATGTAGGTGTTATTAAGGGTATGGTATCCACCGCTGTAACAGGAGCATTAAAAGACGCGTTTACCATAGTGGGCTTAACAATGGTTATATTTTACCGGGACTGGAAGATGGCTCTGTTCGCATTTATAGTTTTGCCGATCGCCTTTATCCCTGTTGTGGAATTTGGAAGGCGTGTGCGCAAAATCAGCACAGGTTACCAGGAGGCGATAGCGGATCTGAGCTCTTTCCTGCATGAAACCTTTTCGGGCAACAAGATAGTCAAGGCGTTCGGGATGGAGCCGTATGAAAAGAAACGTTTTCATGAAAAAGCGCTCAATCTTTTTAAACTTGAGATGAAGGCGGTTATAGCCAGCTCCCTTTCATCGCCTATCATGGAATTCCTTGGAGGATTAGGAATAGCCTTTATTATATGGTACGGCGGTTCAAAGGTGATTTCCGGCACATCAACACCCGGAACATTTTTTTCTTTTATGGCTGCAGTTCTTATGCTGTATGACCCTGTAAAAAAATTAAGCGGCCTGAACAATGCGATTCAGCAGGGACTTGCGGCTTCAGACAGGGTATTTGACATCATAGACAGAAAATCGGAGATTGCAGAGGATGACAACCCTGTGGAAATCCAATTCCAGCCTCACTGTGTAACATTTGATAATGTTTTTTTTAAATATGACGAGGAAATGGTATTAAAAAACATCAACCTTGATGTTAAAGCCGGAGAGATACTGGCTTTAGTGGGAATGAGCGGGGGCGGGAAAACCTCACTCGTTAATCTGATACCAAGATTTTATGATGTAAGTAGAGGGGCGATCCTTGTTGACGGGATCGATGTTCGTAAAGCATCAATATCGTCGCTTCGCAAACAGATAGCAATAGTAACACAGGAACCGATACTTTTTAATGATACCTTGAGAAACAATATCGCCTATGGGAATCAGAATGCATCTCAAGAAGAGATTGAGAAAGCTGCAAAGGCTGCCTATGCTTATGATTTTATACAGAGTTTCCCGGATAAATTTGACACAGTAATTGGAGAGCTTGGCGCGCGTCTGTCGGGCGGAGAAAAGCAGCGCATATGCATAGCCAGGGCGCTGTTAAAGGATGCTCCTGTATTAATCCTCGACGAGGCAACCTCATCACTGGACACAGAATCTGAAATGCTGGTTCAGAAGGCCCTTGAGAATCTGATGAAGGATCGCACTACCTTTGTAATCGCTCACAGGCTTTCAACCATCGATTATGCACACAGGATAGTAGTAATTGTAGGCGGCAGGATTGTGGAAGAAGGAAAACAGGAAGAACTGATCGCCTGCCGGGGAGAATTTTACAAGCTCTATCAGATGCAGTTTAACAATTCAGGGATTGAGGGATTGAGGGATTGAGGGATTGAGGGATTGATCAACTCAATTATAAATAGATATTTATTCAAAGAGATGATCCCGCCCTTTGTCATCAATGTCCTGTTTTTAACATTTGTTTTTCTGCTGACAAAAATACTTGACATAATAAACCTGATTGTAAATTACAAAATAGGTTTATCCGCCGTCTTTTTGATGCTTATTTATTCAGTGCCTCATTTCCTTGAGTTCGTCATTCCCATTTCAATAATGATGTCTGTTCTTTTAACCTTCCTCAGATTGTCTGCCGACAATGAAATTGTAGCCCTTAAAGCCGGAGGAGTGAGTGTTTACGGGCTTCTTCCTCCGGTATTTCTCTTCTGTTTAATGGGATGTCTGCTAACAGGCTTTATGACAATCTATGGAGTGCCGTGGGGCAGGCTATCCTTTAAAACATTGACTTATGACGTGGTTGCATCAAATGTCGATATCGGTCTTAAAGAGAGGACCTTTAATGACAGGTTTAAGGATGTGATGATTTATGTAAATAAAGTCGATTTAAGAAACAAAGTATTGATAAATGTTTTTATTGAAGATCAAAGGAACAAAAATATCGTCAGCACTGTGATCTCTCCAACCGGCAAGTTGTTTAGCGAACCGGACAAACTTGCTTTTCACCTCCGGCTTTATAACGGAACAATAAATCAGGTCGACCTTAAAGGCAGGGCAGTGCATTCAATAAATTTTGACACCTATGATATAAGTCTTGATCTTAAAAAGGCTGTTTGCGCAGCAAAATCAAGCCAAAAGGATGAAAAAGAGATGAGCCTGGCTGAGTTGAGCCGATATCTGCAATCTGCCGCAAAGAAAGATATTCTATACTATTCAGCCCTTATAGTATTTCACAAAAAATTTTCACTTCCTTTTGCCTGCTTTGTTCTCGGGCTGGTCGCAATTCCCTTAGGTGTAGAGTCGAGTTCTTCAAGGCGGTCATTTGGTTTGGGGCTCGGTCTTGTTTTCTTTTTAGCATATTATTTGATGCTGTCTGCAGGTTTCGTTTTTGGTGAAACAGGCGCCTATCCACCTGTTATAGGGATGTGGGCTCCAAATATCGTTATTGGAGCTATAGGATTATATCTTTTTATAAGAACAGCTAATGAACGTCCGATAAAGATCTATCCGGTTTTTAATTTGTTAAAAATGAAATTTAAAAGATGATAACTACTCAGGAGTCAGAAGTCAGGAGCCAGAATCCAGAATAGAAGAAGTATGGGTATATTAGCCGGAATAGAAATGGCAGCTCTCCTGAACTGGGAAGTAAGGCCATACGTCTCATCTGATGGAAAACTGCCGCTAAGATGATGCGAGGATAAAACAAATTGATGAGTCTTTTGCCAAACAATCAAGTCTTGAAAATGCTTGGCTGGTTCCCTTTTCATTCTGACTCCTGAATTCTGGCTCCTGGCTCCTGAATAGTTACAAATAAATTAGTTTATGCCGATAATATATAAATATTTGACCGGAGAAATCCTCAAATACTTTGCAATCATTCTAACAATGGTTGTAGGTATTTATGTTGCGGTCGATTTTTTCGAAAGGGTAGATAATTTTATGGAAGCAGGTCTTTCTCTTTCAAAGACCTTTTCCTATTTAATATTAAAGATACCATTTATTGTCGCCCAGATAATTCCGCTCAGTATCCTGCTTGCGGTGCTGATTGTCTTTGGCCTGATGACTAAAAACAATGAACTGGTTGCTTTAAAAAGCAGCGGCATAAGCATCTATTATTTTTTAATACCGGTAATTTTATTGGGAATAATATTTAGCGCTTTTCTTTTTTTCCTGTCAGAAGTAATTGTCCCGGTAAGCATGGAACACGCTAACAGTATATGGCTAAAGGATGTCAGAAAAGAATCCGCTGTAATATCAAAGGAAAAAGATATCTGGATTAAGGGCAATCGCATAATAACGCACATAAAACACTATGATTTTGCAAACAAGACTATATTTGGCATTACTATCAACTATTTTGACATAGATTTCAGGCTTATTAGAAGGATTGATGCAAAAAAAGGTGTTTTCATCCAGGACAGATGGTACCTGTATGATGTAGCGCAGCAACATCTTAATAAGAAAGATAATAACTATAAGATAAGCTTCCATGAAAAGATTATTGAGAACTTGGATTTTATGCCTGATGATTTAATGAGGGTTATAAAAAAATCGGAAGATATGAGTCTCAAGGAACTGATCGCATATATCAGAAAGATTGAAGCAGAAGGATATGACGCCACAAGTTACAGGGTGGACCTTTATGCCAAGACAGCTTTTCCTTTTGTTTGCATTATTATGTGCATGATAGGCACAGGCATTGCAATGAGAGGAAAAATTAAGGAAGGTCTGCCCATCATCATTGCATGCGGCATAGGGATAGCATTTCTTTATTGGATCTCTTATAGCTTTTGCATATCGCTCGGATATGGAGAAATGCTTCCTCCTGTTATTGCCGCATGGGCTGCAAATCTTATTTTTTTATGTTTTGGCGCGCTTATATTGCTTAATGCAGAATAATGTAAAAAAGATTTATCATTCGGCTGTTTTCACCACAGAACACACACAGAGATCACAGAGAAAATGCTTTTTTTATATAATATTCTTCTTGCGGCAGGAATTACCATTGGGCTTCCTCTGATAATTCCGCTTGTGCTCGCAACCGATAAAAGACGAAAAACGGTTCTATACAGGCTGGGGCTTATGCCGCTTCCGGAACGCATAAGACAAAACAGATCACATCATCCTCACAACAGACCGATATGGATACATGCCCTTTCTGTCGGCGAGGTCCTTTCCGCAGCTCCTCTAATTAAAGAATTAAAGAGCTGTTTTAAACATCAGGATATTGTTTTTTCAGCCTCTACAAAAACAGGGTTTGAAATAGCAAATAAGCTTTTCAAAAAAAATGTAGATGCAATATTTTTCTTTCCCTATGATTTATTGATTTCGGTAAAACATGTTGCGGCAAAAGTTGAGCCAGCCATCGTTATTATTGTTGAGTCTGATATATGGCCGAATTTTCTGTTTGAAATGAAAAGGCGCAATATTCCTGTGATCCTTGTAAACGCAAGGCTTTCAAGAAAATCATATTTTGGATACAAACTCTTTTTATTCTTTTTTAAAAGACTTTTTTTATCCTTTTCAAAAATTTGCGTTCAGTCTTCGGAGGATGCCAGTCGCTTCAGCCTCCTCGGGATTCCGCCGGCCAGGATAACAATAACCGGAAACATAAAATTTGACCAGCAATACGATTTTGCCGGACGTGAAGAAATGAATAAATTAAGACAATCTTTGCTTGTCAATCCGTCTCAAAAGATCCTGCTTACAGGAAGCACGCATTACGGAGAAGAAGCAATACTGCTTGATGCGTTTTCAAGACTAAAAAAGAAATATCCCGATCTTATCCTTATTATTGTTCCCAGAAATCCGGATCGTGCCAAATCAGTATGCCGAATCTGTAAATCAGCGGGTTTTTTTGCGGTTACAATGACTGAGCTTGAAGAAAAAAAGACCAGGCAGGATGTGATCGTTGTTGACAGGATAGGTCTGTTAAAAATGCTTTATGCCCTAACAGATATAGCCTTTGTGGGCGGAAGCCTTGTAAACTGCGGAGGCCACAATCCTCTTGAGCCTGCGGCATTTTCCAGACCGATTATCTTTGGGCCGGACATGAGCGATTTCGCAGATATATCGGATATGCTTATAAGCTCTGGTGGATCTGTCTCTGTGCAGGATGCAGAAAGCATATATAATATTGTATCAGAGCTACTGACTGACAATCAGAAAGCCGGAGAAATGGGTAGCATGGCTTTCAAAGTCTTTAATGCCAACAAAGGGGCTGTTGAAAAGACCTTGAATGTGATTGAAGATATCATGTAATTGAAGATTGAAGATTGAAGATTGAAGATTTGGTTCCCGAACAAAAAATTTCTTGTTTGTCATTGCGAGCGAAGCGAAGCAATCTTTTAACGCAAGTATTTTCAACACCATAAGATTTCTTGCTTCGCTCGAAATGATCCGCCTCCGGCGGAGATAGTTTTCGTTCAGCCACTATTTGTTTCTCTTGTTTTCAATCTTCAATTTTCAATCTTCAATCCTAAATGGATAATCAGGTGATGGTCAGGATCAGAAAAAAGATAGAAACAATTATAACAGGGAACAGAAAAGACCGATTATTCTCTTTCGGCTCTTTCTTGTTTATGATTTCTCTTGTTTATGGCGGCATAGTAAAATTAAGAGAATTCTGCTATAAAACAGGGCTACTAAAATCAAAAAGGCTGCCCTGCGCGGTAATATCTATCGGGAATATAACGGTTGGCGGAACAGGAAAAACTCCGATGGCTATCAAGGTGGCACAGATAATCAGGCGCCTTGGCTATAAGGTAGCCATAATCAGCAGAGGATATAAGGGGGGGGCGGAAAAAACAGGAGGAATTGTAAGCAACGGGCATACTATATTCATGGAGCCTGAAAAGGCGGGTGACGAACCGTTTATGATGGCTTCAAAATTAAAAGATATTCCTGTGGTTGTTGGGCAAAACCGGTTTGAGGCAGGCCGCCTGGCAATACAGGAATTCAATCCTGATGTTATTGTGCTTGATGATGCTTTCCAGCATCTGAACCTGAAGCGAGACATTGATATCGTCCTTTTGGATTGCGGCCGTCCTTTAGGCAACGCGCATCTTCTTCCAAGGGGCATCTTAAGAGAGACAATCTCTGCATTAAAGCGAAGTGATGCATTTGTCTTAACAAGGTTTGATTCCGTTTCCGATTACATCAGACAGGCCACTATGGATAAAATTGAACCGCAAAAGCGAGCGCATTCCCCGCAGTCCGCCAAAGCACTCTGGCGGACGGGGTTAGCGAGCGAATCTGAAAATAGCAAAGTTCCTTACGGTCGAAGATTCCCCGCAGCTTGCTGCGGGGAGCTTCAAAACCTGGCGCCCGGCAGACCGGTTTTCAGGTCTTTTCATGTTCCGAATCTTTATAAACCGGTAAATGACAAAAAGAGCATGCCGGGCATCGAGCTGCAAAACTTTGATTACGGTTTGTTACATGGACGCAGAGTCGTTGCCTTTTCAGGGTTGGCAGGAAATAATGATTTTCGCAGAACAGTTGAAAGTCTTAAATGCGATTTGATCGATTTTTTTGAATTTCCAGACCACCACAAATATACGAAAATGGATCTGCAAGCAATCATACAATCGTCGATTAATGCTCAGGCTGAATTTATCCTCACAACTGAAAAGGACTATGTGCGGATTCCCGGCAAAACTTCATGGCCAGTAGAACTTGTTGTTGTCGGTATAGAGCTTTCCCTGGGAGATGATGAAAATGCCTTTATTGATTTTATTAAAAACAGGCTTGAAGAGATAGTCGAGTAGTCGAGTAGTCGAGTAGTCGAGTGGTCGAGTATATACATGACACGACATTAGTGGTTGAACTATTACTATGAAAAAATCAAACTTAGAGAATCTGTCATTTCGACCGCAGGGAGAAATCTTATATTTACAGGATGCTACAGCGAAAAGATTTCTCGTTCCACTCGAAATGACAAGTTCTAAAGTCTTTTTGCGAGTCCATCAATGATTACGATTTAAAAATATGAAAAAGCCAAAAATAAGCATAGCAATTATTGCAAAGAACGAAGTGGATCGAATCGGTCGTCTGCTCAAGAGCGTAAAATTTGCTGATGAGGTGCTTGTCGTTGACTCCGGAAGCACAGACGGCACTCAGGCTATCTGCAAAAAGCTTGGAGTAAAGGTAGTTTTTCATGAATGGGCCGGATATGCTGCTCAGAAACAGTTTGCGATGGAGCATACTTCGTCGGAATGGATACTCAGTCTTGATGCAGACGAAGAGATATCCGACTCTCTTGCAGAAGAGATACAGCATGCCATCAAAAATGCCGGTCCTGATGTATCCGCCTTTTCCATGCCAAGACTATCCAGATATCTCGGCCGCTGGATAAAACATGGCGGATGGTACCCTGATCGCAAATTGCGCCTTGTTCGCAGAGGCAAAGGCATGTGGAAAGGGGAGGGCCTTCACGAACAACTAATTGTTAATGGAAAGATAGAACAGCTCTCTGAACCGATTCTTCATCATGTTTACCGGAACATTTCAGACCATGTTGCAACAATCAACAGGTTTTCCGATGTTTATTCCGCTGATCGCGGCCCGGCCGGCGGCTGGTTTGTTCCTGCAGGCGCGGTTCATGCTCTTGGCAAATTCGCAGAATGTTATTTATGGAAACTCGGTTTTCTTGACGGCATCCCCGGGCTTGTTATCGCCATGAATTCAGCTTGGTATGTCTTCCTTAAGCATGCCAAGACATGGGAGCCCGGCCCGCTAAAGTAGGCTATATTCACCGCAGAGCCGCAGAGGACGCAAAGAAGTTTATTTTTTTAAATTGTCGTGAGAGGCGACAATTTAAAAACTAAGCTGTAAATCTAACTACAATATATCTTTGAATGGTATTCTTAGTTATCGCAAAGCGATGGAGAACATTTCTTTTCTGCCCTCTCAGCAGAAAAGATAATATTTTTTCTCTGCTACCTCCGCGTCTTGAGCGAAGCGGGCGGTGAAAAACCGACTTTTTACGAGTTCATAATGTTTAACTTACAAGAGATTACATACAAAGTTATTGCCGGCCTGCTTAAAGTCTTGGGCATTATCCCGCGCAAGACGGCATTCAAGCTGGGTAACTTTATCGGGCGAATTCTGTTTTTGTGTGATAAAAAGCATCGGAAAATAGCGATAAACAACCTGACACGCTCTTTTGGCCATGAAAAAAGTTCATATGAGATTAAAACTCTTGCCCGGAGTGTTTTTAAAAATCTCAGCCAAATTTTATTTGAAATAGGATGGTCTCTTAGATTAGAGAGCAAAGATTTTAACAAACATTTTTTCATCAATGGATTATCCAACTTCGAGGCTGCTTTTGAAAAAGGCAAAGGCGTTTTATTTCTCACCGCCCATATCGGAAACTGGGAACTTCTGCCTATTATTGGGGCCATGACCGGCCGCAATATCAACATACTTTTTCGTCCCCTTGATTTTTTGTCCTTAAATACGATTTTTATAAACACCCGGACCCGTTTTGGAGCAAAATTGATCCCAACCAGGCATTCAATGCGCAGGATTTTAAGCAGTTTAAAAAAAGATGAAGGGGTTGTCATTTTACTGGATCAGAATGTTGACTGGTATGAAGGGGTTTTTGTCGATTTTTTTGGCCACATGGCCTGTACAAACAAAGGCATGGCTCTCCTCGCGCTAAAGACTGAAGCGCCGGTTGTCCCTGTTTTTTTAGTGCGTGAAGGTCTGGGCTTTAAAGCAGAATTCTGTCGCGAAGTGCCTCTGATAAAAACAGGAGACAAGACAAGGGATGTTGAAGAAAACACTCAGCAGTATAACAGGATTATAGAAGACTTTATCCGTCAATACCCTGACCAGTGGTTCTGGGTTCATCAACGCTGGAAAACAAAACCATACTGCCAATGGCCGCGAAAGATATGAAATCTTTAAATCTGAGAAGTATCAAGCGACTCCTTATCCGTTCCACCAACTGGATCGGCGATGCAGTCATGACAACGCCTGCTGTCCGGGCGATCCGGAAAAACTTTCCTGATGCCAAAATCAGCCTGTTAACCAAGCCATGGGTTGCGCCGGTTTTTTCAGACAGCCCTTATGTAGATAACCTGTTGATATATGACGAAGCGGAAAAACATAAAGGCCTTTCCGGGAAGCTGCGGCTTGCAAGGGAATTGAAACAATACGGGTTTGATGCGGCAATCCTGCTGCAAAACGCCTTTGAAGCCGCTCTCATTACATTTTTTGCCGGCATTCCATGTAGAATCGGGTACAATACAGATGTTAGAGGCTTTCTGCTGACTCACTCTGTTTTCTGCACGCCTCAAATCAAGAAGATGCATCAAACCGGATATTACTTGGGCATTCTCCAGGGAATAGGCCTAAAGGCAGATGGTCTGGGTCTGGATCTTGTTGTGAATAAGAAGTATCAAAAGCGTGCTGTTGAAATTTTGGAAGAACATGGCATATCCAGAACAAATAGATTGGTTGGAATCAACCCGAGCGCCACTTTTGGTCCGGCCAAACAGTGGTTCCCTGAGCGTTACGCTGCTTTATCTGATAAAATACATGAAGTTTTTGGCGCTGACATACTTCTTTTTGGAGGTCCGGGAGACAGAGAACTTGGGCGCAAAATTTCAAAGATGATGAAATATCCGCCGGTTGATCTTTCAGGAAAAACAGATCTTGGAGAAGCAATAGCCTTGATAAATATGTGCAACCTCTTTATTACAAATGATTCCGGTTTGATGCATGTTGCGGCTGCTTTTGATATTCCTTTGATTGCCATATTCGGCTCTACAAATCCGGTTACAACAGGACCGAAAGGCTTAAACAGCAGGATTGTGCGGATTCCTGTTGAATGCAGCCCTTGTTTGAAACCAAAATGCCCCAAAGGCCATCTTGAATGCATGAATGAAATTGATGTTGACATGGTCTTTGATATGGCAAAGGAACTTTTGTGAACATACTCATTGTAAAATTGAGCGCAATCGGCGATGTAATCCATACCCTTCCCGCTCTGAATGCCGTTAGAAAACAGTATCCTGACGCACATATCACATGGCTTGTGGAAGAGGCGACATATAGCGTTATAAAAGGGCACAAAGCGCTTGACAGGATAATTGTTTCAAGGAGAAAGAGATGGCTGAAAGGGCTTGCCGGGCGATTCTGTGTTAAAAATTTCAGAGAGGCTTGCGGTTTTATTAAGCAGCTTCGCGATACTAACTACGACATAATACTCGATTTCCAGGCCCTGCTTAAAAGCGGGGTTTTAATAGAACTGGCCAGGGGCGGGCGAAAAATCGGTTTTGACAAAGGCATGGATCACCAGGAACACAGTTATATATTCTTAAATGAACGTATTAAGCCGGTTGATATGGAGGTTCACGCTCTTACCAGAGGGATGATGCTTTTAGAATCCATAGGCATTAAATCTCGTGAAACTGTATTTAATGTTCCGATTTCCGAGCAGGATCGCGATGCCGCAAATGATCTGCTGATGCAACACGGTATAAAAGCGCCAAAACCGCTTGTTGCAATAAATCCAATGGCCAAGTGGGAGACAAAGCTCTGGGATAATCTGAAATTTGCAAACCTTGCAGATAGGCTGATTGAACAGGCAAACGCTGATGTAATTTTTACAGGAAGCCGGGAAGATAGCAAAGCAATCGAGGATATTATTTCAAACATGAAGGCTAAGGCATCCAATCTTGCCGGTAGGACAGATCTGAAAACACTGGCTGCACTTTACGAGAAAACATCCATTGTTGTTTCAACCGACACAGGACCCATGCATCTTGCCGCAGCCATTGGAACGCCTGTTGTGGCCCTTTTTGGACCTACAGCGCCGTGGAGAACCGGTCCGTTTGGGCCTGGTCATAAAATTATTAGGGCAGATATGGAATGCAGCCCCTGTTTTAAAAGGCAGTGCAAAACAATTGATTGCATGAAACAGATTACTGTTGATCAGGTTTTTGAAGCAGCAATGTCTGCAATTCTTTTACCACATTAATATTTTATCTTCTTCCTGTGCTTCGTGGTGAAAATAAAATGTGATTAATTTAAAACTGAGAATTTAAAATTCAAAATTGTTCAGTTAGGATCTCGCATGGACGTTTCAATTATAATTGTTAACTGGAATACTAAAAAACTTTTGTTAGACTGCATTTGCTCAATCTACGAAACTGTGAAAAGTATAACTTTTGAGATATGGCTGGTTGATAATGCATCCAGCGATAACAGTGTGGAGGCTGTTAAACAAAATTATCCTGATATAAAGATTATCCGGAACAGGAAAAACTTAGGTTTTGCCGCGGCCAACAACATTGCTCTGGAAAGAATGTGCGGCCAATATGCTTTACTGCTAAATACAGACACAATCGTTACGAACGGAGCGGTCGAAAACCTTTTCGATTTTATGGAAAAAAATCAGAATGCAGGCATGGCATGCGGTCAACTGCTTAATCAGGATGGATCAAAACAGAACTCTGTTGCCAATTTTCCGAGCTCACTCTCTCTGCTTTGCAATGAGAGCGTTTTGCAGATATTGTTTCCAAAAAAATTCCCAGGGAAGAGAAGAGAATATAAAAAGCCGGTTGAGGTGGATTCATGTATCGGAGCCTGTTTGATGGTAAGAAAAAGGGCTATGGATGAAGTTGGCCTGCTTGATGAAAGATATTTCTTTTTCTTTGAGGAAACAGATTGGGCATACAGGATGAAGCGGGCTGGATGGAAAATATATTTTGTTCCATCAGCCGGAATTTTTCATATTCAGGGGCAGACTGTAGGCCATAATGCAAGTTCCAGGATAATGTTCTACCGATCACGCTATATCTATTTTAAAAAATGGTGCCCCCGTTCTTATCCGTTTGTGCGCCTGATTATTTTTGTCAGACTGTTGATAAATGCAATTTTGAGCCTGGTGGGAGTTGTTGCCACGCTTGGCATGCATGCGGGCATAAAAAAGAAGTTGTCGGTTTATAGCAGGCTGATCTTATGGCATCTTGCCGGATGCCCTGAAGATAAATAGTAGAATGTTTCCGAAATAACATTGTATCTTATCCTGTCATTGCGAGACGTTTGCATAACCCCAGAATTGTCATTGCGAGGAGCAAAGCGACGTGGCAATCTCGTGGCTTATCAATGTGTTGGTGAGAGTGCTTTGGCGGAGCGGACTTGCAATGACAAATTGTTTTAAAAACGATGCAATAGGTGCTAAATTTTATGCTCATAAAAGGAGATAAGTTAATATTAAAAGATATCCGCAGCATTTTATTAATTCAATTAGGCGATATCGGCGATGTGGTATGGGCTACACCCACTTTCCGTGCCGTAAAGGAAGCATATCCGCAGGCAAATGTTTCCGTTCTCTTGAGGGAAAGCTTTAGATCGCTTTTGGAGTCAGACCCTAATATCCATAAAATTTTTGAAGTAAAGCGATACAGAGGAAATCTTCTTGAAAAAGCGATCAAACAACTATCCTTTATCAGAGATTTGCGCAGAGAGCGCTTCGATCTGGTCTTTGATCTTCGCTCAGACGAGAGGGGGGCTTATATGGCCTTCCTTACTGGAGCTCCCATTAGGGCCGCAATGTTTTATCGCGGTCTCAGATGGCGTAATTGCCTCTTTACACACCTCGTTGATCCACCTGTTCCCAAAGAAAGAATCCATGGTGCAGCAGAGCAATCTCTTCAGATTGTGAGAGAATTTAGCATAGACACAAAAGATACCATTCCGAAACTCTGGGTTTCTGAAAAAGTCAAAAAACGGGCAAAAAAACTCTTAGATGGTGACGGCGTAGCGGTTGTAAGCCGCTGGATTACACTGAACCCATTTTCAAGATGGCAGTACAAAGAATGGGGTTATGAGAAATGGGTGCAAATTATTGACTGGTTACGCGAAGAATACGGAATTTCAACCGTTATTGTCGGGGCACCTGGAGAGAGAGAAAAATCAATTGATATTGCAAGTAAATGCAAGGGGCAAATTTTTAATCTTGCCGGCAAGACTACCTTGGATGAACTGGCTGGGGTACTCAGCTTGAGCAGCCTGCATGTAGGAGTAGATAGCGCGGCTCCACATATTGCTGCCGCAGTTAGTACTTCTACGATAACCATCTACGGGCCTTCCGATTGGAGAGATTGGGCGCCTCTGGGAGAAATACATAGCGTTCTAACTCCGGATTGCGATTGTGTTCCATGTCACCAGAAAGGGTGTGATGGTAGCGGCACAAGTAAATGTCTTGAAGAATTAACGGTTGATAAGGTGAAAGGGGCAATTCAAGAATTCTTGCACTACAATGGCAAAATACCTGTTAGATCAATCCCGTAATCGTAAACATCTTCTCAAATCTCATTTCCCAGGTATGTTCAGTATGAGCTCGTTGAAACCCCCTTTTTCTTACCTTTTCCGCCTCTTCAGGATTTGACAGGAGATAGCTGATCTTTGCGACGAGGTCGTCGAAATTTGTGTATGTAATGATTTCATTGCCGATATCGTAGACTTTTTCGAGTTCGGGATTGTGTTCGGTTAAGTAAAGACCGCCACTCATGGGGATTTCAAAATCTCTTCCTTTTAGGCAGTAAGTGTCCTGGTGTCCTGCCACTCCACCGAAACCGAGATTGATTTTACTCTTCGAATACATACAAATCATATCTTCCATTGGCAAAGGCCCATTTGGCCAGCCATATCCAAAAGCTTCCACGTGAATGCCACGATCTTTCAGGGCATGAATAATGGTCGATCGGTTTCCATAACATTGTCCAACGAATGACACACCAATAGTTTTTTCTAAATCGTATGGTTTATGAATTTCGGGATTAGCTCCTTCAGGAAGATAGATGGGAAGAGCTTTCTCCACACAATATTTCTTCAGGGCATCTTCGGTACTTGTCCAGCAAAGATCAAAGAAGCGGCAGATATTTTTCATTCCAATGGGCTGACCCTTTTTTGTCTTTCCGAAGAATGTTTCCTTGTCGTTCAGAGATAGATTGACTATGGGAACACCAAATGAACCCAATTTCTGAATCGTATTCGGAAATACAAGTCCCCCTGACAGATAGGTGAAAATAACGTCGGTTGAATCACCTTGAATCCATTTTCTTGCTCGACTGACAAGATCTTTATTCATTTTTGCTTTTATGGATTTGTACCAATCTTTTCTTTGGTGGTTGTAATTTTCAAACCAATCATAATGCCGAACTTGACCGAATTTTTCGAGGGACGGTTTCAGCGATTCATTTTCCCAGTTATAATGGTGGTAGATTGCGAGGATATTTAAATTTCCTTTTGGCGTTGGTTTCAGGTTAGGAAACTTGCGTTTAAAAATCTTTTGGATTATTTCTTCGTCAGGCAAGGTGAGGTGAAGTGAATCGAATTTAGAGCTATAGTAATGAAGTTCCCGTTTAAGCTGCTGCTTGTTCTTCCATTCTCTGAATCGTCTTCTGTACTTTTTAAATGGGTCGTTCATCCTTAATTTCTTGTATCCTTGTGTATGGTGTATAACCTTGGCCCATTTGATTTGTCTTCTCTGCCATTCATCATGTTCAATACATGTCCAGCATCAATGGCCGGTATTGAAAATCTATTTGCTACATCAACGCAAACTAAAAGAGAACCGATTCCTGCTCCTACAAGACAAAGATCAACATTGGGAGGTATTTGGTTTAATGTTTTTTCTTTTATAGATCCCCACCGGGTTGCCACGTAGGAATCAGGAATTTCAGCAAACACGATATCTGGATAACTTGAAAATTGGGCAAACCATTGCTTACACGTATCCATATTGCAATCTGAACTAATAATGCATATCTTTTTTCCGCTTACAAGGTTGCCAAAAGATTTTGACGTCAAATATGCATAAACTATGTAAAAAGGAATATAATTGTTATTCGTTAATTCGATATTATTATTAAACAAAAATTCAATAAATTTTAATGCTGAACCATCTCCTTTTGATCTGCAAAAAAAAGAAAATACTCCCTTCTTTTCCTGACGGACATTTCCGGGATAAATCAAAGAGGCAAACTTACCCGACTTAGCCAGAATTTTCAGCGCTTCAATATGTATGGGCATAGCTTTCTTTATAGATTCCACCGATTCTGCTTGTTGGTAAAGGCCGTTGCAGTGCAAACTGTTTTGATAAAATGCATATTCTCCGTCGGCAAATCGAACAATCGGTGTTGCCCTTCTTGAGGAGATACCTTGTTCAACGAATTTGTGCATAATATTGAAATATTGATTGCCGTTCAAAACATCTTTATGGAAAAGACATGTTTCCTGTTCAATCATTTCTGGTGCATTGACTTGCAAAACCGGCGTGTTATCTATTTCAATCAGATCAAGTTTATCAAATCGAAATATCTGACTTGCAATCATGTAATCGAGATAAGATTCTTTTTTCATGACATGTTCCATATGCTAACATTATTTCTTTGCTTCATGATAAATTACCTGGTATTTACCGAGCTTTTCTCTCGCTATTGTTTTGTCTTTTGCTAAGGGCATAAAAAGTTTTAGCGTTATTATTCTCCACCAAGCTTTTATAATATTAGCCCTGCTGATCCGCTTAATAGTTTTTGGAAGATAATGTTTTCTATAAAAAATATATTCAGCACGTATTTTCTTTTTCCATACTTCTGATGATAATGAGTTTTTTTCACTTTGTCCGCCAAGATGAACAACCGTTGCGGAATCTATATAACCGATTTCGTATCCTAGTTTTCTAATTCTAAGACACAGGTCCTGATCCTCCCCGTAGAGGAAAAAATCCTCATCAAATCCCCCAATTTTTTTGACAAGTTCCGAACGGGCAATCATACTCGCACCGAGAACACAGGCTATATTACCTGGGAGCTCCGACAATTCGTTTGTTGTATGTTTTTGACCGGGATATTTGTATGATACTGACCATTGCAAAGTTCCATCAGGATTAATAATTTTAGTTCCGGCAAGACCGATGTGTGAATTTGCATCCATAAACGATATGGCTTTGCTGAAAGTATCTGGTACTACTTCGGTGTCCGGATTGAGGAAAAAGATGTATTTTCCTTTACACTGCGGTAACATTTGGTTATTAGCTGCGGCAAATCCCCTGTTTTCCATATTGGCTATAAGGTAAACCGCTGGAAAATTTTTCTTAATAAGAGTCACGCTTCCATCTGTTGAAGCATTGTCAACAACAAATATTTCCTTGGTAATATTACTTGCTGCAAAAACAGATTTGAGGCAATTCCCAATCAGGTCTGCGGTATTATAGGATACAACTATAATGGACAGATTCGGCTGTTCTCTTTTAAAATTTACTGTATTTTCCATGAACTAAATCAAATTGTTATCATAAAACATTTCTATAGGTAATTTTAAAGCCACGGATAAAATAAAGGTTTTACTATTTCTTCCATGCCCACAACATACCCACAGGTCGACGACGAGTGGTGAAACCTTGTGCAATAAGGTATGCCTCCAGAGAGTCAATGTTCTGCCCGGATTCGGCCCCGCCGTGAACCTCCATTGCTATTTGATCAATCCTGGACAGGCATTCCAACGGGCAACCATAAATGATGTCATATTCGGCGCCTTCACAATCCATTTTCAACAGGTCGCACCTTTTTATTCTGTGTTCTCTAAATATGTCGAAAAGCATAATTGAAGGTACCTGAATAACTTGATTGTGTTTGTGAGGTTTTTGAAAAATTGTGGCGCTTGTTGTAAAGCTATCATCAGGATCAAACATTACCTCAACCGTGCTAGAATGTCCGGCAACGGCTTTTTGAAAACATTCAATACTGCAATCTGCATTCAAACCCCGATTTTTTGCCAATTGCTTAAAATTAGAAGGTACTGGTTCATAAGCCAATATTCTTGAATCATTAAAGCGGGAAGCTGCAAAAAGTGTGAAGAAACCTGCGTTGGCGCCGATGTCTATAATGGTTGAATTATCAGGAACATGTAATTCAAGTCCATCCATATAGCATTCATCCATGAAGATCTCTTTAAAGGTTTGAAGGAGTCTTTGAGGAACTTCAACAAGTATTCCTCTTCTCGTTCTAAACAAGATAGGATCAGCATTATAAATACCAAACTTGGTTGCCAAATATAGCCACCAGTTCGATAGATTTTTTATAAGGTTAAAATATCTCATATCCAAGCATATCTTAGCGGCAAACGGTTTATGTTTGCAACATTTCCTCGTAAATTCCCTCCACCCTTTTTGCTACAGTGTCCCAACTGTTATTGAGAGCCGTATTGTAAGCTTTTTTTGCCATCGTGCTTCTAATTTCGCTGTCTAACATAAAGCCTATTTTGTCACAAATCATATCGGTATTGGTTGTATCTTCAATTATGAATCCGTTTATCCCTTCCCTGAGCAGATCCTTTGCCCCTACCTTATTGCTGATTATTACTGGTAAAGAAGCCGCCATGGCTTCCAAGACAGTGATTCCAAAGGTGTCGAATCTTGAAAGCATCATAAAAATGTCACTTGCCAGATAGATCTTTTCGAGATTTTCTTTCTGGATACCGGCAAAGATCACGTTATCTTTTATGCCGGTCTGTTGTGCAAGCGCGCCATACTTTTTGTAATCGCCCTTTCCAACGACAAGCAGTCTGATCTTGCGAGAAGGATAAGATGCCTTTGCCTTCCCAACAGCGGCCATAACATAATCGAGCCCCTTGATTTTGAAATTCATTGAAACAAATAAGATTACAATATCGGAGGGATCGATTTTAAATTGTTTTCTTATTTCTTTGCGGCAATGTTCACGGTCGAGCCTGTGGAACCTGTCGATATCAACACCGGGATGAATGACCTGGGTCTTTTCTGGCTCTATCTTATATTCCTGTAGAAATTTTTCCTTTGTCAGGTTGGAAACAGGAAGAAATATTTTGTATCTTGTGTTGTTGACGAGACGCTTCTCAACCCAACATGTAGCTCGATCAAAAAGGCTCATGAATTTCATGCGGACTTCATGCACCCATATCCGATGAGGAATTCCATGCATGGTGAATATATCTGCATCAAATATTCGATCATGGGTGTGGATGAGATCAAAGTTCATTTTTGCTATTTTGCGATTGGCAAACCAGGCAAAGCTGATTGTTGTAAGGAATCTTGGGAATTTTATTATGGGAACCTTATGAAATGTGATTCGATCTGAATTTGACTGCCATTTGTTTGCAAAAACATGCAAGCCATATTTTTTGTTGAGGGACAGACGTTCGGATAGCTCATAAGCAAATCTTTCCGCCCCGCCAACTAGACCGTATTTAGGGATTACTACGGCTATTTTTCTGATATTCGATATCATCTATAAGTGTTATTGATTCTGTAGTCTTGCTGCATTAGATTCCGAATCGAGTTTCCACAATATGGTCATCATAGCAAGTATTGTATAAAAAACGATTGCCTGTAGGCCGAATGTGGCATCAGCGAACATTGATTGGGTGAAGTATGCGATAAAGCTGGCCATGAGGCAAATTCCCCAATTTCTGATAAAATCATTTCTTCTGTGTCTGATTACTTTCCATCCCATCCAGACAAAGGTAAATTGTATATAGAGAAATAACGCAAGTCCCACAAGGCCGGTCCTCACAGTAACGTCAACTAATGTATTATGAGGGGCGGCTACGATGTGTCCTTGTCGGTATTCTGGGGGAATTCTTGCGTTGTATTTATCTAAATCCAAAAGATTTTTATTTCCATACGTTTGCATGCCGAAACCTATTCCTGTGCTCGGATAAGATTTGATAATTTCTAAAGAGGTTAAATTTATACCTATTCTTTCATTACGCAAAATATGTGTGATAGCAAAGCGATTCTTGTATCCGGGAATAATTTCTATCCCCACCAATAAAATGATAACAAACACAATCAAAATCTTTTTGTTTTTATTTAAAAGAAAAATCAGCGATAAGACTACCGCAAGCAGGGCACTTCTAGTTTGAGTAAGAAGCGTTACCGTTCCTATTCCTAAAATACAAATCAGAAGAACAGCCTTGCTATATAATTTGGTGTTGTTTAACAAGTGGCTAACTGATAGAAGAAGGGCGAATACGTATATATAATCTTTATAAGCGAATAATACAAATCTACCTGAAACATCATGTCCGAGAATAATGTAATAGTAAGTGATCGCTCCGAAAGAAAAAATTGCAGCAGAAATGATAATGGTCCACGATAGAACAATAAGTCTCTTTCTGGAATTGAAAAAATTAATCACGATATAGTAGATGGCCAGATATTTTAGCAGATGCGCGCGAAAATCATGTATGCTGTTTCCTTTATCAAGCGCAAAGAAAAGGCCGATGAATGCCCAGGCGGTAAAAAGCGCAATTGGAAGTGTAAGAGGTGACTTGAATGAAAAATCAGTTTTTTTAAAGCAGGTTAAAATAAGGACAATTATGACAGACCCATAAAAACAGATCTCCTTTATGGACGTTGTGTGAGGGATGGGACTAAAAAATAGAAAAATCACCATCAAAATTGGGATGATCTGATTTAACACTTTAAAATAACTTGTATTTGCTTTAATTTTTTTTAACAAGAGCATTTCCCCCGATAAAACCATTTTAAGTTCTTCTTATTTTTAACAAAACGTTTACTTATATCATATAATTATTAAAAAATACACTGTTTTTTGTTATACATTGATCAACTTATGCGGAAATTGGAGGTTGAATTAATGAAGACTGTTGGAACTGTGGTAGCTACATATAATGGTGAGAGATACTTGGATGAACAATTGAAGAGTATTATAAATCAATCACAAAGGCCTCAACAAATTGTAATTGTAGATGATTGTTCTCAGGATGAAACGAAAGAAATAATAAGGAAATATGTTAAAGAATTACCAGACCTTTTCCTTTTTATTGAAAATAAAGAGAACTTAGGAGCTAAGAAAACTTTTGAAATAGGAATTTCGAAATGTAAAACTGATTATATAGCGTTATGCGATCAAGATGATGTGTGGAAACCGGATAAGATTGAAAAACAATTTAACTCACTGGAAGATAATAGAGATTCAAAGTTATGTTTTCATGATTTAGAGTTAATTAATAAAAAAGGGGATACACTTGCAAATAGTTACTGGAAAGTAGCACCATCCGACGAACCATTGCCGGTAATAGGTCGTCAAGCAAGGGCGCGCTTGGCTGGTTTTTCAAATCCTGTCCCGGGGTGTACAATGTTTTTTTCTTCTTCCTTAAAGGATTATATTATTCCAATATCATCTTCTATATGGATCGGTCACGATTGGTGGATATCCGTTATAGCCTTTTTTTTTGATGCACCGACCTATATTAAAGAAACCCTTTCGAGGTATAGATTTCATCCATATCAAGCAGCAGGTATCGGGACTTCTTTAAAGAAAAAGAAGGACCAGAGAAGTGCACTTGCCGTACATGCGCGAATTGTAAGAGAAGTTAAACGAATTATTCACAAGAAGAAATCTAAAAGAATGAAGTTAATAGCATTGAATGAAAGTAGACACGCAATGAGCATTGAACTAATTAAAATTATTGAAAAATGTGAAAAAATAAATATATATCAGAATCGAAAACATGAGTATAAATTGCTCAGGAATCGTCTCAAGAAAAATTTGGTAACGTTCATATCTTGAAGTATCTTAAAATCGAAAAAAAAATGTGTACCGTTTCCAACTTTTTCTCATATAAGACAAACCTGATCCTGCCAGTACAGGTTAATGAGAAATGGTGTACGCGTATCAGGATACATATCATGGAAGGCTTTATTTATACCCATTGGGATGCTTCCGATGCCATTCCCAGGCGGTAAAGAGTGCAAAAGGAAGTGTAAGTGGTGACTTAAAGGAAAAGTCAATCTTTTTGAAGCAGATTAAAATAAGGACAATTATGACAGACCCATAAAAACAGACCTCCTTTATGGACGTTGTGTGGGAGAAGGGATTAAAGAATATGAATATCCCCATTAGTATGGGGACACTCAGGTTTAGGACCTTGAAAATCTTTTCTCTTGTGTTTTGTTCGCTTAATTGCGGCGTCGTGTCTCTAATTGTATTCATACCCATGTTTACTTGTAAATATTCTTCTCTGTCTGCATATCATAAAGGCTTTTTTATACCCATCAGGAGATTTTCTATATCTCAATGGAAAGTAAAGAATGTAGAAACTGTTCTCCGAACAGGCTCTACATTCTCCAGCGTAGAAATGCATACCATGCGAGTTCCCGCGCAGGAGAGCGGGAACGATAAACCGCTCTGAACTCGTGAATGGTTACCAGATAAGTAACGAGGCTATCTAAAGGATTTAATAGCTTTTTTTATTTCGACATCTATATGCTCTGCGGCCTTTTTTGCCTTAATAGCCTCCTCCTTTGTATATTGAGTCGGCCAGTGTACAGGATATCGTGTATCAATATAAAATCCGTTTAAAAGCCTGCAATCATCCATAAGTATTTCGAGCTCAGGTTTTTTACTCACGCATGATTTCAAAAGCATTGGCAAGTCATGAATTTTCTTGAATTCCAAATCGCAGGTTATAATTAAGGATTTCAAATACTTTTCGGCGGCCTGATGAAAATGAAAACAAATCTGGGCGTAAAATGCACTATCTTCAATAACTGAAATGGCAAATTCAAGATCTTCATCGGCCTTCTTTAACCACTCACTAATTATTTGTGAATCAGCCATAAAGAACCCTGCCTTCACGGAGAATAGTTTTTATAAATGGGTCGCCTAATTTAATTCGCTCATCAAATTCATCGGGACGGTAAACAAGCATATCAGCAGCAATATTTCGCTCGATTAAGCCATCCAACTCGCGCATTCGATCAATGCCGCGCAAAGGTACGTCTTTTTTTATAATAAGGAAGTCCAGATCGTTAACCTCATCATATTCTCCCCGCCCCGCAGAACCAAACAAAATTATTTTCATAGGACGATATTTCCGAATGATCTGCCCAACAATAGTTTCTATTTCTAATGTGATTTCATTTAGTTTCATAAATAATTCATATCACGTCTTTGAGAGAAAAGCAACTTCCCACTTTTCTTCATATTTTCGAAGTGTGAGCCCAAATTTTTTCAGTATAAAGTTGCTGGAAATGTTGCATATTTTTTTGCCCCAGTCGGATTAGAAAAATCGGAACCGGAAGCAAGGATATTGATTGGCGCTTCTCAACATCTTGTTTTGTGATAACATTCAGATGATCCTTTTTAGAGCTTATTTTTGTAACCCATTGTATTTATTAGATACATAATTGGCGTCAATTATTTATACAATGCGCTTTTTCCTAACAGTCTTCAGTCTATCCACCTGAGTATTTACCTTAATTTCTTTGTATTTAAACCTATCTGCGTTTATCCTCCAAATGCGGACAAGTCTGTGTGAATCTGTGGCTGAATGGTTAGTATTCTTTTTTGCCGCCAAACTCAAGGATCTTTTTATAAAACGGGAATCCAGGTCGGTGGGCGGGGGAGGATATGAATGGTCGTGGGGTCACGAGGTACGGCGTGGGATAGTTTTTCTTGACAACCCTTATTCGTCGAGTATAATAGTCATTATTTTAACTGTTCTGTCGTGTGTTGTCGACAAAAGGAGGGGTTATGCTAAATGAACTCTTCGGCATTCATGGCCGAATGATTTCAAAGATTTCGTTGGATTTCAAAAGGCGCCTTTACGAAATAATAAACTGGGACCAAAGGATGATAATTATTACCGGTGCAAGAGGAACCGGGAAGACTACATTGGTCTTGCAGCATTACCTTGAAACTTACAATGATATTAAGAAGTGCCTCTATATTTCAGCGGATAACCCATTAGTACTGAAAACCGGACTCTATAAAACGGCCGGTGAATACTTTAAGTATCATGGTGACTGTTTGATAATCGATGAGGTTCATAAGCAAAAAGATTGGAGCATTGAAGTAAAGGCGCTGTATGACGCATATCCTGACAAAAAATTCATTATTCTCGGCAGTTCAACCTTGAATATTTTATATGAAAAAGGTGATCTTTCACGGAGAGGCGTCCTATATTCACTTCAGCCACTCTCCTTTAGAGAATATCTTGAACTAAAATATCAAAAACAACTCCAGGGATTCTCTTTTTCTCAAATCTTGTCCAACCATATCAGTATATGCGGCAAACTTATCTATCAGTTCAAAACCATACTTGGAGATTTTAACGATTTTTTGATAAGCGGCAGCTATCCCTTTTTTCTCAATTTTTCCCAAAATGAATATTTTGACATATTATCTAATGTCCTTGATAAAGTTATCTACGAGGATATTTCAACGCTAAAATCCCTGAAATCATTTTCGAGTCTAAAATTAAAAAAATTATTGGCCTTTATAGCTATGAGCAAAATACCCCTCTTTAATATCGAATCGCTTAAGGTCGAAATTGGTGTATCAAAAGACACGTTATATGAATACTTTGATCTATTGGACAGGGCGGAAATAGTTAAGATCGTCAGAACCAAATCCTCGTCTGTACGGGTTTTTAAGAATTCAAAAATCCTCTTTAAGTCTCCCAATATCTATTATGCTGTTGCATTTGAATCATGGAAAAGCGATGTTGACAGGGGAAACATACGGGAATCATTTTTTGCATCCCAAATTGAGGGCGCTTATCCCTTGTTTTCTTCCATGAATGCCGATTTTGTAGTGATTGACGGTGAAAAACGAATTGAAATAGAGGTCGGAGGGAAAAGCAAGAAAAGAAAACAGATAAGAAATCTGAAAGACGCTTATGTTTTTAAAGATGGTATAGAGATCGGTTTTGCAAATTCCATTCCCCTGTATCTGGCAGGATTTTTACTGACAGATCGGCCACAAAGGCCTCGAAAAGTTAAGTAGTCGCATGAACCCATAAACTTATTTATACCCATCCGGATGCTTTCTGTGCCATTTTATGACCGAGAATAATCATGAGAGATTTCCAGAGAAGTGAGAATGTGGGCTGTGGTTTTTTAAGAAAGGGTTGCCTCGCTTATTCCAAAAACTTTCGCTAACTTTTGTCTGGTTGCTTTGCGATAAACAGCGCCTTCACGTTCCCATTTTGCCACGGTTGACTGTTTTACCCCGATTCGACCGGCAAGTTCTTTCTGTGTCCATCCCCTTTCAAGGCGCTCCCGTTTGACAGGATTCATAAAGATATAGTCTTCCGCTTCGTTCTGATCATATAGCGGTTCAGACTTGGCCTCACGAATGTCGCGCAGATCGGATTCATCTTCTATACGGTCAAGGATGGCCTGGAATGACTTGACGGGCAGCACCACAAACTTTACTTTTCCATTTTCCTTAATTGTCTGGTATTCCATAGTTACCTCTTGTAAATGTCGCCACGTGGGCGGATTTTTATTATTTCTATTATTAGCCGGTCATCCTGACGTGTATAGATGACACGATACTGTCCCGCTCTGAGACGAAATCCCTCTCGTCCCTTTAAGACGTCGATATTAAGAGAGGCATTATCAGGATTTGCCGCAAGCTGATGCAAATTGCCTACTATGGCCGATTTTATTTTCAGCGGCAGGTGTGCCAGATAGTTTCTGGCCTGGCGCCTGTATTTCAATTCATACATGATTTGATTATAGCTTTAAAAGATATATTGTCAAGATGAAAAAACGTTTGGAATTAATGTGCAACATATGAAAATATAAATGACCAAATCTGCGTTTTTTCAATAATTCAGACAGCGTGAACACATGCAGCATAATCATACACGTCCTGAAATCTAATTTTTTGAACCCTGAACCCTGAACGGTTGTGGTATACCCATTCGGATGTTTTCTGTGCCATTCCCGTGCGCAGGCGATGATGTCTTTTAAAAGCCTGATAACCATAGTCTAAAGACTGGATCTACAACCTGCCAAACCTGATTCTTCTTTTCAATTAAATCCATTTGCTCAAGCTTTTTTTGAGCATATTGAATCCCGCCGATGGATAGTTTATGCTTATTCATATATTTGGTTGAAAGAATCTTTGTGCTTGGATTAACAGCTAACGCTTTTAATAATAATATTTGCGGGCTGGTTAGTTCCTGCACAATGCCTTCATAACAAGGGAATTAATTATACTTTATGTCTTTCATTATTTTCAATAATTGATTCTGCTTAAAAAGTTATCTATAAATTTGTTTCAAAAGGCCGGATCGTGGTCATTATGGCTGATTTACTTCTTTTTTCTTGGTTCTCCGTGATCTATGGTAAAAAGCTTATGTCTTTCGCAGACCTTAGGGTATTTTTTAAAGCTCTCTACCTGAAAATGACAGATCATAAGGCAGAATGAGTTCATATCCTTTCTCCTGTTTCTGCCTGCCCAGGTTGATAAGAAATGGTGCGCGCGATTCCGGGTACATATCACAGAAGGCTTTTAGCCCTATGAAATCCTCACGTTTAAGGTTTTCCTTATATTTAATTTCTATCGGGATCTGTTTGCTGATAAAATCCAGGATAATGTCAACTTCATGTCTGTTCTTATCTTGCCAAAATTTAATTATATCAGTTTTTATACCGCTCTTCAATAATTCAGACAGCACAAACCCCTCAAATAAGAACCCGGAATCATTTCTTTTGTTAACAGGATTAAAATTGTTGATGAAATAATTTCTTACGCCATTATCTATAAAGTAGATTTTTGGAATTTTGACAAGCTCAGAATTTTTGTTTGAAAAAAAAGGCCTCAGGCTAACTACCAGATATGTTTCTATTAATAATTCAATATAATTAAGAACCTCTTTATAACGCAGAGAACATATCTGTCCGATCTCATTATACTTTATTTTTTGCCCGTTATTGATTGCCAGATATTCTATCAGCCGTTTTACATGACCGATCTTCGAGACATTCAGATATTCCAGCAGGTCCTTCTTGACATAGAGGTCGAAAATGCTTTCCAGGACACCTGTCTTGTCATTTTCCAGAACGACTTCGGGGTAGCTGCCGGTCACCATAAATTCATTCAAGTATGCGAATAATTTGGAAGTTAATTGCGTAAGATGCTTCCCCTTTAATTTTCTGATGTTATGCAGATGCTGAATGGCATCTTTATCTTCCTTGAACCATAAGAATTCCTCAAAGCTTAGCGGATAAACATAGGTTGTTTGTTTCCTGCCTGCGAGCGATTCCTGAATTTCGTCCTTGATTTTGATTGAAGATGAGCCCGATGCGTAAATCTTGATATTGTCGAAATTGTCGTAGATGTTTTTCATTACGAGGGTCAGCCCCGGATATCTTTGGAATTCATCAAGGAATACGTAGAAAAACTCCCTCTGATTTTCATCATAACCGTTTAATCTTAAAGTATTTAAAAAGTTTTCGAAGGCGCTAACCTTCTCATAATTGCTGTATATATCCAAATCGAGAAAAACGGCCTTTGAACTGATGGCAATCTCATCATGAAGCGCTTTGAGAATTGTTGTCTTGCCAACCTGCCGTGCGCCAATCAGCAGAGATACCTTTTTGTCTTTTTTCTGTTTCAGTAGTGGTTGAAGTGATTTTCTTGACTTCATCTATAATTACTCCTATGTTAACTTTAGTTTAAACTAAAATTAACATACTTTTATAAAAAGAATATACTTCTGTCAAGATATTTCTGAGGAAACTTTTGCATAATGCACGCAATGTCAATGCGAACGAATGTGCCTCAATTCCATGGCTTGTAACCGCTTGTAATTACTGGATTCCCGCTTTCGCGGGAATGACACATGAGGCAGGAATGACATAAAGATGGAATTTGATTTCTTTACAGGGGGGTAAGAAATGTACGTCTAAGGAAAGCATATTTCATCTATTGAAATATTATAAAAAACTGCTCGATTCAGATAGCTGATTCCTGATCCCTGTCTGCGTGCAACGCACAGGCAGGCCTGGCCCACGACAACTATCAATTGAACGTTTCGCTCAATTGAGGTTATATTCGTTTTTGTCCTGCTCAATAATGGCAAAGGCTGTGGTACCGGTGAGTTCATTAAAGTAGACTTGCAGAAAACGATTTTTTCAACAAAGTCAAGGTCTGCACCTCTAAGTTTATGCTCATAGTATATCCTCTGTTTCAATTCCTCTTTCTTTTAAAAACAAAAGAATCCTTTTGATAAATCGATCAGCCTTTTCAATAGAATCCCTCACCTCTTCTTCATCAAAATAGGTGATCAGATCATAATCGCCATTCTCTCTGTCTTCCTTTAAGCTGTTCAATATCTTGCCAAACTCTTTCTCAATAAGATTGTTTTTAACCAGATGTAACCCAAACATTTGTTTTAAACCATCATGGGTGTAAACATTTATCCCGGCAATCAAAAGGGCAGCTTTTGCTGCATGAAATACTGCATAATAGGCTCTTGAAACAGCATCATCAATATCTCCAGCAGCCAGACAGTGTCGAGCTGCTTCTATCTTTTGTCTTGATTTTCTTATCATTTGAGAAATTTCCTCAATAACTATTGGGTCCATAAGGTTATCCCTTCTTTTTTTATTATCTTATAAAAATGGCTGTTTCGATGTTTCATGGTTTTCCAGTCACTCTCCGAGGTGATTTTCAATGAGATATCAGCCAAGCTGGACAAAAAAAACTCATATGCTTCACCATAAAGTTTCTCTTTTATTACAGGATCTTTTTCATTCGTTATAATAAGCAGATCATAATCTGAGCCAGGCCGTGCAACTCCTCTTGCCCTTGAACCAAAAAGAATTATTTTTTGAATGGCCTTGCGATAATCAGTAATTATTAGATGTATAAATGTTTTAACAATAGATTCTTCAACCCTGTTTAATCTATTCATTGCCCTTTTTCTCTATCTGCATGGAGTAAAGCTTCTTTACTCTATATTTTGATAGATATTACAAAACACTTTTGAATGTCAAGAGAACAAGAGGATTAGGCCGGAAAGAATAGAATTAAAAAAATTTATATCCATTCGGATGCTTTCTATGCCATTCCCAGGCAGTGGCGACGATATCTTCCAGTTTTGCATACTTTGGATTCCAATGTAGTTCCTGATGAGCCAGATCTGAAGAGGCTATAAGAACTGCCGGATCTCCTGGCCTTCGGGGGGCAAATTCAAAAGGAACTTTTCTGCCGCTTACGAGTTCTACAGTTTTGACTACTTCAAGGTTCGAAAATCCCTGCCCATTCCCCAGGTTATATTTGCCGTTGGGATGTTTATCCAGATTTTCCAGCGCCTGGATGTGAGCCTGGAACAGATCCAGCACATGTATATAGTCTCTGATGCAGGTACCGTCTTTTGTCTGGTAATCGTTGCCGAATATTTGCAGCTTTTCACGCTGTCCAAGCAGAACCTGAATGGTTACCGGAATGAGAAGAGTTACGTGACGTTTTGCATCGCCAAACCTTTTGCTTGCACCGGCAGCATTGAAGTATCGCAGGGCATTGAATTTGAGGCCGTAGGCTCTATGATACCAGTCTAAAATCTTTTCAAACATCAGCTTGGATTCCCCGTAAGGATTAATCGGCATCTGAGGATGTTTTTCGTCCACCGGGATATACTGAGGCTCGCCAAAAGTGGCGGCGCTGGAGGAAAAGATTATGCGGTTGCAGTCAGCCTCTCGCATGGCATCAAGAAGTGTAATACCGTTTGCCACATTATTATTGAAAAACTGACCTGGATCGGTCATGGAGGATTCAACTCTGGTATCGGCCGCGAAATGGATTACCGCATCAATGGAGTGGTTCTGAAAAATCGTTTTCAACAAAGATCGATCGCCAGAATCCCCTTCATAGAAAATAGCCTCGGGAAGCACCGCTTTACGATGTCCTTCCTGTAAATTATCTATTACTACTACCTTATGCCCCTGGAGCAAGAACTCTTCAACACAAATAGAGCCGATATAGCCGGCCCCTCCTGTAATTAGTAGTGCCATAGCATTTTTTATCCTTATTTTTTATCCTTTGATTTCTGGTCTTGTGTATCCTGCTTGCGGTCTGTCAACTGACAGGCATTTTTCATTCATGTGGAAATCCCTAATTTAGGCAGGATATACATCTGTAAAAGGAACCAGATTCCTGCTATGGCCAGCAAAACAATTGCTGCTTTCATTGTTTATCTCCTTATTAAAATTTCCTGAGCATTTTATCACATGATCAAGCGCCTGCTTCACAGCCTCTTTTACCTCTTTTGATTGAGGCAGGGTTGACGCAAGCTGCTCTAAATATTTGTGGCTTTGAAGGGTCTGGAATGAGGGAACAAAATTCAGATCAAATGCCCAGCCTGTCAGGAGCAGTTTAAAATCGTTTAGTGTCTTCAAATCATTTATTCTTACTGTTTTGCATTTTTTCAAAGTCTGCAAGACCTGCGGTGAACATATGGGTTCATCTGCAAGTCCCAGCTCGATGATTGGATTTGGATTCTTTTCCCGTTCATTGTAGTAATCAATAAAAACCTTCCATATATCAAGTTTGTCAGCATCTCGAAGAAGCCGTATAAAAAACAGGGTGTTTTCATCTTCTGCTTTTGGAAGAACAGCGGCATTATGATATGCAACAGCTTTTGCGACAAGTCTTTTTTCGTATTTTGAAAATACATTCAAAATTTTATGCATCCCTATCTGTTGCAATCCCAGCCTGGCATGGTTTTTAGAATTCATATCATTAAATGTGCCGTATACGGCATACTGTTTAAACCTTCCGATGTCATGCAGTAAAGCCGTTGTTTCCGCTAACAGCAGCTCCTGCTCTGAAATGTTTAGGGATTTGCCTAACATGACAATATTATTGCACACACGTTTTGTATGTTCTTCTTTTAACCTGATAGCGCGGTTATATTCTGAATCAGCGGTGTAATAACCGGACACATAATCAGCAAACCAGCTCTTTAAATGTGTAAGTTCACTTTTTTTCATAAGTACTTTTTTTCTATAAAATCGACCAGGCTATCTATCTCTTCCAATCCGAACTTCGGCACTTTCAAGTCTATATTTGAATCTGTGACAAGGGCTATGAGATTATTATCTTCCCTGCAAAGAGGTTTTTTGTGCGTTGATGAACGGAAGATCTCTATTTTAGGTTTGTTTTCCCTCTTATAACCTTCGACTATAATTATGTCCATGTCATGGAAGTATTTCTCAAGATATTTTAGAGATTCGGAGTTATCATCTTTTATCATGGCGATTTTACCCGGCGAGGCGACAATTACCATATCTGCCCCGGCCTCCTTATGCCGCCAGCTATCTTTGCCTTTCTGGTCAATATCAAATCCATGATATGCATGTTTAATTGTGCCGATTTTATGCCCACGCCTTTTTAATTCAGGGATTATCTTTTCTATTAGTGTGGTTTTGCCTGATCCGGACTTTCCTACGATCGATATAATTGGCGGCATAATAAATTACCTTTTTGTATTTTTATACCCTAATTTAGCATTGGCTCAATTAGGATAATAGTTCAATTTGCAGATGTTAGCAAACTCAAGTAATATTTTATAAGTGGAATCTGTTCCATGTATTCGGAATTCTTCCCTGTCTCAAGAATTGCCTCTATGAGACGCTCAGATATTTGTTTTGCTGTTTCAATTTCTCCGTAATCTGTGAGTTTGCGGAAAAAATAATCATAAACAGATGTCCGGGCCGAAATATCGGCGTTGAAAAATCCGGTCGCAGCCTTATCCCAGTCCTTTTGGTCAATTAAATACCTTATTGCCAGGTCCTGAAACATCGGCTCCTCATAATTGTTTTTATAATCTATTGAAAAGGGCAAAATATCGTCAATATATGCTTTGAGTTTTAACGGGCTTTCAGGACAGCAATAATAATACGGCTCAAGGTACCCTTCCGATTTTCTTCCGTATAGATGACGGCTGTTTTCCTGTTTGTCGACAAAACGACAAAGAGGTGTGTCTTTGTAAATTCTGCCGCCGATTGTATATTCATATCGCCTTAAAAAATTCGGCGAAAACTTTATCATCTGTTCAATGGTATGATCAATTGTCTCATATGTTTCTCCGGGAAGACCAAAAACAAGATTTATTGTGCAATCAAGGTCGAATTGACGGCATAATTCAAGGGTCTGGATTATATCATTTTGGCGGTATGATGTTCGATTTATCTTCAAAACAGAGTCTGCAAAGCTGTCACAGGTAAGCACAACGGAAAAGCCGGCCTGGGCTAAAAGCTCTGCGAATCCATCATTAAAGGGCCTGGGCAAAAATTGAGAAGAAAATCGAAAATGTTCATGCAAACCGGATTTGATTATTTTCTTGACCAGAGTAGAGCAATGTTTCAGATCGGGTATATTAAACTCTGTGTCTGTAAAAAAAATATTTTTAATTCCATCATACTTTTCAGCGATATTTTTTAGTTCATAAATAACATCATCATGGTCCCTGAAAATAAAGTTTCTGCCTTCAATGAGAGGCTCAACGCAGTAAGAGCAGTTCTGATTGCATCCCCGTTTTACCTGTATCGGCAGCCCCGCAGTTTCATAAGCATAATTGAATTTACTTTCCCTTTCAATAATTCTTCCAGCTTTCCTGAAGGCGTATGGCTGTTTCTGATTTATCTTATAACTATCCCTGCATTGAAATATCATGTTGGGGATTTTGGATATTTTGTCGTCATCAGGAAATGCTTCAAGAAATTGACGCACAGCCTCTTCACCTTCTCCGACAACGCCGTATCGAATCCCCAGCCTTTTCAGGATTGCCGCAGGAGATATTGTAAAAGCGCCCCCTCCGGCGATTAGAGGCACCCCGGGTCTTTGCTTTTTTATAATATCAATCAGCTGTTTTACATCCGGTAGAAAATAAAAAGTCCTGTATCCGGCGCCCTTATGATTTCCATACTTCTCGCAGGCCATGCAAGTGTCTATGTTCCGGAGCCCGAGCCCTATCAGGTCGGGATCTTCGCGTTCTAAAATCCCGATCAGGTTAGTTTCAGGATCGGTTTCCGGAAGAAAAGGGAAGTCAATGGTTACATCATAAGAATGCCGGCGAAGATAATCGGCAATAATGTCCAACCCAAACGGGTATATCTGTTTTACAAAATAGTATTTATCTGTATATAAAAGCAACACTTTCTTAGGCTTGGACTGCATTTTTCAAAGGTCTCTCCTTTTGAAAATCGACTTTTAAACAAGAGCTTTCAATAATCTCACAATGTTTGAGTCGATGCTATTCCGGAACATTGGGTATAGTGGTGAACTGCCCCTTATAATTTTTCAGCCTGTATTCTTTGTCCGATTTTTCAATAATGTAATAGTCGGGCATGAGCGGGATTTTGCCTATATTTGTGGCAATGACATACATGGGCTGGGCAAGACCGGTTGTGTGGCCGCGGAGTGCGTCTCTGATAAGCTCTGCGCCCTTTTCAACCGGCGTGCGGAAATGATCGATCCCCGGCGCCGGCTCACAATAGAAGACATAATAAGGCCGGATGCGGATTGCCAGAAGCTTTTGATGCAGCTTTCTGAATGTTTCAACATCATCATTGATGCCTTTTAAAAGGACCGCCTGATTCCCGACATTGACACCACAGGAAAGGAGATCATAGACAGCCCTGGCTGTCTTTTCGGTAATTTCCTGAGGATGATTGCAATGGGTGTTTATCCAGATGGGGACCCGGTGAAAGCCGCTAAGCGCCTTCCTGAGGCCTCCGGTGATGCGATGTGGCAGTACAATCGGCGTCCGAGTACCAAAACGGATCATTTCAATATGGGGAATCTCCCGGAGTTTATTAATAAGATATTCTATCTTGTCATCTGAGAAAATAAAAGGATCGCCGCCGGTTATCAGAACATCCCGAATCTCTTTATGCTTTCTGATCCATTGAAGACCTTCTTTAACATCAAAACGCAGCTTAAGATCGCGATTAACAACAATCTCCTTGCGAAAGCAATGACGGCAGTAATTTGCGCAGGTATCCGTTACAGTAAAGGCAATGCGGTCATAATACTGTCTGGCAATACTGTCAGGCCTGACCTCATCGGTTTCCCTGTTTTCTTTCCAGATCAGATAATCGTGCATACCATAGCGATTTTCTTTTTCCTTCATAGATGGAATCACCTGCTTGCGTATCGGACAATTGGGATCATCCGGATTCATCAGGGAAGCAAAGTATGGAGTAGTTCCCCATTTTGTATTTAGAGTCGTTATGGCTTCTTCCTCTTCCGGACTGACATTGATAAATTCTTTTAATCTATCGAGAGTATTAACGCTGTTTTGCAGTTGTTCTACCCATTCTTCCATTAGTTATTCCTCAAGTTTCGCACCCTTGATTTCTATCAAAGTCAAGGTGGTAAAGGAGCCAAATTCAATTTTTCAAGCGAAATGATTTATCTGTCTTTTTTAACCAGCACTCCACGACTTGTGCCAAGAACAGGCACAAGGGATATATAACATACTGAACTCATACGTGGTTTCAAGCAGTGTCTTAATGTTTGTTATTGGTGCCGTTGTCGAAGCTTAAGGTATAATATTTCGCTTTAAAAATTTATTTTGGCCCTTACCGTTTAAAGGCTTTAATAAATAAAAAGGGTGCGAAACTTGAGTTATTCCTTTTCTTCACGGAGCACACAGAGACCATAGAGAAAACCCTTTAAACCACTCGACCACTCGACTACTTGACTACTGCATCAGATGCTCAGATACTTTTCCAGCTCTCTATGGGTAACATGTATTCTATGGTCTTCCCAGTCATCTATTTTTAAAGACATATAGTTATGGTAAATCCGCTCGCCAAGCAGTTCCTTTAAGAACTTGCTTCTTTCAGCCTCAACCAGAGCTTCAAACAAGCTTTTGGGCAGGAACCGCTTATCAGCTACGCGGGCATGAAAATGCTTGTCATACGCGCTTCGGATATCCGGCTGGCCGCATTGCAGCTCTTCTTCTATACCTTTAAGCCCCATGGCAATAAAGGCCGCAAACTGCAAATATACATTGCCTGCCGGGTCGGGATTTCTCAGTTCAATTCTCGTGTTTTCCGGTTTGCCGGCATAGGGCACCCTGACCATTGAGCTTCTATTTCTAAAACCCCAGCCTCTGATAATCGGGGCTTCCCTCTCCATCACATATGCCTTGTATGAATTGAAATTTGAGGCCATGACAATTGATGTTTCCCTTGCATATTTCAAAATGCCTCCGATAAAATGTTTGGCAATAGAACTTAGATTATGATCTGCCCCTTCTTCATAAAACAGGTTTTCCCCGTCCTGATTCTGCATGGAAAGGTGAATATGAAAGGCATTTCTATTATATCCATCAAAAGGCTTGGGCATGAAGGTTGCGTAATAGCCAAACTCTGCGGCAGCTTTCTGCGTAACATAATTAAAAAGCACTGTACGGTCTGCTCCCCTCAAGGGCTCTATAGCCTCCAGATTGATTTCGTGCTGGGAAGGGGTTACTTCATGATGGGCCTTTTCAAACTTTATTCCGCACTCTTTAAGTATTTTGATAATTCTGTTTCTTACGAGCTCACCCTTGTCATGCGGTGTGGATTGAAAATAACCGGCATTGTCGGAATGTTCCTTTTCACCAAATTCATCGCCTGTGAGCAAAAAGAACTCATGCTCAGGCCCAACCATAAACCTGTGTCCATGTTCCGATTCTGCTTTGCTTAAAACTTTTTCCAGCACAGCTCTGGGATCAGCTTTGGCCCGCATTCCCCATTCATTATAAATATGGCCGATAAAAAAACCGAGTGTTTCATCAGAAAATTTTATAACACGAAAACTCTCCGGATCAGGCAGGAGAAGCCGGTCGCTGTTTTCAACCGTGGCATATCCGGCAATAGAGCTTCCGTCAAAACCGATTCCATTTTTAATCAGCATCTCGATATTTTCCGGATTTACCGGCAGGCTCATGATCCTTCCGTTAAGATCGGTAAATAGAATCTTTGTGGATTCCATATCTTTTAGTTTTTCTTTAATCTCTTTAATATTGGCCATGATTTTAACCTCTTTAATTTTTATCGCCAACGCACAATAAATATTGCTATATATTGACTGTAAGCGCAATATCAAGTGTAATTATAAAATGCAATATTATTTCTTAGCCTGAGAAGTAGCGCCGAAAAAATATGATGGATTTTTCTGTTTCAAAATAGTAAATATCAATTTTATCCTGCGAAGTAACTGCCATGAATAAAGAAAAGACATTATACCTGATAGACGGGAGCGCATATATATATCGCGCTTATCATGCAATCCAAAGCCTTACAAACTCGAAGGGCTTGCCCACAAACGCTGCTTTTGGATTTACCAGGACCCTTTTAAAGCTTATTGAAGAACGAGCTCCTGAATATCTGGCAATGTTCTTTGATGCAAAGGGGCCCACTTTCAGGCATAAGATATATAAAGAATACAAGGCTAATCGCCCCCCCATGCCGGATGACCTGTCAATTCAGATTCCATATATAAAGGATATAACAAAGGGATTCAATATGCCGGTTATCGAGATGCCCGGATATGAAGCAGACGATCTCATCGGCACCCTTTCGACAGTTGCCGAAAAAGCCGGATTCCATGTGGTCATGGTTACAGGGGACAAGGATTTCATGCAGCTTGTGACCGATAAAATCACTATCTGGGATCCCATGAAAGATAAGATAATAGATGCGGAGGCCATACAGAAAACCTTTGGAGTGGAGCCGCTGCAGATAATTGATATAATGGGCCTGACCGGCGATACAGCGGATAATATTCCGGGCGTGCCGGGTGTCGGCCCCAAAACCGCTATTAATCTGATTAAAACATATCAAAGCATGGAGCTTTTATATGAACGGATTGATACTGTAAAAAAGAAAAAGCTGCATGAAAATCTTGTCAAATACAAAGACCAGGCCTTTTTGAGCAGAGAGCTTGTCACAATTAATACAAGCCTGCCTTTATCATTTAATCCGGAAGAGTTGAAAGCTAAAACTCCTGATAATAATATTCTTTCCAGGCTGTTTAAAGACCTTGAATTCAGGCAATTGCAGCAGGCCTTTCCTCGAAAGAGCGATCTTTCCAAGAAAAATTACAAGACAGTTTTCAGCATTGACGAGATTTCCGATCTTGTC
Organism: Candidatus Desulfaltia bathyphila; assembly: GCA_014381545.1. GTDB lineage: Bacteria > Desulfobacterota > Desulfobacteria > Desulfobacterales > ETH-SRB1 > Desulfaltia > Desulfaltia bathyphila. Next base: position 60,260 of record JACNLL010000035.1, read on the forward strand.
AATAATCTTGAAAGGGCAGGGCTGTTTGCCCTTGATACCGAGACCACCTCTGTAAATCCCATGCAGGCTAAGCTTGTGGGGTTGTCATTTTCAAGCAGGCCTGATCAAGCATTTTACATCCCCTGCGGCCATGATTATCCGGGCGTCCCGGATCAACCCGGTCTTGATGAGGTTTTAAACTTGTTGAAGCCGGTTCTTGAAAACCCGGATATCAAGAAGATCGGCCAGAACATCAAATATGACTGGATAGTTCTTGCGCGTCATGGGATTAATCTCTCAGGCATTGTATTCGATACAATGCTTGCCTCATATCTTCTCAATCCTTCAAAACGCGCACATAATCTCGACCAGATAGCTCTTGATTTTCTTGATCACAGGACAATTACATATTCGGAGGTTACGGGCGGCAAAGGCAAAAAAGGCTTATGTTTTTCTCATGTCCTGATAGAAAAGGCCGGTCCATATGCATGCGAAGATGCTGATATTACACTTATGGCTTACGATGCATTGAAACCCATGCTCAAAGAGGCGCGTCTTGAAGAGCTTTTTGAAAAGGTTGAAATGCCTCTTGTGCCTGTTTTGATGAAGATGGAAATGACAGGCATATGTATAGACAGAGAAAAGCTCAGATCTCTTTCAAAATCGTTTGAACACCAGCTTGAAGGGCTTGAAGGCAGAATTTTTGCCATTGCTGGAGAAGAGTTCAATATAAACTCATCACAGCAGCTTGGCCGGATTCTTTTTGAAAAGCTCGATCTGCCGGTGCAGAAAAAAACTAAAAAGAAAACAGGCTATTCAACAGATGTCGATGTGTTAACGACCCTTGCCGCACAGCATGAACTTCCGGCCATTATTTTAAGATACCGCAGTCTGTCCAAGCTAAAATCAACATATACCGATGCTCTGCTTGAACTCATTCACCCGGAGACAGGCCGTATCCATACCTCATTTAATCAAACCGTTACAGCCACAGGCCGTCTAAGCAGCTCTGATCCGAATCTTCAAAACATTCCTGTGCGCACCGATGACGGCAGGGAAATCCGCAAAGCATTCATCCCTAAAAAAGGATGGTCGATTCTTTCAGCCGATTATTCGCAGATAGAGCTGCGCATTCTGGCACATTATTCAAATGATCAAATACTGATAAAGGCTTTTCAGGATGACGAGGATATTCATACCCGCACGGCGGCCGAAGTGTTTCAGGTTTTTCCTTCTTTTATCACTCCTGAGTTAAGGCAGCAGGCAAAGGTTATAAACTTCGGCATTGTGTACGGAATGAGTGCTTATGGTTTATCGAAAGAGCTTGGCATAAGCCGGAAGATGGCAACAACCTATATAGAAAACTATTTTGCAAGATACAAAGGGGTTAAAGAATTTATTGACAGGACAATAGAAGATGCAAAACAAACAAAGAAAACATCTACTCTGCTCGGCCGTATCCGTCTTCTGCCTGATATCAACAGCTCCAATAGAAACGTGCGCGAATTTGCCGAACGCACGGCCATTAACACCCCCATCCAGGGATCTGCCGCAGACCTTATAAAGGTGGCGATGATAAATGTTGATATGGCCTTAAAGGGTAAAGGGCTTAAAACCGCAATGCTTTTATCAGTGCATGATGAGATCGTTTTTGAATCGCCTCCCGATGAAATCGATTTGGTTCAGGAACTTGTCAAAAATATCATGGAAGGGGTTTGGGACCTCAAGGTGCCACTGAAGGTTAATGTCGCATGCGGTGTTAACTGGGCCGAAGCACATTAACCCGGAGTATATATAATGTCGATTCAGCTATATTTCAGCAATCGTTTGGATAAACTGGCAGAGCAATTTGCTTTAATGGTTGACCTGGAGAACAGGCGCAAAGAAAATGTATTTAAAGCCCCGCTTGTAATTGCTCCCAATGCCAATCTTATCAAATGGCTGCAGCTTGTCCTGGCAAAGAAACGGTTTATATGCATGAATATGGATTTTCAATTTTTAGAGACCGGCTTGTGGTCTTTGTTAGCAAATCTGGACACTGAAAAATTAAACCCAAAGCTGCTTGATAATGACTGTTTGCAGATGCTGCTGCTTTATGCTTTGCAAAACCTCGATGAAAATAGAATTCAATTTGAACCGATAAATCATTACCTCCTCAATCCTGACAACATTAAAAGACCGGATTATACCGTAAGGCTCTGGCAGCTTTCAGAAAAATTTGCCCGACTGTTTCAAGAATATGAATTCAATCGCTGGGACATGATTCAGAAATGGCGTCAAAACAAAGTCCTTCCAAAAGGCATGGAGCTGTGTCAGCAAAAGCTGTATTTGCTGACAAATAAATTGCGGGACAAACTTTTCAATAAAAGCAACTCTTTCTATCTTTCAATGATGGAATACGCAGACAGGCTTCTTGCAGGGAAAAGCGAAAAAAAGAAAATTGCCGTTAATGGAAATAATTTTGTGCATTTTTTCGGCTTGTCCCAGATTTCCCCTTTTCATTTGCAACTTATCGGGCGATTGAAAGATTATTATGAAATCTTCATATATGCCTTTAATCCATCCCGTGAGTTCTGGGAAGATATTAAAACCCCTCAAGAAAAAAGATGGATTTTAAGAAAAAATCTAACAAAATTAGCTATAAAATCGGAAGAAAAAGATCAGGGAGAACTTTTTGTTCAGGATGATAATGAGCTTTTATCCTTATGGGGCAAGCCGGGAAGGGAAAGTATTCGCCTTTTGTGTGAACTGACAGATTATGATTTTCATGCCTGCTTTGCAAAAGAAAAAACCCCGGCAACGGTGCTGCAGAGAATCCAGAGCGATATCCTGACCCTTCCCTCTAAAAAAGCCGGGCCAAAACAGGACAGGTCTTTGCAAATTGTCGCCTGCCCCGGCATATATAGAGAAGTTGAAACAGTATATAACAGCATCTTATATAACCTTGAGCAGGATAACGGTTTGCAGTTAACCGATATCGCGATCCTTGTGCCGGACATATCAAAATATAAATTTGTTTTTGACTCTGTTTTTAATCGATCTCCAAAATCACTCTCATATAATCTTGTTGATTCACACGCTGAGATAGAAAGCATATTTGGCCGCGGGGTTTTGTCGATCTTTGATTTTGCCACAGGAAGATTTTCACGCAGGGAGGTTTTTGATCTGATTTTAAATCCCTGTTTCATGAGCAAATGGAAGATAGGATTTGAGGAAATAAGAGCATGGGCATACTGGGCTCAAGAATTAAACATATTTCATGACTTTGATCAAAGGTCAAAAAAGGAAAAAGGTTATTGTGAAAGCCCTTATTACACCTGGAAACAGGGGCTTCAGAGACTGCGCCTGTCAAGAATTATGTCAAATCCTGTGGAATCGAAAAAAGCTGTTTCAGGCAGCTTTAAACATTTTCAGGACATTGTTCCATATTTTGATTTAAACACAGGCGATGTTCATCTAATGGAAAAATTCTGCATTGTAATTGAGAAGCTGAATAATGTTGCAATTTATTTAAATGATGTCCCGCTATCAGGGAAGGAGTGGAATGGCCGGTTTTTAGAAGCCTGTGATGAGCTGCTGGATATACCTTCGGACTTTGCAGGAGAAACAGAGGTTAAACATTCTCTTATTAATGCGCTTGACAACCTGCAATTTTATGACGCTATTAGTGAAGATGATGAAGACTCAAAGCTTGATATAGAGATGATTAAAGAATTTATTAAATCCAGGTTAAGCTCAATATCAGGAGGTTATGGCGATTATTTAACCGGCGGGGTCACAATCTCCGCACTGCAGCCGATGCGGCCCATACCATTTAAGATTGTTTATGTATTGGGGATGGAAGAAGGCTCATTCCCCGGGAAAGCGGAAAGTTCATCCTTGGATCTCAGGCTGCTTAAAAGGCGGATAGGCGATATCAGCCAGCCGGAACGCAATTGTTATATTTTTCTTGAAATGCTGCTTTCTACACGTGACAAGCTATATATCAGCTATATTTCAAAGGATCTGCAAAAAGACCGCATCCTTCAGCCATGCTCGGTGGTCAATCAGTTACGCAGGTATATTGAGGGGGAAATTTTGCCGGCCGGGCAGTTGTTGCAGACAGCAGAGATTCCTTTAAAGGGCAGCAGCAATAGATATCTTGACAAAGACAGTGTAAACGAATGCTTTGATGTTATGGTGAACTATTCAATGGCCGACAGGCTAACATATTACAGGGAAAATAAGTTATGGCGGCATGTTAAGGAAAAAGCTTTAAAAAATGACTTAAACAATGCTGCGGCATTTTATCCTGACCTTAAACATGAGATCGAGGCTGTTGAAGACGAAGACATAATCGCTGAAAAAATTACTTTAAAACAGTTGAAAAAGTTTCTGGAAGATCCTGTTTCACAGAGCATAAAACATAATTTGGGTATATATGATGAGAAAGAGAGTGTTGAAGAAATCGTTCTCAGCGAAGACGAGCCCTTTTATTCCGATTTTCCGATAGATTACAGGTTAAAAATGGAGCCGTTAAAACAATGGCTCGATTCTTTTTTTTCTTCCAAAGGGAATAATGCCGACGCAAAAGAGATAGAAGAGATTTATAACTTAGCCTATAATAACTTCCTCAGACAAAGTAAAACACCGGAAGGCTTATTTGCCGCATTGGACAAAAATGAATTAAAAGACGAAGTTCTAAAAAAAGCCGAAACAATTTCATCTGTGCTTAAAGGAATAAGGTCAAGCAATGCTTTATACCGGGCGTTTTATATTGGAGAGCCGGAAGATGACTATTCCCTTCGCATAAGCCAGGGTGTTGTAAAATATTTTAGCCCGTTAACCCTTACCGTTAAAGCTACAAACAGCAGATCTGAAGATATTCAGCGCAAAGTTGAGCTTCACGGCCAGCTTCCCTGGGTCTGGAAAGAAAATGGGGACGAGTGGCATGCGCTGGTGTTAAGCGGTTCATATAACAAGCCTGGCAAGAAGCCGGACAAATATATACTGGAACCGGTTTTGTTTTATGTATTTTCCCTTTGCGGCGTTGAAAGCTCAAAATGGATCGGCAACAGGGGCATTACCTTTCATATTGTATATAATGAACAGGTCAGATCCGTTAAATACAGTATCGATAAAAAGCTTGCTTTAGATTACCTGGCAGATCTTCTTTCAGATTATCTCAGCCAGAAAGAGCTTCAATGGATGCCGTTTAAAGATGCAACTTCAGGGGATGTAAAGCCTCATGAAATTGCAGAAAATAAAATTACTGAAGATATTAAGACATATTTTCAAATTCAGCTTGCAGAGGCACTTTCAAAGGATGACGCTGATCTAATTAAACTTGCGAAACCAGAAATTCCATCAAATGCTTTTGACAAGGCAAGGCAGCGTTTTAAAATTTTCTTCAACCATATTAACGGGAACGAGGGAAAAGCATATTCCTGACCCTAACAAAAAACCACCGATTTCCGAAAACTCAAGTATTTAATTACCATGTGAGCGAGGTTGTTCTTGAAAGAATTAACAGAAATTGATCAACAAATAAATTCAGCGGAAAGAGAATTTCGAGAATTTGAAGAAAACAGGTCTCGGTTGCTGAAAAAAATTGAATCCTTAAAAATTCTCAGAGAAAAAAGGTCTAAGGGAGGTAATTCATCAGTATATGAAAAAAATACATTAACAAGCAGGTCAAACCAAAATCATAAAATAGCTCTTTTTCGTTCCTTATTCAAGGGACGAGAAGATGTGTTCCCAAAAAGATTTGAAAGCGCCAAAACAGGCAAGAAAGGATATCAGCCGTGTTGTCGAAATGAATGGATAAGAGGTATTTGCAGAAAACCAAAGATAAAATGCGCTGACTGTGAAAACCGTGATTTCATACCGGTAACTGATGATATAATAAGAAATCATCTTATGGGCGCTGATGTATATGGCAAATCCAAACGGGATTATACTATTGGTATCTATCCATTATTATTAGACGAAACATGCTGGTTTTTGGCTGCTGATTTTGACAAAGAAAATTGGATGGATGATGTTTCAGCATATCTGGAAACCTGCAAAACATATAATGTCCAGGCAGCTCTTGAACGATCACGTTCAGGTAATGGAGGGCATGTATGGATTTTCTTTTCTGAACCTGTTCCAGCCAGTCAGGCAAGAAGGCTTGGAGCTTTCATTTTGACGGAAACAATGGACAGGCGGCCTGAAATCGGGCTTGATTCATATGATTCCTTCTTCCCCAAACAGGACACAATGCCGAAGGGTGGATTCGGCAACCTCATAGCGCTTCCGCTTCAAAAGAAACCAAGAGAAAAAGGCAACTCTGTTTTTCTGGATGACAGCTTAATGCCATATCAAGACCAATGGGCATTTCTTTCAAGAATCAAAAGAATGTCGCTTTCAGAAGTTGAAAAAATAATAGACCAGGCTGAAAATCGTGGAGGAATCCTTGGTGTCAAGATAGTGGCAACAGATGAAGATGACATTGAACCATGGCTTGCGCCACCATCAAGGAAGAAAGAAGTTCCTGTTACGGGGCCGCTTCCTGATCAGATAAAGTTGGTTCTTGGAAATCAAATCTATATTGAAAAAGAGATGTTGCCGCCATCTTTGAGAAATCGATTAATTCGCTTAGCTGCATTTCAAAACCCTGAATTTTATAAAGCGCAGGCAATGCGCTTTCCAACTTTTGGTAAACCTCGAATCATTAATTGCTGTGAAGATTTTCCAAAGCATATAGGCATTCCAAGAGGATGTCTTGATGAAATAATATCGCTTTTTGAATCATTAAAAATTAAAGTTCAGTTAATAGATGAACGTTTTCATGGAGAACCAATTGATGTTAAATTTATCGGCAGATTACGACCGGAGCAGGAAAAAGTGGCTGAAGCCATGCTTAATTTTGATGCCGGTGTTTTGTCTGCATCAACAGCTTTTGGAAAAACTGTGATTGCAACATATTTAATTGCTAAACGAGGCGTAAATACATTGATACTTGTTCACAGGAGACAATTGCTCGATCAGTGGGTAGCGCGTTTAAGCAGTTTTTTAGAACTTGATCCAAAAAAAATCGGTCAGATAGGCGGAAATATACGCAAACCTTCTGGAGTCATTGATGTGGCAATGATTCAAAGCATTAGCAAGAAAGGGACCGTGGATGATATTGTTGGGGAATATGGGCACCTTGTTGTGGATGAATGTCATCATATTTCAGCGAGAAGTTTTGAAATCGCAATCAGACAATGCAAGGCAAAATATATTACAGGTCTTTCAGCTACCGTTATTCGCAAAGATGGACATCATCCTATCATTTTTATGAACTGTGGTCCTGTAAGATATAAAGTGGATGATCGCAAACAGGCTGATAAGAGACCATTCAATCATAAAGTAATTGTACGATCTACAAATTTCCAAATACCTGAAACCCTCATAAACAAAGAATCTCTTATGATTCATGAGCTGTATGCTGCATTGATTGTTGATGAAAAACGAAATCAAATGATTGTTGAAGATGTTGTAAAGGCTGTAAATAAGGGGCGTATTCCAGTTGTCCTGACTGAAAGGCGTGAACATCTTGAGAAATTGAAATCCTTACTTTCTTCAAGAGTAGAAAATATTTTTGTAATGAAAGGCGGCATGGGGAAAAAGCAAAGAAAGACACTGGCGGAAGAAATGAAAGCCGTTGACGATGAAAGAGTTATTTTAGCAACCGGCCGCTATCTTGGTGAGGGTTTTGATGATTCCAGACTGGATACCTTGTTCTTAACACTTCCTGTATCATGGAAAGGTACTGTAGCACAATATGCTGGCAGACTTCATCGTCTGCATGATATGAAAACAGAGGTAATTATATATGATTATGCGGACTTAAATGTTCCGATGCTGGCAAAAATGTATGGAAGACGGGTGTCTGGATACAAGGCAATAGGCTATGAAATAAATGAATAGTGTCAAGATATTGTTTTACTGCTATCCAAACACTGCAAGGCGCCAAAGTCTCACTTTCCAGGGTGAAATTCGTTAGGTTAATTGTTGGCAGATTTTAACGTAAATTGAAGTTCGTAGCCCAATACCCGAGCATACTCATTTAAAGTATGAAGCGAAATGTGGTTATCTTTTGCATTTTCAATCTTAGAAATGCTTTGCTGGCTGAGAGACCATTTCTCGGCGACTTCACGCTGGGTCAGTTTTAGTTTTTCTCTGGCTTCACGTAACCTGACAGCAATAAGTAGTTCGCCTTTTCGTTTTTCCACCGCTGCGGCAAACCCCGGTTTCTCACGTTCTTTTTTGGCTATTAAGCGGTTAAGATCATCCATTCTTGCCTCCTTTTACACGCACCAAATAGTCCTTTCTCAATACTTTGGCTTTCTTTAATCTCCTCTAAATAATCGGCCAGTGGACGCCGGGCTTTATTTCCCAATTCTTTTAAAACTGCTATTGAGGCAACAACTTCTTCGGCATCTTCGATCGGCAGATCCTCAACAAACTTTTCAATGGGGTATTTCCCAGAGGCACTTCGATAAAATATAACGCGCCAATTCATAAAAAATTAATACCATTATATAGTTGTATTGTCAACCTGGAAATTACTGGAACGACAGCAAAATAACCATTCGCGTGTATGGTGTTGTCTGGAACGAGGACTCCATCGCATTCACTCTGACGCCTAAAGCTGGGGCGTTTTTCGCTTTTGCTATTTCTGTGCAAAACTTCGCTCTTGCCAAGTTTTCATTGGCTTTAGGCGCAGATGATGCGTGGCATTGGGCGTTTACTATTTGAGATGCGGAAACAGAATAGATAATAATAAGATCACGCCGTTTGACTGACATATTTGACCTCAACGGGTAGCTGCTCAATTAAAGCATTTCCAAGCGGAATTTTTTTACCAAGATCCTTGTACGCAAGAACCATTTCATGAAGTGCGTCTTTAAGCATAGTTCGACATTCTTCGAGGTTTTTACCTTCAGTTATGACTTCTGGCCAATCGACCAGCTGACCCATATAACCTGAATCAATTTTTGTATATTTGGCGGTATAATTGATCATAATTGACCTCCTTTACTTTAACCTAAATTGAGCGATTTTTTACTCGATCTGCACCGATCTCTTGCGCATCAAGGATTCGCGAAAATCCTCGACATATCCACGGGTATGCCTGTGGTTTTCGCAAACCCTTATGCATCAAGATCTCAGCACATATCTTCGCAATAAATCGCTCAACTTAGGTTTAAATATTATTTTAACTATTAAAATTTATAGTGTCAAACCAAAAAATTAACCAAAAAATTAAGAAAAATCGTATAACAAGCCGGTTCTCGTGCCAAGATAAATCTGAATCGTTGGGATAAGACATGAGTCTTTAAAATTTGATGTTGAACAAAGGGGGACGTGAGCAAAGGGAGACGGGTGAACATCGGCCGTGGACGAAATCCGGAGATGACCGGAGGAGGACTATTAAGGAGTATCGGTGGTTGGG
>JACNLL010000067.1 GCA_014381545.1 Candidatus Desulfaltia bathyphila
TTTAGCCAGGTGAAAGCTGAATCCCAAAATTGGTCACAGAGAGAGCAAAATTAGAGTTTTTACGAGTCCATCAAGCTTCGGGTATAATCAGATTTACATCATAAAAAACGGATCCACATCCACAACCATTTTAACATCCCGGCTGCTTATTCTTTCTCTGTTTTTAAACAACAGTTGATGAACAAACCAATGAAGATGTTTTGCGCTTAGTCCTTTTAGCAATATCTGCCACCTGAACTGTTTTGATAGCCTTGGAATAGAGGCCGTGATCGGCCCTAATATCTCAACAGTCTTTAAAAAGGAGTTGTTGTTTTTCTTTAAAGTATTGCAAAGATCACCAACATCCATGGCATACCTCTTTGTTTTTCCACTGTCTTTTCCAGATATTTTCAGCAGAATTATCCTTGAAAAAGGGGGATAATTCAGAGCCTTTCGAAAAATAATTTCCTTATTGTAAAACGCTTTAATGTCCTGATTTTTTGCAGCCTCTATACTGAAATGATCGGGATTATAGGTCTGCAAAATCACCCGGCCGGGAACCGTTCCCCGGCCCGCCCTTCCGGACACCTGGGCGAGAAGCTGAAATGTCCTTTCACCCGCGCGGAAGTCAGGAAAGTTCAGCGAAAGATCGGCACAAATTATACCAACAAGTGTAATATTGGGAAAATCATGCCCTTTTGCCACCATCTGCGTGCCGATAAGTATATCTATGGTATTATTTTTGAGCCCCTTTAATATATTTAGCATAGCATTCTTTTTCCTGACCGTATCCCGATCCAGCCTGGCAACTCTTGCATCAGGGAAAAGATTCTTCACAGCCTCTTCCACCTTCTCAGTGCCAAGCCCAAGCAGCTTAATCCTGGAAGATCCGCACTTAGAGCAATTTGAAGTAGCTGCCAGCGAATAACCGCAGTAATGACATTTGTATGCATTCTCTTTTTGATGCAATGTCAGGGAAATATCACAATTTTTGCAGGTTAAAGGGGCGCCGCATAACGCACAGACCGGAAAGCCGGCAAAACCTCGACGGTTCAGGAACAGGATGGTCTGCTCTCCACGGCTCAGAGTTTTCTTCATTGCCTTGTAAAGTTCAGCTGTAATAAAATATCCGATGCCCTTGACATCCCTGGTTTTACGAAGATCAACCACTGTAATCTCAGGAAGGGGGCGTTTTTCAATCCGCTTTGTCAGACTCAATTCGATAAATTTTTTTGTTTTCACATTATAGTACGACTGGATTGAAGGGGTGGCCGATCCCAACAAGGCGACTCCGCCCATCAGCTTTGCCCTGACTACGGCAAGATCCCTTGCATTATAACGAAGACCGCTTTCCTGTTTGTAAGAGGTGTCGTGTTCTTCATCAACTATAATGATTCCAATTTCCTCAAAAGGAGCAAAAAGAGCAGACCTGGTGCCTATGGCAATAGGGACCTCTTTGCGCGCGATCCGCATCCATTGATCATATTGCTCACCGGCAGAAAGCCTGCTGTGAAGCAAGGCAACACAATCTCCAAAACGGGCTCGAAACCGTCTTTCCATCTGAGATATAAGGATGATTTCCGGAACCAGTATCAAAACAGAAACCTCACGCTTTATGGCCTCGGCCGCTATCTGCAGATAGACTTCTGTTTTCCCGCTTCCAGTAACCCCGGCCAGAAGGTAGGTCGCAAATCCTTTGCCAAATCGATCTATAACCGTTAAAACCGCTTTTTTCTGCTCCTTTGTGAGCTTATAAGGATTATCAGGTATTATAGATTCGCCAAACGGATCCCTGTATACGCTTTTATTAAAAATCGAAATATAGCCCGCTTTTTCTAAAGGTTTTATTAATCTGGAAGCAGTTGGAATAAGCCCTGTTAATTTTTTTACAGATAGTTCATCCTCATCCTGCAATGCATGGATAATCCGCATTCTTTGCACCGACAACTTGTCTGTAGAAATGCCCGGTTTAATCAGCGATACATACCGCTCCATCTTCGGGCCTGTTCTTTTGCCTTTAAGTTCGCGTTTGCTTACAATTAAGTCCTGTTTTTCCATGGCCTGAATTAAAGAATTAGGGATCTGCTTTTTAAGTTTTTTGCAAAGGTTTCTCAGGCCGCAGGATTTTAATTTCAGATGGCATAAAATTTCTTTTTGCAAAGGGGTAAGGTTATCCTCAATCAATGCATTTTTGCCCCTTTCCGTAATTGCAACAGCAACAAAGTCGTAAATGTTTAAACCGCCCGGAAGAGCGCTTTTTATAACCTCCCCGATTGGATAAATATAGTAATCGGCAATCCACCTGAAAAAGGGCATCATGGATGAATGGAAAATCGGAGTTTCGTCAAGGATATCCGGGATAAGCTTTATCTTGCAGTGATGCATATCCTTAGATGGACCAATAATATATCCTGTAACCCTTCGCCTGCCGAATGGGACCAGCGCCCTTTTCCCAATCGATGCAAAAAAGGAAAGGTTTTCCGGAACACGATAGGTAAAGGTATTATAAACAGGAAGGGCTACCGCAACCTCAATATATTCCGAGCAGACTCTTTCCCCTTGACACATAACCTCTTTTTCTTTACGCTGAATCATGCAAACCACTTGTTAAAATTAAAGATTTTTGCAGATCAACTGCCACAACATAAATAATCTCTTCTTGCCGATTGACCATATATTTTTCTATAATTATTTTATGAATATTGTTACCACAATAATTCCAATATTTGCAATTATCATCCTTGGATTGTTTTCCCGGCGCATAGGGTTTATTCAGCCGGCCTTTTTAGAGCCCGCAAACCGGCTTGTCTATCACCTGGCAATACCTGCTATGATTTTCCGTTCTATCTCACGTGCTTCTTTGAAAACCCAGTTCGACATAACCGTCCTGACAATAACCGTGCTTTCTGTTCCGGCTGTTTTTGTTGTTGCATGGGCAATCGGCTATATTGCCCGGGTAAGACGGAAACAGATCGGCGCCTTTATCCAGAGCTCCTTTCACGGAAACCTTGGATATATAGGTCTTGCCGTCGCGTATTACTATCTTGGAGATAAAGGATTCGTGCGGGCCAGTATAATCGCCGGTTTTATAATGATTTTGCAAAACTTTCTTGCTGTAATTGTGCTTCAGTTATATTCAACTGATATCTCAGAAAAGAAAAGTAAAACAAATTTAGCCTGGAAGATATTGGGCAATCCTGTGATATTATCGGCCATGGCCGGAATATTATTTTCCTTTACCGAAATGCCGATCCCGCTTGTCATAGATCGAATCCTTGATATTATCAGCGGCCTGGCTTTGCCCATGGCATTGCTGCTCATAGGAGCTTCTTTATCTTTTAAGCTGATACGTTTGCAGATTCTTCCGGTTCTTTCTACAAGTATAATGAAATTGATTCTGCTGCCGGGTTTGGGTTTTATATTATATAGATTATTAGACGTAGCGCCACAGGATTTTTTGCCGGGTCTTATTTTGCTCGCGTCTCCGACAGCCACTATAAGCTATGTAATGGCAAAAGAATTGGGCGGTGATACCGATTTTTCCGTGGCAGCCATTTCGATCAGCACTATTTTATCGGCAATAACCTTTTCTATATGGCTAAACATGATGGCGTCGTAAAAAGTCGAAAACACATATTTTTTGTCATTCCCGCGCAGGCGGGAATCCAGTATTTTCAGGTTGTTATGGACTCCCGCCTTCGCGGGAGTGACTTGATTTTTGACTTTTTACGAGTTCATCAAATATAAGGATCATCTCCAATTTAGTTGTAGTAAAACAGGGTAAGATGGTGAAAATATT
>JACNLL010000103.1 GCA_014381545.1 Candidatus Desulfaltia bathyphila
TTTCTTTTGCAAAAGCCTCAATGGCCTGCGTCATATCCGGGTTGAGATCAAATTTATTAACACAAAGCATCGCCGGAATCTTGAAAAAGGCGGCTAATTCGACAACACGTTCCATGTCGTGCCTTCCCGAAACAGTGGGTTCGGCCACGATGAGTACCGCTGTAGCCCCTCCAAGAGATGCGATGACAGGGCAACCTATGCCGGGAGGGCCATCTGTGAGAAGTAAATTTACATACCTTTCTTCAGCAAGCTTTCTACCTTGCTGCCGAATAAGGGCAACCAGTTTACCGGAATTTTCTTCGGCAATACGGAGCCTGGCATGAGCCATGGGTCCAAAACGGGTTTCGGAAAGGTACCATTCCCCACATGTATTCAAAGGAAAATCAATGGCTTTTTCAGGACAGAAATAACAACAAACACCACAGCCCTCACATTCAATAGGGTTGACTACAAAATCCTCACTAATTGCGTTCCATTTGCATAAATCCCGGCACAAGCCGCACTCGCTGCATTTATCCTGGTTAATAATCGCCGTGTGCCCGGACTCAAAATCATGCTGTTCTTTAATCTCAGGTTTCGTGATTAAATGCAGATCGGCAGCGTCCACATCTGCATCACAAAGAACCTTGTTTTCAGCCAAAGAGGCAAATGCCGCAATAATACTGGTCTTTCCTGTTCCGCCCTTACCACTTATTATAACTATTTCTTTCATAGCGATTGTCCTTGATAATTAGAAAATAATAGTTCACCGCCCGCTTCGCTCAAGACGCAGAGGACGCAGAGATTGTTTTTTATTGCTTTTCATTGAGAGGACGAAAAGCAATAAGAACCTGTCCCTTTGGGGCATTCCGCAAGACCTCGCAATGGTAAGACAATCAATAGTAGTGCATTTAAGTTAAATTGTTATACAGCAAAGCTGTTGAGTAGTTTTCCTCTGCGGTGAGCCATTACAATTTTGTCACATAGAGCTGAACTATTACGAAAATACAATTTCTTTGATTTGATGATATAGTTTTACGAACTTTTCTTCCCATTCGGGGATTACGTCGACGACCATTTTTCCTCTTGAGTAGGCCTCTGCAATGCTCCGGTCAAAAGGAATTTCCATCAAAACAGGAATATTCTCCTGCTTGGCATAAATCTTTACCTGATCATTTCCTATGTCTGAACGATTGATAACCAACCCACACGGAATCCCGAGGATCTTGACGGCCCCGACAGCCAGCTTAAGATCATGCAAACCGAAAGGTGTAGGTTCTGTGACAAGCAAAACAAAATCCGCGCCTGTCATGGAAGCGATCACAGGACATGAGGTTCCCGGAGGAGCATCAATTATGGTCAATATTCCAGGCCGGGTATATTCACGTACTTTTTTGATTAAAGGAGGAGACATTGCCTCGCCCACTCTTAACCGCCCATGCACGAATTCCAGACCATTTCTGTGTCCCTGTTCAATTACTCCTAATTCGCGGCCTGTTTCAGTGATGGCTTTTTCAGGACATACCTCCATACAGCCGCCGCAACTGTGACACAGTTCATGAAACGGCAATACAGTATCAGCAACAACTACAATAGCCTTGAACTGGCATATTTCCCCGCATTTTCCGCATAAGCTGCACTTCTCCATATCAACCTCGGGAACAGGAGTTGTAATTGTTTTAACCTCTTCAATAACAGGCTGAATAAAAAGATGCGAATTGGGTTCTTCTACATCGCAGTCCAAAATCTGGACATCGAATTTAAGGGAAATGGCAAGGTTGGCAGCTACAGTTGTTTTACCTGTACCCCCTTTTCCGCTCGCTATGCTGATAATCATTATTTATTCCTTATTTTATATTTCCTTTCACCACGAAGAACACGAAGAACACAAAGAAACTATAAAATCATTAATTCTAATCTTGATGGACTCGTAAAAAGTGCAGCATACCCATTAACCGTCATTCCCGCGAAGGCGGGAATCCAGTAATTACAGGCTGTTGCAATCCATGAGATTGCTTCGCTTCGCTCGCAATGACGTATTTTTCCAAAAGCATACAACTATTTAAAAACACTGGATTCCCGTTTTCACGGAAATGACAAAATTGTGCATATTTCGACTTTTTACGAATTCATCAATCTTAGTGCCCCGTTGTGTCCTTCCTGGTTTAGATTTTCAGTGAACCTTGAACCATGAACCCGTGAACGGTTATTTTTTTTCCAGGGCATTGATGCTTGATTGAAGAGTTTCAACCTGCTTACGCAACTCATTTACCTGATCTTTTAACCTCTTCTCTTCTGACAAAGCAGTTGGTTCGGGCTGACCTGAACCGGCCAATGCTGAAGCACCCATTCCACGCCCCATACCACTTCCGCCACCCATACCCATACCACCGCCGCCGCCCATGCCTCTGCCGCCACCGCCGCCCATGCCTCTGCCGCCGCCCATGCCCATGCCAAAATGATTTTGCACATTGGGAGTGGTGGTACTGGCTAAAGCGCCTGATTTGTATTGTTCAACAGCCTGACGCACCTGTCCGCTTACCCCGGTTATCACCTGTATCTTAGCAGCGCCAAAAGTTTGAAATGCGTTGGGACCGCAGTTTCCGGTCAAAACAGTTGATACGCCTTTATCCGCCATGAGCTGGGCAGATTGGATCCCTGCCCCTCCGCCTAAAGCAATATTGGGGTTTTCAACTGCTTCAAATTCCATGGTATCCAGATCGATAATCAAAAAATAGGCGCACCGTCCGAAACGCGCCTCCATTGTATCATCAAGTGCAGGGCCTGTTGATGTGACTGCTATTTTCATATTACTTACCTCATATTTAGTGTTTTTTGGTAACTACTAATTAGTGGTCGCAGACGTTATCACCGGTTATCATAGTTTTGTCGAGATAACTCTTTACAAGCGCTTCAGGTTCCAGAGAAGGCGCGCCGACAACCACACTAATATTGTTCTGGCTGAAAAGATCAACCGCCCTCTGTCCCATTCCACCGGCAATAATCACATTCGCGCCCTTTTCATGAAGCCATCTCGGAAGCACTCCCGGCTCATGAGGAGGTGGAATAAGAATCTCTTTATTCTTGATCTGATCATTTTCAACTTCGATTATTGCAAATTCCTGACAATGTCCAAAATGGGCTGTGAGTTTTCCTTCGGCCAACGGTATTGCAAATTTCATATTAATAATCCTCCAATTAAGTGTTAGGTGTTAAGATAAAATATTTAATTGTCATATCAAGCTCTTAATACTTAAGACCTCAAGTTTCGCACCCTTGATTTATATCAAAGTCAAGGCGGTAAAGGAGCCAAATTCAATTTTTCAAGCGAAATGATTCATCGGTCTTTTTTAACCAGCACTTCACGACTTGTGCCAAGGGCAGGCACAAAGAATATATAACTTACTGAATTCATATGTGGTTTTAAGTATTGTATTAATGCTTGTTGTTGGTGCCGTTGTCGAAGCTTAAGGTCTAATATTTCGCTTTAAAAATTTATTTTGGCCCTTGCCGCTTAAAGCTTTTGATAAACAAAAAGAGTGCGAAACTTGAGTTAACACTTAACACGTTTCGTAAAAAGTGGTTTTTTGACTCTTTCCCCTAAAAGCCTTCAGTCTGTCCACCTGAGTAGTTACGTTTTTTACACCAGTTTTGACATTTTTTCGGCAATATCGGCAACAGCCTTTGTTACCGGAGAATCTTTATATTTTTCCTGAAA
>JACNLL010000104.1 GCA_014381545.1 Candidatus Desulfaltia bathyphila
GCCTTTCCATCAATGCTGTAGCCGCTTGAAAGGAGAACCTTTATATCCGGGTTGATCTCCTTCATCCTGTCATAGACCTCACCACCAGACATATTAGGCATAACCATATCTAAAAGCACCATATCTATCTCATCCTGATTTTTTCTGTAAAGTTCTATAGCTTTTTTCCCGTCGTTAGCTAAAAAGACTTTGTAGCCTATGTTCTCCAGCAATTCCTTGCATACTTCTTGAATAGCTTCTTCATCATCTATCAGGAGGACAGTTCCGGTCCCCTTAATGAGTTTATCAGAAGTTTTAGTAACTTTCCTGACATTTCTTTTAGATGCAGGCAGATAGATCCTGAAGGTGGTCCCGTGTTTCTCTTTGGATTCAACATCGATATATCCTCCATGAGCCTTTATGATACCGTAAACAGAAGCAAGCCCAAGGCCAGTACCTCTTCCCATTTCCTTGGTAGTAAAGAAAGGATCAAAAATGCGTTCCATGGTGCTTTTATCCATGCCTTTGCCTGTGTCTGTGAGAGTCAGCTTGACATAGTTGCCGGCTTTAGGTTTATAGAGTTTGCTTTTCATATCCTTGCGCGAAACATTCATGGTTTCTAAAATAAGATCTCCGCCACTCGGCATGGCATCCGCGGCATTTACAAAGAGATTTAACAGAACCTGCTCGATTTGACCTTGATCAGCCTCTATTGTAAGTAAGTCTTCGGCAAGTTTTTGATGAATCACGATTTCCTTTCTTGTCTGTCCAAAAGTATCAGAGATTTCGTTAACTAGTTTGTTAAGACTAATCGGCGTTACCTCATATTTACCCTTTCTGGCATAACCAAGAAGCTGACTTGTTAGCTTCACACCGCTTTGAATCTGTTTTTCAATGCTTTTCAGTCTGTTATAATGTGGATGTGAAGAATCAATGTCTTCAAACATCAAAGATGTGTTGCCCTGGATACCCATGAGGAGATTGTTAAAGTCATGTGCAATACCTCCGGCTAAGGTGCCGATGGCCTCCATTTTTTGGGCCGCTTGTAATTGGGCTTCAATTTTCTTGGTTTTTTCCTCCGCTTGCTTGCGTTCTTCTATTTCCTGCTTCAGTTGCTTATTGGCTTTGTTAAGTTGGGAAGTTCGCTTATCAATTGTTCGTTCGAGTTCGTTGCGATATTCAAACAAAAAATCTGTAATAGCTGCTTGAAGTACTACACCAATAAAGGCATCGCCATTAAATACCGGCAATACATAATTTTGGCTCTCCTTCATTACTTTTAAAACCAATTCAATATCCTACTCACAATCTATACGAGGTTTTTCATGCAGACAATCAATCACCAGATTATGCGGAGATTCAATGATGTCAAAAGGCGTGAGAATACCTATAAATGAGCTTTCATTCAATACGACCAGAAATGAATTATCTCTGAGACGCTTCTCAACAGAGTCAATCCCAGCATACGCATCTGTAGTTTCAAACGTTTTTTGAATATAGTGCTTTATTTTCATGATGACTAGTCTAATGGCTTCTCTATATTGTCAAAATAGATCTTTACGTTAAAACTTATCTTTACAATTTCACCACTTGTAATAAAAGGAAAAACCTTTTCCTTTTTTAAGGATATAACTATTAATAATTTTTGCAATAACTTTTACTCAAGTTTCGCGCCCTTCTACTTATCAAAGACCTGGAAGGTCATTCTGGGAGAAGGCCTTCTCGACTTGCTCATACAAAACGGATGCAATGACTTTGTCTTGAGAAATGAAGTCATACCTGAATTTTGCATGTAATATAGAAAAAAATAAATAAACCATCTGGGGTTCCTGTTATATAAAGGTTTAACCGAAAACCAAAACATAAAACAGGAGGTACCCAGATGGTAAAACAACAAAAAAAGAATAACAGAAAAAAGCGTTCCAGTAAAGGTTTTACAGCAAACAGCGCAAAGGCCAGAAAAATCAATGCTTCAACGGAATATGAGACCTGTGATGAGCAGCTTAGCCCATATGGCGGGCTTTTGGCAGTGATCAAGTTTTTTGATTTGGTTAAGTTTAAAGAAATTTTTAACTACGCCTATCAGAGACCCAGCCGAAGACCCAAGCTGGGTCATTATTCCATGGTAGTAGGCATTTTGATGCTATTATTTATAGGGTTTAATCGACTTTGGCATTTTACCTATCTCCGATTGGATGCCATGCTTTGCGGGTTTTTTCGGCTCACACGTTTGCCGGTAGCTAGCACCTTCTGGCGTTACATGGACAGCTTAGGGATCAACCAGGCGAATTCGTTTTTAAATATTATGAGCATTCTGCGAGAGCGAGTTTGGCAGTTGTGCGGTATTAAATATTTTAGAATTCGTATCAATATCGATACGACTGTCGAAACCCTTTTTGGCAATCAGCAGGGAGGCCGCAAGGGACACAATAGAAAAAACCGTGGCAAAAAGGGTTATCGGCCTGTTCTTTGTTTCATTGAAGAGACCAGAGAGTATCTTATGGGTAAGCTTCGTAAAGGAGAAACCATTAGTGGCAAGGAGTCTGCCACTTTCATAGCAAAGATCAAAGACCATTTGCCCGGCTGTGTCCAACAAGTTTTGGTCAGAGCAGACGGAGAATTCTTAAGCTGGGAAAGTGTCGCTGCCGCCATCGAAGCAGGCTTTGAATTCATTATTGCAAATAAAGGATGCAAACCGCCTTTTGATTCTGAAGGATGGTATCGTCCATGGAAGCGTAAGGATATCGAATATAACAGTTGCATCTATAAGCCGATGGGCTGGGGTATTGAGTGCCGGTTTGTTGCAATGAGAATTCCAAAAGAAAAGGACAAAAAGCCAGGGCAAGCTATACAATGCATGCTTTTTGAAGATGATCGATATACATATCGAATATTCTGTACCAACCTGAGCGGAAAACCCCATGTTATTATAGACGAATACGATAAGCGGGCAGATGTTGAGAATCTGGTTGGTGAAGCCAAGCGTGAAGGCCTGGATGCAATCCCTTCGGCTAAATTTAAAAACAACTATGCATTCTTTCAAGTTGTTATGCTGGCCTATAACATCTGGCGCTATTTGAAAATAATGGCAAATAACAGCATAAAAAAAGATCGGTCAGATACAATCGATAGCACTTCTCATGGATTAAAAGGTATTATGGACAACACAATAAGGATTGCTCGTTTAAAGCTTTTATACATAGCTGCTAAAGTGGTTAGAAATTCAAATGTTGATAAGGTTAAATACTCCATCCATGATGCCCGAACACCGGGAATGTTAAACTTCTTTAAATTTTTAGATGCATCAAGATTAAAAGCAAAACCTTGGGATGATGGAAGTAATTGGCCATACCGTTTTGCTATTGCTTAATACGTGCAAGAAATTTCTTGCACGTAAATTTTCATATGAAATATCGGGTAATTATCGTGGGGTAAATAAATGGATTACAGATAAAAAGTAGTACTTTTAGAAGTATTTTATTAACAGCTCAGTGAAGCGAACGTGATGGCGGCATAACAAAAAAATCCCGCTTATAGTTCACAGCAGCGATTTACGTGCAAAATTCAGGTAATAAATTATCCGGTTTTCGGGTTTTCTACCAAAGTGATAAGACCTTTCTCCTTTCAGTGCCCCTATCAATGGTCCACTGTTCGAATAAGGTTCGTCTTGTATTTTTGGAAGATGCTCAAAGACAATCTT
>JACNLL010000036.1 GCA_014381545.1 Candidatus Desulfaltia bathyphila
GTATTTAACAGTTGCGAATGCCGCTGTTGACAACCCCTGTTTTCAGACAAAGTGGCCGAATGAAAAAAGCGAGCTTCTTCCAGACCCATCCCTTGTGTTCGGAAGGTTGCCAAACGGCTTCAGGTATCTATTGATGGAAAACCGAAAACCAAAGGACAGGGTGAGCATGCATCTGAATGTTCAGGTTGGATCTATGCATGAGTCTGACCGGCAGCAAGGACTGGCTCACTTTCTTGAACATATGCTTTTTTGTGGTTCAACTCATTTCAAGCCCGGAGAACTCGTAAAATACTTCCAGAGCATAGGAATGAAGTTTGGTCCTGACGCAAATGCGCATACAGGATATTATGAAACGGTTTATGATATACTTTTGCCAGAGGGAGACAGGCAAAGCCTGGAGAAAGGGCTTACTGTGCTGAAAGACTTTGCAGAAGGCGCCATTTTTCCGGAGTCGGAGATAGACAGGGAACGGCGGGTTGTCCTGGCTGAAAAGCGCACACGTGATTCTGCGTCGTATCGCAGGTTTGTTTCAATTATGAGGTTTGAGTTTCCTGAAGCAAAAATATCGAAAAGATTCCCCATAGGCCTGGAAAATTTTATTAAAAATGCAGGCCGTAAAATGTTTAAAAATTTTTATGATACATGGTACCGGCCGGAAAAAATGATACTTGTAATGGCAGGGGACTTTGATGCCGGCCCGGCTGCTTTACTTATAGATGAAAAATTTTCTGGGTTATCTGCAAAGGCTTCCCCTTTGCCGGAACCGGAACTGGGCAAAATAAATCATAAAGGGATCAAACCATTTTATCATTTTGAAAAGGAAACCGGAAATACCACGGTCAGCATAGAGGTAATAAGAAAAATTGTGCAACAGCCGGATTCCTTTGATTTTCAGAAAAGATTACTTATTAAGGATATTGCGGATCAAATTGTTCAAAGCCGGCTGGATGTATTGGTAAGCAAGCCTGATACACCCTTTACCTCGGCTTCCATCAGCAGCGGTATTTTTAAGAATCAGATAGAAGCCGCCGAGATTACAGCAGAAAGCAGCCCTGAGAACTGGGAAAAATCGCTTGCGCTTCTTGAGCAAACCCTAAGAAGGGCATTGAAATACGGGTTTACCAGATCAGAGCTCGAAAGGGTAAAAAAGGATTTCAGGTCAAAGCTGGATAATGCCGTAAATAAGGCGTCAACACGGGAAAGTCGGGTACTGGCGCGCGAAATAATAATGCATCTCAATACGGAGATGGTTTTTCTTTCCCCAAAGCAAAGAAGATATCTTCTATCTCCGGTTATTAATTCCCTGACATTAAAACAGGCGCATGATTCATTCAAGGAGAGTTGGGCGCCTGAACACAGGCTTGTGCTTGTTACAGGAAATGCTGAGCTGAAAACTATTGATGAAAAACCAGAAGAACTGATACTTGCCGCATATAATAGAAGCTGTATGATTGGTGTATTAAAACCGGCTGAAATAAAGGCGCCGGTTTTTCCTTATCTGCCGGAACCTGAAAAAAAAGGGAAAATCAGCAGTAGAACCGAGATCCCGGAACTTGGCATTATCCAGGTTGATTTTGAGAACAACGTCAGCCTGACCCTAAAAAAGACAGATTTTGAGCCCGATGAGGTGCTTGTTAATCTGTCCTTTGGATTGGGCAGAGCTGTCGAACCTGCGGATAAACCCGGACTTGCTGCTTTAAGTTCGGAAGTAATTAATGAAAGCGGGCTTGGCAAACTCGAAAGGGATGAAATTGAACGCGCTCTGGCAGGAAGAAACACAGATGTTAATTTTTCTGTTAATGAAGATTGTTTTTTCTTTAAAGGCAAAACAGTATCAAAAGAGGTGCTATTGCTGTTTCAGCTCCTTTATGCTCATTTAACAGATCCGGGATACAGGGCAGATGCTTATAAACTTTCCATGGAGCGGTTCAGACAAAAACACCTGAAACTTTCCAGTTCAATTGACGGCGCCATGAGTCTTGCCGGAAAGCGCTTCTTGGCCGGAGGAGACAGCCGTTTCGGGTTTCCGTGTTATAATATGTTCAAACATTTGACCCTTAATGATATTAAATCATGGCTTGACGCATCATTAAGGCACGATAAAATCGATGTTTCAGTAGTTGGTGATTTTGATATTGATGCAGTAGTTGATCTAACCTCTAAATATCTTGGAACCCTTCCTGAGCGACGCGATATATATAAACAGAAAATGTTAAGATTGCCCCAATTTCCTGTTGCTCAAACACTTGAAATAAATGTTGCAACTAAAATCCCAAAAGGTCTTGTAATTGTCGCATATCCAACTGAAGACTTATGGAATATCCATAGAACACGCCTTTTTTCGGTGCTTGCGGATATTGTTTCAGAAAGGTTGCGGGAAAGGATTCGGGAAAAATTAGGGGCTGCTTATTCCTTTGTTGCATATAACAGGCCGAGCCGGGCGTATCCTGGATATGGGGTGTTTCAAGCCTTTATCCATGTTGATCCAAAAGAAAGCAATATGGTGGTTGGGGAAGTAAAGAAAGTCATATCGGGTCTTGTCGCTATTGGAGTAAGCAATGAGGAGTTGAGGCGTACCATCAGACCGACACTTACAGGCATAAAGGATATGCTGCAAAGTAATTATTACTGGCTGAATACTGTTCTTTCAAGATCAAAAAAGCATCCTCAGCAGCTTGACTGGAGCAGGACAATAATGGATGATTATGCTTCCATTACAAAAGGTGAGCTGTCTATTCTGGCGAAACAATATCTAAACAACGATAAAGCAGCAGTAATTATTGTTAAACCGGACATGTAAACTGTTACAAAAATTCCATTGTTTTTATGTCGATATTCTGATAAAAAATTCAGTTTAATTTTGCAGCTATTATAAAAGCCGTTTATGTGAGCGGAATATATGTTGAAAGGATAACTGATGAACAAAGAGACAGGATCTGCCGGTTTCACCAGCAGGTTATGGAAATTATTTGCGTCAGTACGGCTAACCGTTGTTATTCTTCTGTCGCTTGCTGTTACTTCTATTATTGGAACGATAATTCCTCAGAACGAGAGACCTGAGGCATACCTGAATGAATATGGTGAATTTCTTTATAAAATATTATCAGCCTTTGACGTTTTTGATATGTATCATTCATGGTGGTTTCAGTTTCTGCTTCTTATGCTGACAACCAATATTGTTGTCTGCTCAATAAACAGATTTTCTGCCTTATGGAAGATGTTATCTGTTAAAAATCCTTCTTTTAATGTTTCAAAATTTAGAAACCTTTCTGATAAAGAAGAATTTATTGACATCCGTTCGCCCGAAGACTTGAAAAGAATATATATGCCGATTGTTTCCAGAAGCTTTGGATACAAAAGGATTGAAGAAACAGACAATGGGTTCTGTATTTTTGCTGAAAAAGGACGCTGGACCCGCATCGGTGTTTATGTTATTCATCTTAGTGTTATTCTGTTGCTAATCGGCGGTTTGATAGGTTCGATTTTCGGTTTTAAAGGATTTGTAAATATTCCTGAAGGTAAAACAATAAATAGTATAAGATTGAGTAATACCGGCAAAGCACAAGATTTAAATTTTGATATCAGGTGTGATAATTTTAATATAAAATTTTATGATTCCGGGGCGCCAAGTGAATATCGCTCAACCCTGACAATACTTGAACAAGGGAAATCTGTTTTGACAAGGGATATTATTGTGAATGATCCTCTCCGTTACAAGGGGATAAATATCTTTCAGTCCAGTTATGGCGAGCTTCCCCCCAGAGAGATCACTTTGAATTTTAAAAACCGTATAACCGGCATGAGTCATAAGAAAAAGGTATCTTTTGGACAGCAGTTTAATCTACCCGAAGATGCGGGGCAGTTTGTTGTAAAGGGTTACAGGGATTCATATAATTTCGGAGGCCATAATCTTGGAAAAACCTTTATGGGCATTCTTACCCATAATAACGGAAGCCCTGTCCATGTAATAATGCCTGTGCGTTTTCCTGTTTTTGACAGGATGAGAAAGGGCAATCAGGTTGTTTCCGTAGTAGATTATGATCATAGATATTATACAGGGTTACAGGTGACAAGAGATCCCGGGGTTTTAATTGTTTATTCAGGGTTTGTAATAATGATTATCGGATGTTTTATAACTTTTTTTATGTCCCATCAAAGACTTTGTGTTGAAATAAGCAAGAGTGGAAAGAAAAGCAAGGTTATGGTAGCAGGGACGGCAAATAAAAATAGATTTGGAATGCAAAGCAGGATAAAGAGGATAGCGAAAAGTTTGAGGATTAATTTATGAACAGTTCAAATTTGTTATCAATTGTAACATTTATTTATGGCACGGCAGCATTTTTATATATTGTTTCCTGGGTTTTTAAGAAACAGTTGCCCGGCAGGATTGCCACCTGGATAGCTATAATTGCTGTTGTCGGCAATACCGGGGGTATTGCTTTGCGATGGATAGAATCTTACAGGCTTGGAATAGGTCATGCCCCGCTTTCAAATATGTATGAGTCCCTTGTCTTTTTTGCGTGGACTATCGGAGTTATATATCTTGTAGTTGAGCAGACTTATAAAAACCGGATAATTGGAGCCTTTGCAACCCCTCTTGCCTTTATGGCCATAGCTTATGCATCACTTTCCCCAAACATTAATGATCGTATACAGCCCCTGATTCCGGCATTAAAAAGCAACTGGCTTATCGCCCATGTAATCACCTGTTTTATTGGATACGCCGCTTTTGCAATCGCTTTTGGTGTAAGCCTCATATATCTTTTTAAGCAACGAAAAACAGGGGACAAAAAGAGTAGTAAGACAGGTTTGTTTATTCATTTCCCGGATGCCGGCATCCTGGATGAATTAACGCATCAAATGGTAACCCTTGGTTTTTTATTTCTGACAATCGGGATAATAACAGGGGCTGTATGGGCAAATTCGGCCTGGGGGAGTTACTGGTCATGGGATCCGAAAGAGACATGGTCTCTGATAACCTGGTTTGTTTATGCAACACTATTACATGCAAGGATGATGAGAGGCTGGGAAGGAAAGAAAATCGCCTATCTTTCCATAATTGGGTTTATGGCCGTTATGTTTACATATTTTGGCGTGAATTTGCTGCCGGGTTTACACAGTTATGGTCAGGGATAATAATAATTTTTCTTGACAAAAATGATATTTATAGGTAAATGTCCAAAAATTATCTTTTATATACTACATCCATACCATAAACAAAAATTGTTCAACTTTGTTTACTTTACCTAAAACATAAGCGGAGTTTCCATGAGTACATCAGATGATAAAGTTGAAGAGACTGTCGAGCAGGTAGAAACAACGAAACCCCCTGAAAAAGAGCAAAAGAATGGATCGTGGGGAATCATTCTCATATTTTTCGTTATTGGATTAGTGGGAAGTCTTGCGGTCGGATGGTGGATTTTTCCGAAGCTTCTCTATTCTCAAAAAAAGCAGCCAATAGATTTTAACCATGTGATTCATGTTGAGGCTGTTGAGGAAGGATGTGAAAGTTGCCATTTTTTCCGTGAAGACGGTTCTTTTTCCGGAGTGCCGAAACTTGCCCGGTGCGTTGATTGTCACGAAGAGGTGATGGGAGAGGATCCCAACGAAGCCAAGTTCGTTGAGGAATATGTGGCAAAAGGGAATGAGGTGCCGTGGCTGGTCTATTCAAGGCAGCCTGATTGTGTATTCTTTTCCCACGCAGCCCATGTCAAGATGGGAAAAGTGGATTGCGTTACATGTCACGGACATATCGGCGAATCAACGCACTCAAGAGTTTACGAAGAAAACAGGCTTACAGGTTACAGCCGTGATATCTGGGGGAAAAACATCGCCGGGCTCAAGAAGAATACCTGGGACCGGATGAAAATGGATGATTGTACCGAATGTCACGCAGAATTTAAGGCTCAGGGAAAAACCGTCCAAACTCTTCCGTGGCCTATTAGCTGGATGCCTCGACCTTATGAAAAACCGGCGAGTAGTCAGGTAAGAGTTCATATAGAAAAAGATGCATGTTTTGTATGCCATAAATAGGCTGATAACCTCATTAGTTTATTAGCAATATTTTAAGGGGTAGAATCTTATGAAGGTATGTAGAAGAAGTTTTTTATCATTGATAATCGGCGGTGCAGCCGGCACAACCCTTTCACCATTGCCATTGAAGATGATGGATGACAGTTCCATATGGACACAGATGTGGCCATGGACTCCTGTGCCGGAGGATGGAGAGGTCAGTCATGTAGATTCTATATGCACACTCTGCCCTGGTGGTTGCGGTATTACTGTTCGCAAGGTCGCAACAACGATCGGGGATCGGGCAATTAAAATAGAGGGCATGAAAGGGCACCCTGTAAATGATGGCGGCATATGTGTTCTGGGCCTATCCGGCCTTCAACTGCTTTATGGCCCGACACGCGTCAAAACACCATTAAAGAGGGCAGGAGCGAGAGGTGAAGGAAGATGGGAAAAAATCTCATGGGATGAAGCCATTGCAGAGGTTGTAAAAAAACTTGGAGAGTTAAGGGGAAAAGGCAAGTCTCACACCGTTGCCTGTATTTCCGGTACTGATAGTGGAACAACGGCTCACCTTTTAGGGAGATTTTTGACGGTATATGGTTCTCCAAATTTTATACGCATTCCATCGATTCAGGATTCATACGAGCTGACAATGCACCTGATGCAGGGTGTTCAGGCTTCAGCTGGATTTGATGTTGAAAATTCCGATTTTGTCTTAAGCTTTGGGAGCGGGCTGATAGAGGGCTGGGGTTCGCCGGTACGTATGATTAAGGCAAATAGTATGTGGAAAGAGCGAGGCAAAGTAGTGCAGATCGAGTCCCGCTTATCTAATACAGCCGCTAAAGCAGATAAATGGGTTGCCATAAATCCGGGAACAGAAGCTGCTCTGGCTCTAAGTATTGCTCATGTGATCATTCAAAAATCGCTTTATAGCGCTGATTTTGTCAATAATTATTCTTCCGGCTTTGAAGAATTCAAGCAGATTGTGCTTAATGAATTCAGCCCTGATGATGTTTCGGAGATTACCGGCGTATCTGCTTCTACAATAGAATCTTTGGCTAAGAGCTTTGCAGGCGCATCAAAACCTCTGGCGGTTTGCGGCCGAGGTCAGGGGGAAACACCAGGCAGCCTGAATGAATTTATAGCAGTGCATGCCTTAAATGCGCTTGTCGGCAATATCAATAAAAAGGGAGGCGTCTGTGCTGTCCCGGATCCTGATTATATAAAATGGCCTGAAGTAGAAATGGATCGTACTGCGGCAAATGGTATGCATAAGGGGCGTATTGACGGCGCGGGGAGCAAAAAATATCCGGATACAAGATATCTGTTAGACAGGTTGCCCGATGCTATTAATTCCGGGGAGAAATATCCTATAGAGGCTCTTTTTGTTGCAGGCGCCAATCCGGTTTATACAATACCTGATACCAAGGCGGTGAAAGAGGCATTTAACAGAGTGGCATTTGTTGTAAGTTTTTCTTCATATATGGATGAAACTGCTGAAAATGCCGATCTTATCCTTCCAAACCATGTTTTCCTTGAACGCTATGAGGATGTGCCGACACCGGTTGGACTGCAGAAGCCGATTATAGGCCTTTCAAAGCCGGTAGTAAAGCCACAGTTTAATACAAAACATCTGGGCGACGTGATACTTCTCATGGCAAAATCGTTTGGCGGCAGGATAGCGGATGCTTTTCCATGGGACAGTTATGAAGCTTGCCTAAAGAAAACACTGGGAAACAAGTGGGATGGATTAGTTAATAATGGATTCTGGGCTGATTCTAATTTCAGACCCGCGGCCTGGGAAGGCGCATTTAATACACCTTCCGGAAAATTTGAGTTTGTTAACAAGGGCAGAGCAGAATCAATAAAGATTGAAGGAGATGAACAAGCTTATCCTCTTATACTTATGCCGTACGATTCCATGAGACTTGCAAGCGGTTTTATCGGAGATCCGCCCTTTGCCATAAAAACCGTAGAGGATACAGTTCTTAAGGGCAATGATATCTTTGTTGAGGTTAACCCAAGGTCGGCAAGAGGATTTAGAGAGGGCGATCATGCAATTCTTAGTACTCCAAAAGGCAGTGTAAAGGTTAGGGTTCATCATTTTGATGGAATTATGCCCGGCTTGGTGGCTTTGCCCAGAGGACTGGGGCATACAGCCTATGACGAGTACCTGGCCGGCAAGGGTATTAATTTTAACGAACTCATCGGTCCGGTCGAAGATCCTGTTTCCGGTCTGAACGTAGCCTGGGGAATAAGGGCCAAGCTGACAAGAGCATAAATCAAAGGATGGGATTTTGATGAAAGAACAGCACAAACACACAAAAGCCAAAAAGTATGGGATGGTCATAGATCTTGATAAATGTACCGGATGCGGAGCCTGTATGGCGGCCTGTATGGCTGAAAATAACGTTCCGTTTAAAAAGGACGAATCAAACAAGCTCGACAGCATTACATGGATGCGTGTTTACAAGTTGACAAATGGCAAAAAATTTCCTGAAGCAGATATATGCTATCTTCCCAGACCCTGTATGCATTGCGAGGGAGATCATGGCCATGCGCCATGCGTATCTGTTTGCCCGGCGACTGCTACCGACTATAGCCATGAAACAGGGATCGTCAGCCAGATTTATACCCGCTGTTTTGGATGCAGGTACTGTATGGCGGCCTGTCCGTATCATGCGCGTTATTTTAACTGGTGGGATCCTGTCTGGCCCGATGGTATGGAAAAATACCTGAGCCCGAATGTTTCTCCACGCATGAGAGGCGTGGTGGAAAAATGCAGCTTCTGCTTTCACAGACATCAATTGGCAATGAACAAGGCATATACTGAAAGCCGCCGCGAGCTAAAGGAGGATGAATATCAAACTTCATGCACGCAGGCATGTCCTGCCGGCGCTATTATATTCGGCGACCTGAACAATCCGGATCATGCTGTTACTAAAATAGCAAAGCCCGACCATAAACATGGCGGACGGCCGATAAATCCCAATGCATTCAGGCTGCTTGAGAGACTGGGCACAAATCCCAAAGTTTACTATCTTTCAAGCCGCAGGTGGGTGAGGCGGGCAGGAGATAACTATATTAGAGACGAACGCGGACAAGGGAACCATTAAAAAATTATAACCGCATATATTTTAGGAGCACATAATTTATGGATTCTGCATTAATACCCGAGGGAGTTAAACGCTGTTCATTTGGAAAATTTGTCTTTTGGCTGGTTGTTTTCGGCGCCGTGCTTTTGTGGGGCATTGTTGCCATGCTTCTTTGCTGGTTTAAGGGGCTTAACCAGACAAACATGAACGATGCTTACGGATTTGCCTTATGGATCTGGGCTGACCTGGCGATTATTGCCATTGGCGGAGGAGCCTTCTTTACCGGTTTGTTAAGATATATTTTCGGAAAGGAGGAACTGAAAAATATCATAAACTTTGCTGTTTTATTAGGGTTTATCTGTTACGCTTCCGCGCTTCTTATTCTTGCGATCGATATTGGACAACCGCTGAGAGGGTGGTTTATTTTCTGGCATGCAAATGTTCATTCCATGCTGACCGAAGTTGCATTCTGCCTTTCCTGTTACTTTGCGGTTCTGACCATTGAATATATTCCCCTTATTCTTGAGAACCGGCAGATTGACAAGGTGCCGTTTTTTCATAATCTTAGCCACAATATGCACGGGATCATGGCAATATTTGCGGCAACAGGCGCTTTTCTTTCCTTTTTCCATCAGGGATCTCTTGGCGGAGTTGCGGGCGTGCTTTTCGGACGTCCCTTTGCTTTTAGGGAAGGGGTTTTCATCTGGCCATGGACATTTTTTCTCTTTACCTGGTCGGCTGCGGCAAGCGGACCATGCTTTACTATACTTGTCTCATGGATTATCGAAAAGATAGCAAGAAAGAAGCTTATTAAGCAAAATGTTATCATGCTGCTGGCCAAGATCGCCGGCTGGATGCTTGCAACATATACTATTGCGAAGATAATAGATACCTGGTACTGGGCTACAGTTACAGCCCCTGCCGCGGGACATAATTTCATGGATTTTTATTCCAACAATCCTTTATACGGAATATGGATACTTGTGCTTGAAATTGTGATATGCGGAGTTATTCCATCTATAATACTTATTACCAAAACAGGGCGCAGGTATTCATTTTTGCTTATTAGCGCCGTGTTCCTTGGTATGCTTGGGGCATGCGTGAATCGCTGGGTAATGGTGCTCCAGGTAATGGCTGTACCGGTGCTTACCTTTGAAAGCTGGTTCATGTACTTTCCAAGCTGGCAGGAGATAGCTACAACCATCCTTCCGGTAGCAGGCGGTATTATGTTGATAATGATATCATACCGTTATTTACCGATATTCCCTCAGGAACGGGAGATTGAGGAGGAAAAACATGCTTCCATTTTCGTTTGAATGGGTGTGGGATTTGGATCATATGGTATTTATGGGGGGCCTGTGGTATGCTCTTACTATTTTAGGTCTTGGCATGACCTATTGCATTATTAAGGCCATTGTTGATACAGTAAAGGGCAAAGGCAGCCATTAAAAATTGTTAATTTTGAATTTTGAATTAAAATCGAACTTTTTTCTTCCTGCCGGGCTCGCGCCCGTCGCGGCAGGCATTCACAATTAAAAACTCAAAATTATAAAAGCGCTTACCTCATTGTTAAATGCTGGTAGGCGCTTTTTTTTAATCCTACTTAACGGGGAATAAATGGATAAAATTATTATAGAGGGGGGACGCTCACTTAAGGGTGAAGTGAAGATAAGCGGATCTAAAAATGCCGCCCTCCCGATAATGGTTTCTTCGCTGCTTGCCGATGGATGGAATACTTATAATAATATTCCAAACCTGAAAGACATCCAGAGCATAAAACTTTTGCTTGCAGGTCTTGGGGCAAGGATAGAGGAAGATGGAAGCAGTGTCCGGATAGATGCGGGAGGTCTTTGTAATATTGAGGCGCCATATGATCTGGTCAGGAAGATGAGGGCATCTATCCTGGTTCTCGGCCCTCTTGTGGCCAGGCTTAAAAAGGCCAGAGTATCTTTGCCTGGCGGATGTTCTATCGGCGCAAGACCGATTAACTTGCATCTAAAGGGGCTTGAGCGTCTTGGAGCATCGATTGAATTAAAACACGGCTATATCGAAGCCTTTGCTGATCGTCTTACAGGAAATGAAATTTATTTTGATATTGTAACAGTAACCGGAACAGAAAACCTGATGATGGCCGCTGTTCTGGCTGACGGTGTTACAATTCTTCGTAATGCTGCTTGCGAGCCGGAGGTGGTGGCGCTTGCCGATGTATTAATCAAAATGGGCGCAGATATTCAGGGGGCGGGAACATCTGTAATTACAATAAAAGGGGTCTCTTCCCTTCATCCTGTGTCGATTTCCATAATACCCGACAGGATAGAAGCGGGCACCTTTATGCTTGCAGCGGCCCTGACACGAGGCGATATAAAACTTCTGAATTGTGAACCCGATCATATGCAAACTATCATTCACAAGTTAGGGCTGACAAATGCCGATATTAAGGTAAATGATAAAAATATTCATATTGTCGGATCGGATGAAATCAGCAGCGTTGATGTTAAAACTATGCCGTATCCTGGTTTTCCTACCGATATGCAGGCTCAGTTTATGGTCTTGATGTCTATTGCCAAAGGGCTAAGCATTATTTCAGAAACCATCTTTGAAAACCGTTTTATTCATGTAAGCGAACTCAAGCGTATGGGGGCGGATATTACGATATCAGGCAATGCTGCAATGATTAAAGGCGTTCCCACGCTTTCAGGAGCGGCGGTTATTGCATCAGATCTTCGTGCCAGCGCATCGCTTATATTAGCCGGTCTTGTGGCCAGGGGCAAAACAGAGGTAAATCGCGTGTATCACTTAGATCGCGGATATGAAGCAATTGAGAAAAAGTTTGTTAAAATCGGAGCTGCAATAAAACGGGTCAGAGAATGAGAAATGGCCTACAGAATCTATTCACGTCCAATTATCCCCCTCCTAATATCAATGATATTCGGGATTGTCTCTGGGTCCCGGTTCCCAGACAATGCTATCTGGGCATATTCTACCATTTTTTTATGCGCAGGCTTAATACTTCTTAAAATAATATATAAAAAAAACCTGTTTTTTCTGCCTTTAGTCATTTTTTTTGTATTTGGATACCTCCTCATACAACCATGGGTTGCTCCCCGGTTTCCTCCAAATCACATCACATATTTTACAGATAACCATCGATGGAAAATTGTCGGGGTTGTCGATAAGAATCCGGCAATTTATAATAATCGCTTAAGAATAATTTTACGGATTGAAACCCTTGGCAGGGATAACAGCTCCTTTCCTGTGACCGGAAAAATCCGCGTGACAGTAACAAAGCCTTTTCCGGATATCTCTGTCGGAGACAGACTTTCCCTGATCGGCAAGATCAGATCGATCAGAAATTTCAATAATCCCGGGGGGTTTAATTATAGAAGATACATGGCTTTCAAAAAAATATGGGGAAGCGCCTATGTGCCCGGAAAAAGGGTTGTTATATTAAATAGAAATTCAGATCCGGGGATTAATACCATTATAGAAAAAGCCCGCAATAAAATTTCCGATCTAATTAATAAGACAGGTGAGGGCGACCAACAGGGTGTATTAAAAGCCCTTATTGTGGGTGATAGAACCGGAGTTGTAAACATAAGGGAAGCGTTTAATCGGGCTGGAATCGGCCATCTTCTCGCTATATCAGGGCTTCACATTGGGATTATTGCAACCGCATCGTTTATATTTTTCAGAAGGCTTCTTTCTTATATTAAATTTTTTCTATGGAATGCATGGACTAAAAAAGGGGCTGCGATTTTATCTCTATTCCCTGTCATTTTATACGGTCTGATTTCCGGGATGTCACCGTCTACTCAGAGGGCGGTAATTATGGCTGCTGTTTTTTTGATGACATTTCTGTTTGAAAGGGAACAGGACCCAATGAATACTCTGGCAATGGCTGCAATGATTATTCTTGTCGCTTATCCCCCATCACTTTTTTCGATTTCATTCCAGCTTTCCTTTATAGCCGTTCTTTCAATAATATATGGTTGGTCTCTGAGATATATTAATTCTACAGGCAATAAGGGAATGATTAAGAAAGGATGGGGCATCAGAATATTGGAACGGCTGTTTTCCTTTGCATTGGTTTCTTTCTTTGCCATATTAGGCACGTTGCCGCTTGTCATGTTTTACTTTAACCAGATTTCTCTGGTGGGTATTGTTGCGAACTTATTGATAGTTCCAATAATAGGTTTTGTTGTTATTCCACTGGGACTGATTTCTGTATTGTTATATCCGCTGAGCATTTTCGTAGCCACAATCTGTATAATGGCGAGCGCCGCTGTGGTGGCACATACACTGGATATTGTGCATTATATTGCCGGACTTCCTTTTGCAGCAATTAAAACCATAACCCCCAATTTTTTTGAGATTGGCTGTTATTATGCGCTGGGTTGGTCAATTTTAAGGTTAGTTGGATTTCGGAGGAGATCGCGGAAAAATGGTGTTCCCGGACGAAGAACAGCGGCAATTGTTGCTGTAGTTATCATTTTTGCCGGCAGCCTTGATACCTGTTACTGGGTATATAACAGGTTCTGGCGCAATGATCTCAGGGTTACGATTATTGATGTTGGTCAGGGGAGTTCCGCTCTTGTGGAACTACCAGGGGGCCGTTGCTTTCTTATTGATGGAGGGGGCTTTTCAGACAATTCAATTTTTGATGTGGGAGCAAGAATTGTTGCCCCTTTTTTATGGCGCAAAAAGATCAAAACAATCGACACAATCGTTCTTTCCCATCCCAATGCTGATCACCTGAATGGGTTGTTATATATAGCCAGGCATTTTAATGTAAAAAGGTTATGGTGTAACAGTGATTCTACAGATATAAATAGTTATCGCGAGTTTATGGAAATTATAAAGAAAAACAGGATAGAAACGGTTGCATTTAAAGACATGCCGCGCAGTTATAAAATAAACGGAGCAAGGTTTAAGATTCTTTATCCCCCAAAAGATTACATTGATAAAAGAAAAAATGAAAAATGGCGGAATCTTAACAACAATTCCCTTGTAATAAAGGTAAGCTTTGGATCAAAATCGATTCTGTTTCCCGGGGATATTATGGCTTGCGCAGAGAGGGAAATTGTTGCAACTCATGGAGATGAATTAAAAAGCACAATCCTTATTGCGCCACACCATGGCAGCAAGACATCCAGCACAACTATGTTTTTGCAAAAGATCAAACCGGAAATTGTAATAATATCGGCGGGCTGGAAAAATAGTTTTAGATTTCCGAATCAATCAGTTTTGAAAAGATATAATGAGAATAATTGCCGTATATTTCGTACTGACAAAAATGGAGCATTGGCGATATCGATTGATGATCAAGCTCTTAAAATCAAACCTTTTATTACCAGCTCTTTCTAATCTTTATTTCCAGGCCTTTATTTCCAGGCCTTTTTTAATTCTTCCATCTTGGATAGAAAGTTGCGTTTCATCTCCGCTGGAACAACTTTAACCATCTTTTCAGAAACCATTCTCACATGGGGTGCAAGCAAGGATTTTTTGATTACAGGCGCGCCTTTTGGAAGGAATGTAGTAAAGGCAATAAGCAGAACAGAGACAATAAGCACCCCTTTGATTAAGCCGAATCCAGTGCCGCAAATGCGATCTACCCAGCCTAAAAAGGTAATATTGAGAATATATTTGATTATTATGCCCAGGATGCCTATTATTATAAAAACTGCGCAAAAAATGATCAAAAAACTTAGTATATTACGATATGAATCGTTTTGTATCCAGCCGGATAAAGGGATCGCAACCTGCATGTAATATGTGTATGCAGCATAAAAACCGCCTAATACCCCTATAATCGAAGACAGTTCCTTGATAAGTCCTCTAAAAAATCCTCTTATCATGCAAAAAGCAAAAATAATTATTATCGCAATATCAAAAGTATTCATGGTTCATCCTGTGAAAAACTATAAAATAGTCTTAAACATTAAAAATAACAAAGCAAATTTTATCAGTCAAGGTGTTTTTCTTTTTTACTTTATCAGCTTAAAATTGTAGTTTGCATTAGATTAAAGGATTGTGATACATAAAAAATCGAAGTAGATTTGATGTCAACATGAAAGATAAATCAGACAATAAAAAAATCGAATATACATTTTCAGATATAAATCTGGCAAAGCAGCTTTTTGGCGAGCATAACGGCAACCTTCAAAGAATTGCTGATGCATTAAATGTCACAATCAATGCAAGAGGCAGCACTGTATTTATTCAGGGGGACAGTATTGCCGTAAAGTTAGCGCAAAATATACTTGAGCAGCTCTACGGCCTGTTAAAGGATAATTATCCGATTTATCCGAATGATGTTGATTATGCGATCAGGGTTCTGAGCGGAGATGACGGCATTAATTTAAAGGAGATTTTTCTGGATACTGTTTACGTTACCTCTAAAAAACATTCGATAACTCCAAAAAGCCGGGCTCAAAAAGAATATATAGATGCTATTCGAAAATATGATATGGTTTTTGGAATTGGGCCCGCGGGAACGGGTAAAACCTATCTGTCGATGGCAATGGCGGTTGCCGCACTTTCAGAAGGGCGGGTTAGTCGTATAATTTTAACCAGACCCGCGGTTGAAGCCGGAGAAGCGCTTGGATTTTTGCCCGGTGATTTAACCGAAAAAGTCGATCCGTATTTAAGACCTCTCTACGATGCGCTTCATGATATGATGCGTTTTGAGAAGGTGTCGGGCCTGATGAAGAAGGGGATTATTGAAGTGGCTCCTCTTGCTTTCATGCGAGGCAGAACATTAAACGATTCTTTTGTTATTTTAGATGAAGCGCAAAACACCACTTCAGAACAGATGAAGATGTTTCTCACCCGGATAGGTTTCAGCTCCAAGGCCGTTATTACAGGCGATATTACACAGACCGATCTTCCGGTTGGAAAACCTTCTGGACTTATAGAAACAAAGAATATCCTTCAGGGAATAGATGGAATAAAGTTCGTCTTTTTTTCGAAAATCGATGTTGTGCGCCATAGATTGGTCCAGGAAATCATCAGAGCATATGAAGAACTGGATGCAAAAAAATTGGGGGATTGAGGAATTTAGGGATTCAGGAATTGAGGAATTGAGGTTTGAGGGATTAAAAGTGACAACATCCTTTAATTCCTAAATTCCTAAATTCGCAATTCCTAAATTATGAATAATGAATATAGAGAAAAGCAAAAAATCGATTAATCGACTTTTAGGCTCCAGCAATTATGTCCGATGGAGCATACTTGTTGGGGTCGCTATAATATTTAGCATCATTCTTTACCCGGGTCTGGTTATTACAGAGCATTCTTATAAAACAGGCGACGTCGCTGACAGGGATATTAAGGCTCCGAGAGATTTTTTTATTGAGGATGAGTCTGCTACAGAAGCAAACCGCAAGCTTGCTGTTGAGGAAATTTTAACTGTTTATGATCATGATAAACTATTATCGTCAAGATTGACGATGCGTGTGCAACAGGCCTTTGCCGATCTTAGAGCGGTTTTTAAAGATGAAATGCAAGATCAGGGTGAAGGGGCTGGCAAGAATAAAGCCTCCGTTCATAGCCGTATATGGCAGATGAAGGAGAGCTTTGAGAAAACAATCGGTATTTCTGTCAGTAAAGGGGCGTATCAGATCCTTGAAAAGGAAGAGTTTTCGAAAGATATTGTTTATCTTATTTCCCAAATCTTAACACGGATTTTGGAAAACGGTGTTGTAACAAATAAGGAAATACTCCTTAAAGAGGCCAGCAAGGGAATATTTATAAGGGATATCGGTGCCGAAACAAATAGATTCGTCAAGAATTTAAAGCAATATTATGGTCTTGACCAGGCAAAAACCATGGTTAGAATTATTGGCCAACCCCTTCTTAAGGACTTAGATTATACACTGATAAACCTGATAGTGGATTTTGCTCAAAGGCTTATACAACCAAATATAACATTAAACAGGAGCGCGACCGAAGAACTGAAAAAAAGCGCGGCAGCAGAAATCAAGCCTGTTCTTTACAGAATAAAAGCAGGGGAGATGCTCTTGCGTGAAGGGGAAAGGGTTACCGAAGTTCAGCTTTTAAAACTGAAAACCCTGCAGACCCATATAAAAAATAAGCAAATACTTGCGAGCAGCATTGGAGCCTCAATGCTGCTTTTATGTCTTTTGATAATAACATATATTATTCATATAAATCCTCAAAGCCGCTATGCTCTTAACAACAATAAAAACCTGCTGTTTATCGCCAGCATGCTTATAACCTTTATTTTTATCGCCAGTATTTCGTCATCACTTTCTGAAACACTTACCCAAAACAGCTTTTTTTCAATATCCTCTTCATCAATTCTTTATGGCGTTCCCCTTGCCGCGGGCGCTATGACAGTATGTTTATTTATGGGTTTTGATATTGCCATTTCTTTTGCCATGTTGACCGCGCTCTGCACGGCAATCATATTTCAAAATAGATTTGAAGTTTTTATTTACTTTCTATTTAATGGCACAATGGCTGCCTATTGGATCAGGAATTGCAGAGAACGCAAAGTATTTATTAAGGCGGGGGTAAAACTTGGATTGCTGAATTTGATACTTGTAACAGCTATAAATATTTATATAACTGAGTTTTCAGGTTCTAACCTCTTATATGGCTGGGCTTTTGCGTTTATAGCCGGTGGAGTCGGTTCCGGAGTTGTTGCGGCCGGCATTGCGCCTCTTGTAGAAATAGCCTTTGATTACACGACAGATATAAAATTGCTGGAGCTTGCAAATCTTGATCGCCCCATTTTGCGCAGACTTATGATAGAGGCTCCAGGAACTTATCATCATTCTGTAATTGTAGGCTCTATGGTTGAAGCGGCAGCATCTTCAATAGGGGCTAATCCTTTGCTGGCAAAAGTATGCGGGTATTATCACGATATCGGCAAGATTAAGAAACCGCTATATTTTATTGAAAACCAGAAAAACGGCAGGAACAAGCATGATAAGCTTGCTCCATCCATGTCAAGCCTGATCTTGATGTCTCACATAAAGGAAGGGGTCGAGATAGCCAAAGAGAATAAATTGGGTCAGGCCATAATCGACACCATCAGGCAGCACCACGGCGCAAGCCTTATCAGTTACTTTTATGAAAAGGCAAAAAAAATGAAAGGAGCAGATGCGGTAAATATCGACAACTTCCTTTATCCCGGCCCTAAACCTCAAACCAGGGAGGCGGCTCTTGTCATGCTGGCAGATGTTGTTGAGGCGGCGTCGAGAGTGCTTGATAATCCTACTCAGCCCAGGATTCAAGGCCTTGTGCAGGATCTTATAAACAAGATTTTTTCCGACGGCCAGCTTGAAAACTGTGAGCTGACTTTAAAAGATTTGCACAGCATAGCAAAAAGTTTCAACAAAATATTAAACGGGATATACCATCATCGGATCGAATATCCCGAGCAACTTGTTGCAAACAATGGAAAGAACGGCAATGGAAATTCTGATAGACAACAGGCAAAACAAGCGCAGGATATTACAAGAGAAAATACAGCAAACGGCACAGGTCATATTAAACGCCTTGGACTGTCCTGATGGAGAACTTTCGATCCTTATCGTTGATGATTTTCAGATAGAGGCGCTGAATAAAAGGTATTTTAATCGCTCAGGTCCCACAAATGTTATTGCTTTTCCAATGCGCGAAGGGAGGTTTTCAAATATAACCCCGCGGCTTCTTGGAGATGTGGTTATTTCCGTTGAAGCTGCCGTACGAGAGGGAGAACTTGCTAAAATAAGCATGGAAGATCGTTTTGATCAGCTTCTAATACATGGAATTTTGCACCTGTTTGGTTATGACCATGAAAAGTCAAAGGAAGAAGCGGATAAAATGGAAAAGAAGAATAATGAATTGTTATGCCTGTTAGGTGATAGGTGTTAAGTGTTAGCTGTTAAGTGTTAAGTGTTAGCTGGTAAGTGCCACAACATCGTGGACTGCGAGATGTGCCACGACATCGTGGACTT
>JACNLL010000105.1 GCA_014381545.1 Candidatus Desulfaltia bathyphila
AACTGGTCGTTTCTTGATTGTTGTAATATATTAATATTACATTATTTTTAATGAAAAGGCAAGAATTATATAATCCTAAGCAAGATAGGGGAAAGCGGGAATATTGGAGCTACAGACAAACTCACGGCGGGTTGTGTACAAAACGGTGTCAAGCCATACGGCAAGGTTTGCGAAAGGCTTTATGGTTTGGCACGTAATAACCCATGATGTGAATAAATTTCACTCACAAGTTTTGATGAGAGAAAATGGAGAAATTGTGACCCCCATTGCCCACCATCACCAATTATTCCGGCATGAGTCAGGCTAATAACATTTTCTGGAACCGGCTGGGGATCTTCAGTGGTTCCACCCAGGGGAACCACTTCAAACAGCGATGGGAAAATACGCGTATAACGTAAGGCCAGATGATAATAAACAATGGCGACGTCAGCACGGCCATCCATTATGGCCTGAGGCGCCTCCCTGTGGTGAATACGTTCACCATACTCAACTTCTGTGCCTGAAAGTTCATCTGACAGAAAAGATAAA
Source organism: Candidatus Desulfaltia bathyphila (assembly GCA_014381545.1). Taxonomy (GTDB): domain Bacteria; phylum Desulfobacterota; class Desulfobacteria; order Desulfobacterales; family ETH-SRB1; genus Desulfaltia; species Desulfaltia bathyphila. The sequence continues at coordinate 529 of JACNLL010000105.1, forward strand.
TTAACGTCTTCCCGGGCCGCTATGCCTTTTAGGGTATCAACATATCCTTTGTAGCTCATAGCTTCAGTTTTGGGATTGGATAGAAATAGTCTGACATTTGTTCGCGCCAAGTCAGCAATACCTGAGATATTTTTGGGATTCCCTTTTTTTATTAGTAATACATTCCCCCGATTTTGCATAAATGGCATGTGCTGTTGCATGTATCCTTCATTGACCAAATTGTCGAGCACAGGAAGTGGACTGATAAAAACATGGGGTTTGGCTGATAAAATAAAATTGCCTATCTGTAGGCTCCCATGTTTCAGTAATTTTAGAACAGGGCCTGGTGGGGTTGTCGCATAAAAAATCTGTTCTACTTCAGGATTGTTTTTATAAAAATACTGCAACGTTTCCATCAAGGCCATATGATGATTTCCATCAGAAAAAACCACCAGCTTTGCTGTTAATGGATCACCATGGAAATCCAGACACAGGTTTGATCCTGTGTGGCACCATTTTGGTATATCTCCTCTATCAGGTAATACCGTTTCCTCCGGCCAAACTAACATTAAAAAAACTCCTACGGATTAGATGATGTGAGCCGTCATGTTTTGCTTTTCAACAGTTCATTATATGCTTCCGACAATTTAACAAATTTTTCCTTTTCTCCTCCTTTGTCCGGATGCAGCTTCTGAGCCATACGTCGATATAGCCTGGTAAGAGCCTGCCTGCTCATTTTTCTCAGCACATCTTTTTTTACGCCGAATATTGTACTTGCCTCATCTAAAATTACTGAAGCGCTTCTGCGTGGTGGAACATAACGCCTTTTGCTGTCCATATAGTCACGGATATAATCGTCTAAAAAAGAACTTCTGCCATATTCACTATCAAAGAACATAATAACATACCTGATCAGATATTCGTGCAGATTCCCTTCTGTATCCATTCCGCTCCAGAAAGAGCTGTCGCTGTTCAGCCGGCATATTTCTTCGAGGAAATATTGATCAACCTTATTTTGATTCAGGCCCTGAGGCATTGATTTTGCTATCAACTCGGTAAAATATTTCTGCAGATCAAAAATTACATAAATATATGCCTTGAATTCTGATCTATCAAGAGCCCTCTCCATGTCCATAAAGTATTGTTCGAGTTCGTCCCTTGATTTGTTTTTGAGCTTATTAAACAGCTTTGGAGACACACGTCCGATTCTTCCCTGGTCTATATATCCAAACCTTAAATAATGAACTCTCCGCTTGTCGAAAAGATGAAACTCTGTTCGCGCCTTTTCCTCTTTTTCTTTATCGGCTCTTTTTTTTCTCGATATTCCTCCCATGTGACGATACGGCTCCAGCGCCGCTCTGATTTCAGGCTTTAGAAAACGCCAGAAAATCTCGTCAAGATCGTCAACGGAATAATTTCGGCTTAAAGACCGGAGTCTGTCATCAACTGTTTCATCGATATAGAATGCATTTCCTCCAGGATAAATAATATATCGGGTTGGATCTGTCCCCAGATCAAACAGGTCACGGCTCCGCAGGCATGCCCCGTCACGGTAGGATTCCCTGATAAAATAGCGAGTTTTCCCTTTGATTGTTTTTAAAGCAAGATACAAATCGTTTCATCTCCAAGGCGATATTGATACATTTATTTTTTATATGTTAACAGATTACATCCGGTTATACAAAATCAAACAGGGCGGCAATTGTAAACAGGTAAGTATTTTGCTATGGTAATTTTATGGATGAGCGTAAACAATCTAACTGTATCCGATGTGGAACCTGTTGTAAAAAAGGGGGGCCATCTTTTCACCTTGAAGATAAGAACCTGATTGAAAAGGGTATTATTTTATCAAAATATATTTATACTATCAGAGAGGGCGAACCTGCCTTTGATAATGTTCAAGGCCGGCTTCTGACCGCAACTACCGACATAATAAAAATAAAAGGCGGCAAGCATTCATGGACGTGCATCTTTTTCGACGAAGATGATAATAACTGCAAAATATATAAAAACAGGCCGATTGAATGCAGAGCCCTTAAATGCTGGAATACTGAAGAATTAGAAAGGATCTATTCAAAAAACAGGCTGACCCGTAAAGACCTGTTATCAAAAATCAAGGGCCTGTGGAATCTGATCGAAGATCATCAAGCCCGGTGCTCATATAAAAAGATCAAGGGTTTTGTAAGGGAATTAAATACTGATAAAAGAAATGAAGCTATTGAAGGTTTACTCGATATTATCCAATATGACATTCACCTGCGCCCTTTGTTTGCTGAAAAGGCGGGAATAAATCCTGATATGATTGATTTTCTGTTTGGCCGTCCTTTAACTGAAACAATCAAAATGTATAACTTGCAGGTAAAACACAAAGGCGACAGGTATTATCTTAAACAGACAACTCATCTGCATTGAATAGCCGGCAATAACCATGCCCGGGATAGATAAACTTTACACCATTCATCTGCTTGATTTTATCGATTGAATCTTCCTGATCCTTCCTGCTTGCCACAAATGAATTGTTTACAAGCTTATCCTTAATCACCACAATGAAATCTCCGGAAACAAGGATTCCGCTGTCAGGGTCAAAAAAGGAAATCGAGTCGGGTCTGTGACCGGGAGTCTGTATGGTAATAAAGCCCGGCAGCACTTTCTGTTCGTTTGCAAAGAATTCAACTCGATCCAGGGGAAATCCCTTTTTAAACGGCGTGCCATACAACCCGCCATTAAACAGATCGCCAAACTTTGGGTAATAACCATACTCTTTCATACACGGCCAAAGTATTTTAATATAATCGCCAAATGAAGGATAAGGAATGCGTTTACAGCCGATGACAAAAGGTTTTGCCTTTTCGTGAAGCCAGATTTCACAGTTTTTGAAGACTTTTTTAAGATTGATCCATCCTGCAACATGATCCACATGAAAGTGTGTGCAAACAATGCGCCTCAACTCCGGCAATCGGCTTAAGGTGTCAAATAACACCTCTGCATCGGACGGCATGCCGCAGTCAATAAGGAATGTAGCATCTTCCCTGTTAGCCTCGACAATATAAATATTGCTGGTTTTGCCTCTGAACTGGTGGATAGAGCGGCCACCAGAAAGCTTTTGCGTTTTAGTAATCATTTCTAATTATT
>JACNLL010000068.1 GCA_014381545.1 Candidatus Desulfaltia bathyphila
GGGTTATTTACTTATTTATGGACGTCCCGCAGATCCTTACAGCTTATTATTTGTGAATTGAAAGCTGTTGACGAGATGAATCCTGTGTGGGAAGCACAGCTTCTCAGTCATTTAAAATTGACTGGTAAACGACTCGGTTTTCTTATTAATTTTAATGTGCCCATCATCAAAAAGGGTATTAAAAGAATAATTCTTTAATCTTAGTGCCTTAGTGTCTTAGTGGCTGAATAGTTACAAAAGATTAAAAAAAGGAAGAAATGTTGATGGCAAAGAAAAGGATTTTACTAGAAACGGCAGAAAGGTGTGTTAAATTATTGAAAGAAAAATATAAAGTTAAAAGAGTAATTCTAATTGGTTCTTTAGCTTATGGGATAATACATAAAAAATCTGATATTGATTTGGTTGTGGAAGGATTGTCATATGAGATTTATATGAAGTGTTTAACGGAATTATATGACATTCTGCCACCTGGAGTTGAGATTAATCTAATTCCATTTGAAGATGCTTTTGAAAGTTTAAAACAAAAAGCACTCCAAAAGGGGAAGGTTTTATATGGATAAAGAATTTGTTGAAAATATAGAAATAGAATTGCAAAACCTTGAACGCTTAATTGAAGAAATGGATCAAATTATCAATAAAGTAAAAGAGGAACCGGATTTTATATTTATTAGAGCAGCTGGAAGTATTATTCATGATTTTTATTGCGGTGTTGAAAAAATATTTGAAAGGATTGCTTATAATGTCAATAATATCATACCACATGGAGAAGATTGGCATGCAAAACTTCTTCTGCAAATGGCACAAACTCAAAGCGGGAGAAATGCTGTTATTGACTCTGAACTTTTGCAGAAGTTGAAAGAGTACTTACGGTTTCGTCATCTTTTCAGGAATATATATGGTTTTGAGTTAAGATGGGCAAGAATTAAACCGCTGTGTTTACAATTAAACGATGTATTCAATGAACTGAAAACAAGTATAAGAAAATATTTAAAAGAGTTATAACATTTATTTTTAACTTGTCCAGATTAGGGGGATTAATTTTGCAAATTAAAGAAATGAAAGCGGCTATTTTAGTGGAGTTGAATAAACCACTGGTTGTGACCGAAGTAAAACTGCCGGAAGAACTTTCATGAGGGCGGCTTCTCAAAACCGATATTGACGGATGACATGGCCTTGAGGCGAGAGCTCGAATTTCGTGGCGCACTGGTGATTGGTTCAGTAGGGTTGCTTGTTCGCGCATATAACAAGGCTTTGATGGCACGCGAAGATCTTGATCACGCGATCGATGCCCTGTTTGATGAGAGCACACTGCATTTGAGTTTGGCTTTTCGAGGGTATGTCCGCAAATTAATTAATGATTTAGGCAAAGTGTGCTGATGTATCAGCGACGCACAGTTGTTTGGAACCCACTACCACGTCTTAGAAATGCTGCATCTTGAAATGGCCAGGCTGAAAATAGAGAATTATCAAAGCTTGAATTATGAATAGCATAATATCTTATTCACTTTCAAGCTTTGACACCATTTCTTCGCAAAAAGATTACAAGGCGGATGATCTGATATGAGCGGAACCATAAAATTCGAGGACTTGCAGGATCGGATCATTGAACTCAGGAGCCAAATGGTCTTGCTTGATACCGATGTTGCCGAACTATACGGTGTTGAGACAAAACGCATCAATGAGGCAGTGAAGAATAACCCTGACAAGTTTCCCGCTGGGTACATCATAGAACTTGATAAGAGGGAGTGGGAGTCGTTGAAGTCGAAATTTTCGACTTCAACGAAGGGCGGAAAGGTAAAGCTTCCGAGCGCCTTTCCTGAAAAAGGACTGTATATGCTGGCGACAATTTTGAAAAGTCCTCAGGCAGTTCAAGCTACCCTGGCAATTATCGAAACTTTCGCAAAAATCAGACAGCTATCAAGAAGCATTCAAGAGCTATCAGCAGTCCAAGACAAGGACAAGCAGAAGGCACTCATGCAGAGAAGCGGAGAGTTGATTGCCGGAATCTTTGATGACGACCTGCAAAAAACCGACACGGAAACATCCATAGAACTGAACTTCGCTGTTTTGAAGTTCAAGCACACGATAAATAAGAAGAAAAAATGAGAAACATAGAATATGGGATTGCCTGTGCACGTTCTGCACGAACGTCCCCCATTACGTCTTGATCGGAATATCGATTTTTTGAAGGTTGTGCAAAGGTCTCAATGATGGGTTGAAATGAAAAATCGTGGGTTGAAAATCGGCGTGATTTTAGCCCTTTGGACGTATTAAATTAGCTCAAAAGAGAGGTATACGCATGAAAACAGAAGAACTTAAAATAAAATATCCAAGCGGATTTGAACTCGCCGTTCATATGACAAAAGAAGAGATGGAACACCATATCCGCTTAATGGCTGCGTTGAAAATGTTTGAGCTCGGCAAGGTTTCGTCTGGTAAAGCTGCTCAGCTGGCCGGAATGTCACGAGTGGAGTTTTTGGAGACTTGTGGGAGGTATCGGGTCAGCGCTTTTAATTATCCTCCTGAAGAGGTTGAACGGGAAATAAGGAAGGATTTAGAGACTACAAAAAAACTGGGCGGCTAATGAAAATTATTTGTGACACAGGGCCGATCATTGCTTTAGCTAAAATCGACAAAATTTACCTGCTCAAGGGTATTGCTGAAGAAGTTCTTATCCCTCCAATGGTTTTCAAGGAGCTTTTGGGGAAAGTTGGAGACGAATCAAATCAAATCGACCGGGCTCTGAGTGACATTATACGGATAAAAGAAAGTGGTGCTTTAGACCCAGCAGCTGAAAAGGCTCTTGCTGGCTTGGGTGAAGGGGAGAAACAGGCTATTGGACTTGCATTTAATCTTAAGAAGGATATTCTATTGTTACTCGATGATCGAGCAGGAAGAGAATGCGCCGAAAAGTTAAATATCCCCACAACAGGGCTCATCGGCCTGCTGCTGATTTTGAAACAAAAGGGATTGGTGGGAGATATAGTACCATTTATTGACGAACTGCGAAACAAAGGGTACTGGCTTTCTGACGAGGTAATTAATGTAGCGAGGAGACTTGCAGGAGAGTAACTCAATGCTACTATTCAATTTTCCACCAGCGGCCCCAATAATCTCATGTAATTTAAGGTGAAAGGCTTATTTCAGAACAAACAGTCGATAAAGTAAAATAGGTCAGAATAGCCGCACCGGAATATGTCCGTCGCTAAATATAACTTCCTGGGCTTGTCGCTTTTCTCCGCGAAAGCGGATTTTTACATCGTTAAATTGCTCTAGCACCCTATTTAACCGGGGCGCTCTGCGCCTATTGATCCGTGGCCGACAGAGAGGAAATAAGTCAACGTAGTCAACAACGTCCCCCATCCCCGGGCTAATGACGTGGTTGTACAAGACAGTTGAAATGTCTGGAGTGCAGAGTCGTGCTTGAGGAGATCTTTTAAAGTGTAAATGTGAAGAACGCTTCTTCATGAACTTACCACTGTTGAAAGCAAGTTTAAAAGAGAACTAAACTTATAATCTTATGTACGTCCCCTACTTCACAAATAAAGGTGTAGAAATGAAATTTACCAGAATTACTGTCAACCCTAACCAAATGG
>JACNLL010000098.1:0-2257 GCA_014381545.1 Candidatus Desulfaltia bathyphila
TTCGCGCTCATGCGCAAGACCGGCCAGCTTCTGCAGTTTTTTACGAACTGTTTTTGCATACTGATGTGTCATATTTTATAATTATTTCAATATATTTTAGAAATCTATAATTCACAATTCAAGCTTTGACCCCGAGCCACAATTTTTTATAAATTCGCATCAGAAATTGATGTCACCACATCATAATCAACGCCGATTGTTTCAAAATGCCTTGCTCCGCACTTAATCTTTGCAGTTTCAAAACCACGCAGTTGCATCTGGTCTTTAGTTGCTTTTGTTTCCCGTATCAAATAAACAATATCACCATTTTTTCTTAATATTGCCCAGTCAGGATTATAGTTGCCGACCGGTGTGGGTATCTGAAACCATCCTGGAAGCTTAATAAAATATTTTACGTCTTTTAATGCTTCCAGCCCTTCAGCAAATTTTTTCTCAACCCCGGAATCATAATAAATATAGTCATAAACCGATTTTTTAGTTTCAAATATGCGATCATTAGAAAAGTTCAATTTGTGGGCATCATCCCTCAGCCTCGACATTTCATAGCTAATTCCTTCAAGTTTTTCATATTTGATGCCCTCGATAATCATATAATTCAGAACAGACCTGAGTTCTTTCACAACAGAATCCATAAACTGCTGGGGGTTTATCTGAAAATCATCAAGCCGTTTTGATTTTACAAGAATTTCATAAATTGTGCTGCGGGTTAATTCTGTTTTGCCCTGAATATATGTTAGAATATCTGGAACACGTGTAAATTTTGCCACATAAGCGGTCGTTGGTGTTCTTACAAGTGTTGCGCTTACGCCCTTATTTGAAACTTCAATATCAGCCATTGAAGTGCGAATTTTCGGAGGATCGATTTTTTCCATTTTCATAATAGCAGAAGAAGCTTTCTCGACTAGTTCTTTCGTAGAATAGTTTACCGAGTATATCGTTTTTGTGTTTATTGTGTTCCAGAACTGCTCAAACTCAGGATCAAGAAGCACTTTTTCGTTTATTTTGCCTTTTATCTTCTTGCTGTGGTCTTCAATATGTTTTTCAATCTGATACTTTTCAACTGTTTTTACTATTTCAAGTTTTACCGGCTTGAACTCATCATCAACATCAAACGTCATATTCTCAACAGCGTCATTGAATTCTTTTTTTATAAATCCATCATCTTCGATAAGAGCCTGATCTTTTATTTTATTCCACATCTTTTCAGATTTTTTTTCATCTATTATAATTTCTTTTTCGTCACGTATAAACTTAATTCCGATAAACGCATCCATCGGAAGCCTGCCAAAGACAACTCCGCAGTCTTCTTCAAATTCTCTTTGAAGCAAAGCGGCAAACTCATCGTAACTCTCATTTGCCACAACAACGAGGTTGTTTATATATTCGTCTTGGATACGTTCACCATTCTGATTTACAGGAAGCCTCATGCCGCGACCAATTTCCTGTCTTTTCTTTATGAATGATGTTGAACTACTTAATGTGCATATCTGAAAAACATTTGGATTGTCCCAGCCTTCACGCAAAGCTGAGTGTGAAAAAATGAATTTTAAGGGGGTGTCAAGGCTGAGAAGTTTCTCTTTGTCTTTCATAATGAGGCTGTATGTGTCTTCATCTTTTACTGTTTTCCCACTTGTATCGGTAAATTTTCCTTTTTCACCTTTTTTGTCTTTAGAAAAATATCCATTATGGACTTTCCTAGCAGGCAGAATCTCTTTGTTAAATAGCGTCCTGTAATCTTCGGCAACCTTGGCATATAAATCCTCAAACCATTCTGCATAAATACCGTTTTCATATCCGCTGTCTGTATAGACACGATAATTTGCAACCTTATCAATAAAAAACAGGGAAAGCACCTTTATCCCCGAATTCATAACCTGAGCTTCCTTTTCAAAGTGCGCTTTTATTGTTTCCCGTATCTGTTCCTTTATAATATCATCCCGGAATCCTCCCTGCTCCTCACCAAGGGACAGTCTGATTCCATTTGAAAATTTCACATATTCCATGCCGGGCCGGGCATTAATTTCGGTAACAATAAAACCGTTCCTATACATTTCCCGTTCATTGGATTTAATGAAGAGGTCATCATCTTGTTTGACTGTAACTTTTGCAGTTTTCGTCCCGTCATCTGTCTGTTTATGGATAGTCAGGTTAACACTGAATCTTCCGTTTTTATTGGTAATTTTATTGACCTTAATAAATGCTGCATTGGCGTTGTTTTCAGCAAGAACCGGCGCAACAGATATTTTCTTTACAAGCC
>JACNLL010000098.1:2932-18164 GCA_014381545.1 Candidatus Desulfaltia bathyphila
TTCAGTTCAAGGTTATTGCCAATACCAAGATGAGTCAGGGCTTGAGAAGCGCTCATGAAGGACTCGCTAAGAGTAAGTTCAAACGACCCTTTGCTTAATGGCTGGCCGTCAAAAAGATCGACAACTGCATTTATGGCGTCAAGCTGATATTGCTGTTTTGCGTCAAATTTAAACTTCATGGTTAGACTGTCCTGAAACTTTCGACTTTAAATGATTTCATTATCTGCACAGCATTTGTTTTTAACTGGTCATTGCCTTTAAAACCAGAATCCAGGCATACAACTCTGTGTGGCTCCTTTTCAGCAATTGCACGGATAAGATTTTTTGTGAGGTTCTTTTCAAGGCAGATAAGAAGAGCGCCTTCAGCAACAGAATAAACTTTTTTGCCTTCAAGGGTAAGTTCTTCGATAGGTGTTGTCAGTTCAAAACCTGACTTGAGAAGGATTTCATAGAGGATGTCTTCTTCTTTGCTATTCGGGTCAATGTGGTCAATGGCAAGCTTAAGCTGCTCATGAATCGGTTTGTTTGCGACATTACCGTCCCATATTTTAAAGTTGGATTTGTCGAGCTTGAAGACTTTGAAGCCGAGATCCTGTCTTGGCTCTCCAAAATCCAGGTTGTCTTCTTTTTCTTTGTTGATTTTCTTTATAACCCGGCGGATGCGTTCTTTGCCGATGTCGGCGATGGATTTGTATCCGGCATTATAAGATTCTGTTTCTTCCTCACACGGTTCAGGAAGTTGCACCATAATGAATTTTCGTCTTCCGCTATCTTCTTTGTTGATATCAAGTGTGGCATGTGCAGTTGTGCAAGAACCAGAGAAAAAATCAAGAATAAGATCATCTTCTTTTGTAGATATTTGTATAATATTTTTCAATAAAGATAATGGCTTAGGAAATGAAAATATTTTCTTTTTAAATAACCCCTCGACTTCGGCGGTACCTCTTCTACTTGAAAACATTTTGTCAAGTAACAAACTCCTAATTAATTTGGATGAATGTCTCATTTTTTGCACTATTCTGAATTCTTTTTCCTCTGTTTGATAACCTATAATTTCTTTATTTAGTTCGTTTTTTGCTTTGTCTCTCCCCCATCGCCAAACGAATTGAACATTATCTTTGATAGATTTTGATGGATATATTTCAATCGAATTAGGTCTTTTATCTAAACCAATCTCAAAAAATACATTATCAATTACTTTATCAGGATATATGTAAAATGGATAAAATAGGTTTGGTCTGTTTTTGGGTGTAAAAGCGACATTACTATTATACAAAGGATGTATATTGAATTCACCTTGTTGATCTTTATACTTAAATTTTCTTTCTTTATCTGGGAGCAAATAGGTTACAGTATTTAAGAGATTTTTAACATAAAATAGTACATATTCATGCATTTTACCCATATGGCCATAATCTCTTGCATTTGGAGTTGAGTTCACAACGAGTTGACCTACAAAATTATCTTCCCCAAAAACTTCATCACATAAGGCTCTTAAATCCTTTACTTCATTATCATCAATACTAATAAAAATTACCCCGTCCTCCCTTAACAAATTCCTTGCAAGAAACAGTCTTGGATACATCATATTCAGCCATTTGGAATGAAAACGCCCATCAGCCTCTGTATTGGTTGAAAACTTTTGCCCCACAGCATCCACCTGACCGGTATAGGCCAGATAGGTTTCAAGAGATTCCGAATATTTGTCAGGATAGATAAACTCATTGCCTGTGTTATAAGGCGGATCGATATAAATCATCTTGATCTTGCCATAATAAGACTTTTGAAGCAGCTTGAGCGCTTCTAAATTATCGCCTTCAATAAAAAGGTTCTCTGTTTTATCCCAGTTGACACTTTCATCCCTGCATGGCTTGAGTGCCCCAATACTGGGTTCCTGTATAACCTTAAAACAATCCCTTTTACCCGGCCATGTCATGCCGAAACGCTCTTCTCCATCATCAACCTCACTGCCAAGAGTCAAACGCAGCTTATCAAAATCAATTTTGTCTTCTGTAAAGACTTCAGGGAAAAGCTCTTTCAGTTTCGCTTTCTGTTCTTCTGTGATGCTCTTGCTTTTAAGGTCGAGTTTTTTAATGCCTGCCATCTTCTTTCTCCTAAACAAGCTTCCATTGTATAGTAAACAGGTTCTCAATGGCGACTTTCTGTTTTAGCTTTTTTTCAATTGTATATATAAGATTATCTTTCTGCTTTTCAATCAAAACTCCATAATAGCATCTTTCAACCTGTAGCGGCGATCCTGCATCCGTCGGAGATGCCTGGTTCAGAATGGCGGCCTCGCTTCTTTTCCCTGCATATTCAAGTGTAACAATCTTAGTTCTGTCAAGTTTCGCCACATCAAATTTTTCAGATAGCCCCGGAAAAAGCTTTGCTATCAACTCCGGAGGCGGTTCGGTATTGTTATTAAGCGCCTGAAGGCAAGGGCGGCATCATTAGTTGTCGTTTGGGGGAGAGGTCTGTCCAACTTGCGGTCGGTTTGTTCTAAGATCCAACCCTTCTCACTTTTATTTACGAGCGGAATAAGACTCACGGACTACTTCAAGAATCAGCTCAGCAATCATCAGTTCGTCATCTTGTTTCAAGTTATATATTCCGCTGTGTGATGGATCGTTCATTAAGGGGTCATGGAGGACTTCAAGATTTCGACCATCTGGACTTTCTGTCAGTACTTTTTTACGGACTTCACCGACATTTAGGACAGCTATTCTTGCACGTGCTCCTACGGTAAATGTTTGAGAGTAGGTTGTTCGAATTTTGGCAATTTCACTCTCTCTACTTGAGCATTTTAGAAATTCCAACCAATTTACAGATAAACTTTCTTCATCTGCTCTCAACATGAAAGCCGTGGCCTGAATTTGCTCTTCAGGGGCTTGCATAGGTCGACAGAATCGGGCAATGTGATTTTGATCAGGTATCGTCTCACCTTTCATTCTGAGATCCAATCACTTACACTATCTGGAGCAACCGTTTCCATGAGAACGTCAGCTGTTGCTATTCCAGAAATACGAATTTGTCGTCCCGGATGCCTATCATTAGGTTTGAATATAACAAACCGGGTATCCCCATTTGGCAGGAAATGCACACTGAACACTCGATTCTGTTCGCCTCTCCATGAAGCATAAATGTTATAGTCAGGCGTTAATGAAATAGTCGGGCACTTTAGATTAGTATGTAATCGAAAAAAAATATAAAAATTGCGAAGTGAGCCAACCGATATACCAAGACTGGCAGAATCCTCTTCCTTTGCATCATTAAACAAAGCGAGAAGTCTATTGGCCAAACTTTCGTGATAGATAATAGAGAGGGATTTTCTAATCTGGAAAATTAATTCTTGTACCTGATCCTCTTCGTTATTAAGTAAATCCGCTTGTGTAAAGGGATCTTCGTTCTCAGGCCAATCACTTACGAGGACCTTTTGATCTTCCTGGACTACGGCTGGCGTAATCCAGAATTTGAACTTACGCTCTGTTTGAGGTTTTTGAGGCAAAAACAATGCTCCAATATATGGGTCACCGATTGGGAAATCGTTTCTAAGAAATTCGTTCCCATATGCTATGGCGGCCTCTTGTGCTGCCTTCTCCTGTAAATTCAGCTCAGGCATTTTCTTCTCGCTCCCAAATTTTTTGAATTTCAGGGGTTGTTAGATCAGTAAAGCCTCGGACTATCCATTCACGTGCTAAGTCAAACCATTCACGAATAGCTTCTTTATTCGCTGATTCGCCAATTCCTCGGGTCTTCAATTCGAGAACAAGCAAAGTAACTTTGTCTTCGGTTCGTGTAGCTTGTTTTAAATTAACGATCAGATGCCCCTTGTTTTCCGGCAAAGGAAACTCTGTCTGCCAGGCAACTTTTTCAGGATTCGGTAAAAACCGCTCCTTTGTTTGTGTCCAAACAAAATCCGAAAATATTCTCGGAAGGTCATCAATCGTATCCCATCCTTGCCCCTTTGGGATATGGTTGATATAGGTAAGCTCATATTCGATTGGCTTAAGCTCGCCTAACTCAAATTCGCTAAAAAAATTTACGATAGTATTCAGCACACTCTCAAAATTCTTGATGACGTGGTCATATCTTGGGTAATCGCTTTGTCTGCGTCGCCAATTGAAATAAAATCGGTCGATCTGAAATTGCACCAACTGATCATCAGATTTGTTTATAAACCATACTCTTGGTATGGGCAATCCTGTTCCCGAATCTACTAAAAGTTCACCTTTAACTGATGCTATCGGTGGGGCATGTTGGATAATCGGATAATCAGCTCGAAATTTATCCCAAAGGAAACCGATATGTGGGATTCGAAGTTTATCGGGAGTATCAAATCGCAACCCACAAACAACTTCGTTAACAGGCGGGTTCTTATAACTTGGAAGCGTGCCTGTTGAAAAGGAACTTTCGATTTTGTTAGTCATAAAAAGTATTACCCTCTTAATTTATGAAATCTACATGAAATGTAATATAATAAAAAATACTCCTTTGCGTCAATAAAAAAATAAGTCCAAGGACAGCATACCTATTCCCCAAAGAAAAAAAGCAATACTATGTATACTGTTACCCGATTCACTTTATCCCGCTGACATCATTTGTATTCTGTGTTGCACTACGCAGCCTTTACCTCCAGCCGTTCCCGCGCCATTTCAACCGCTTTGTAAAGCTTCTGCTCCAGCAGTTCGCGTTTCGGCAGTTCAGTCATGTATTCGGCTACCTTGATGCCGCTTTTAGCCATCCGGGCCACAGCCGCTTTGGCTTCCATAGTCACATTATAGAATGAAAATTGTTCCACATCTTTTTAAATGTATTCTAAATGTATTTTAAATCGTAATTAAATTTGAAATTTCAAGAAGTTGCAATTTTTTGCAATCTAAAAAAGCCCTTTTAAATGTAATTTAAACCAACCGCCAGTGCCCGAATCTCTTTGACCCAACATGAGTAATTTTCCCCTCTTCTTTGAGTTCTCTTAACAGATTTGAAATATCCATGGGTCTCAACTCCGGGAAGATGTCCTTGAAATCCTGCAAATTACCTTTACTATCTATATTAAGATGTTGGAGTATAAATTCTTTTTGCTTTTCTCTTGAAAGACCTGACAACCGTGTGTATATCCCTGTTCTGCCTTCATATGCATAATAACGATGGGATAAGATATACTTTGTTCCTCTTGTCTTGCCGACTGATTCTATAATTCCAAGATCTATAAATTTCCTTTTATATTTTGTGTCTGTCATGATTTGACGTTCTCGAATTTGTTCCAGCGCATAGATTTCTTCAAATGAGAGGAGGATTTGCTTTTCGTTTATAACCCTTTCAAGGAAGAGAATAAAATTTTTATCTTTGACCTGAGCCGGAATGATAAGTTTGACAGAATGGGCATCACTTTTCGATAAGTCCGGCATTCCTTTTCCTTCTCTGATCGTGTTTTCAAAAATATCATCCATGCCCTGACCGGAACGCTCTACCAATCCCGCTTTTTCAAAGGTTTCTGCTATACGTCTGTTTCTCCATTCTTTTTTGTAGAGCACATTATCCGGGGTAATGCCGGGCAAAAATCCTCCTGGACTTTCGATTTCAAAGGCTTCTGGTGAGGCTTTGATAAAAATAGATTGACTGTTGATGGTGTAGTCCCTGTGAGCAACTGCATTAAGCAGGGCTTCTCGTATCGTTTTTTCATTGAAAGAATAAACTTCACGCTGGAAAAGACCTTCTTGAAAGGGCATACGGAGATTGCGGGCGTTGATGGTTTTCCACACCTCATCGTAAATCTTAAAGAAGGGCTCTCGCCAGTTGACTCGGAAATCATGAGGAGTTTTCTCTGCGGCCTGTCGCCATTCAAAAATGACTTCGCTTCCAGGAAGCAATTGATCTATTTTTCCTTTTTTACCAAAGAGAATCAAGCTCGCATAATTTAGCCCATTTTCTGATAACAATTCAATATTCGCAAGCATTTTTTCATTGGAAAACTCGATATAATCTTCTCTTTTGGCCTTTTTTGCCCACAGCTTTTTGAAATTATCCAGTGCTTTCGTATCCAACTCCTCAATGGTCAAATTTTGGATGATCTGATCGGAGAAATCGGGGGTTGTTTCGTTCAGGATTCTTTTTAATGTTGCTGTATCCATCTCAACCAGCGACTCACCTGCCCTCATTGGATAGTGATAGCGCCCTGTCGATTGGATAGGCTGTCCGTGAGGTCGACTGGGGATATGAAAGATCAAAACCCTGCCGTCGGGATGTTCCAATTCTTCAATATCAATCCTGATCTTAAGTTTTGCCAGCAGATCGTGCGATAATCTATTGTATGTACCCTGAAATGCCTTTGTTCCAACTACACGACCTGCAGGAGCAACTCCTAAAATGAGTTTGCCGCCACCTTCATTGGATAGAGCTGCACAATAATCAGGCAGATCTTTGTCTCTACTAAAACTATTCCTGGCTGTTTTAAATTCGAGGTGAAGGTCTTCAAGCCGTTTCAACCAACTTTCAAAGATTTCAATCGATGTTTTTGCCATTAAGAAAGCTCCAATAATTTTACTTTTTCAAAGGATTCCATGTGAAAATCTATGGGACATCCTTAATTTATAAGTTTATATCGTCAAGAAGTAAATATTGATTTACTTCTGCGATTTTTTCACCGCCACACGCTGCGCACCTGCTGCGACGTGTCGCTATCACGGCGAGAGCGCCTGCGCTGCGAGATAGCTGTAGAGTTCAGTAGTTGTCTAATTTGTCGAGAATGTCCGCATGTAATTCACACGTAACTTATTTTTCTTATTCCGAAAACAGCTTTAGATATGGCTCAAAACGAAAGGTGCGATATCGGCGCTGACCGCTGAATTCTGATAGATAGCCTTTTTTTGTAAAGGTAGCTACCAGATTGTTGGCTGCTTTAGGGGTAATCTATGGGACATCCTATAATCCTTCAGTCAAGCATAAAGTATGCGTTTTTAATAAACTAATTAAATCAATAAGATAAAAAAGCAGCTAATTTCTGGGCACACTTCTCCTTATAGTTTATTAAAAAATTTTCGGCGAATCTCCCACTATAGCGAACCACGCATCTGATCGTTACAATTATCCAGCATGCCACAACTAATTGCTGCCGCTAATCATCCCTTATCCAGACTTCAAAGTTCAGTGAGAGGCCCAGTAGTGTCCCTCCAGAGGTCTAAAGCCCCTACGTTCCTCATCGGGCTCTCTCGCCGAAGGTGTAATATCGTTTATTTTATATTTAAATAATCAGGGTTAAAGACTTCCCCCTTTTTCATCAAAGTCCAAGCGATCACCAGCATTTTTGCGGCCAGCTTAACACACATCTTTGTTTTAATCCCACGCTCACGTTCTCTTCCAATAAGAAGCTGGGTAAAATATGCTCTGAATAGATCAACTTTCGCGGCTGCTACTTTAGCTGCCTGGTACAAGGCATAGCGAAGCTCGCTGTTGCCTTTTTTGGATATTACCGGAAAAGCCTTGTCACTTGTTTTTCCGCTCCGATTTGCACACAAATCATATCCGGACATCTTGATAAGCTGTTTTCGGTTTTCAAATCGAAAAGGTAAAGGGGTCAGGTCTGCCTTTGACCCTTAATGATATTATCTTGATTGAATATTGTCTTTCCCCCCCCGCACTTTTCTTGATGAAACAAGCTCTGCTTCTTTAACGTAGGCTGGGAAGCTTTGGTGTCAAATCCATGAACAGTGAATAACCCATCTTCCACTATTTTTTTAAAACAATTATGCCAGTTATTAGCTTTAAAAGCAAATATTGTAATGGCCGACGACAAACTCATACTGACTTTTCAGACGGGATTAACTTGATTTTCTTTTCTTCTAAATTATTTGTGTCGGCCCAGTTAAATAATAACAGTTTAACCAGTGCCTTTGCGCGATACTTGTTTCTTTTCTCCGTATTTACTGAGCTTTTCTTTAACTATAAAGCCGATTTTTTTCTTTGGAGTATTTTCAACATGTAACAACTGGTCCAACGTCTCAAATACAATCTGAAACCGTTCATCAGTTATTTGTTTTAACTCTTCAACTTCTTTTCTGAGCTCTTTATTATCTATAACCATTCGCCTGAGCCTTGTAAAAACCCGCATTATCTGAATGTTGACACGAATAGCTCGTTCGCTTCTTAACACACTGGACAGCATTGCCACACCTTGTTCAGTAAAGACGCGTGGTAGAGTTGAAGAATGTTTCAGCCTGTCTAACCGGTCACAATTTGTGACCAGTTCCTGTTTTTCCTCTTTGGCCAGTCTGAACATGAAATCCGGCGGAAACCTCTGTTCATTTCTGGTAACAGCCTGATTTAAAGCCTTAGTGGTAACCCCATAAAGCTCGGCAAGGTCAGCATCCAACATCACTTTTATTTCACGGATCAGATGTATTTTACCGGCAATAGTTTCCATTGTTACAACATTAGACATCATAATATCCTTTTTATCATAACTTTAACTCTTTGAGAGCAGATTTTGTGACCTTAAAGATTGATTTGCAGCAGTAATATAGGAAATAATTTTATAGCGTTAAAGACTTTTTGTGTGATTTAATATAGCCTTCCAGAGCTTCCTTTGATACCAGCCAGTTGCGTTTTAATTTAAATGCCGGGATTGAGCCGCGCCTTGCCAGGATATTTAAATAATCCTTTGAATAGGGAGATATTTTTGCAGCCTCGGCCAGGGTAAGAAAATTGGTTTTAACATTTGGAATTGCTTCTAAGTAAAGATTTATTGTTCGTTCAAGCGCTCTGCCAACAAAAAAAATAAAATCATCTATTTTACCGCGATGTCCTTTTTCCAGAGTATCGTAATATTTCTTTCGGTCATTTTTTAAGATCACGGCAGGAAAATACCCATGCTTCATTAAAATTAAATTCATCAAAAGTCTTGCTGTTCTTCCGTTTCCATCTATAAACGGGTGTATGGAGACAAGTTCAAAATGAGCCATGGTCGCCTGGACAACAGGATGCTGCCTTGAATTGGCAAGCCATTTTTCAGCAAATTGCTCCATAAGTTCCGGAACAAACAGAGGGTCGGGAGGGAGATAGCTCGATCCGCTGATTCTTACCTGGATATCCCGGTAACGCCCGGCATAATCCTTGTCTATTTCTTTCAGTATCAGGGAATGAATTTCATTTATGTTTCTCTCTGTTATTTTGTGAGATGCTGATGCCAGCTCTTCTACAAAAATGATTGCTTCTTTATGATTAATAGCTTCCAGGTGCTCTTTTAATGATTTTTTCCCAATGGTTAAACCGTCTTCAAGAACCAGAAGGGTTTCTTTTAAAGTGAGCGTGTTTCCTTCTATTGCATTTGAATTGTAAGTCCATTCAATGATAAGATTGTGGCGCAGGCGTGATAGAACAACATCAGGAAAAGGCCGGTGCGAATCTATAATATTTTTCCCGAGATCAATACGGGCGAGAAGTTTATTTATACGATCGGATAACATGATTATTATCCTATCAGATCATATTGTGATGTCAAGTTTTATAATATCCATTGAACCAAAATGTGTGCAGCAATAAGCGCAACCGGGTTTGCAGACAGCCGCCTTTTTATATTCCCTAATATCTGTTTCAAACCTGTTATATAACTCTCTCAATCTCTTTTTTTTCTTTTCAAAGTGCACGTAACCACCCACAGTACCGACTGCCAGAGCAGCTCTTGGAAAAGGCTAAGTAAAAATGGAGACCTTTCAAAAATGCTCAATTTTGTTTAAGCGATATTCACAAAGATCAATGCTCTGATGAGCCTTTTCAAAATACTCGGTTCTGCCAAAAACCGATAAACTGATTTTGTCTATTATCTCCATCTTTCTTTTTTCATTTTCTATATTAATATGCGGCGTTCTGACACCCTGGAGAATCATGGTTTCCATGTTAGCTTTATCAAGCTGACTGTTGAATTTTTCAGCCATTTGCACATTTTTAAAATAGGATCTCTTTTTGTCCATGAGTGCAGCAAATATATCTACAGCATTTTTGGCTTCATCCAAAAAAGACAGCATAAAATCCAGGCATTCAAAAAAATCGTAGCCGGAGCTGTCCGTTTTTTTAAAGAAATCACATAAGAACAGGACTTCATTTCCCGATAGCTCACAGGTTGAATTTCTCAGTCTTACCTTAACAAGGGTTTTCGATTTTTCGCTAACATGCTCATCGATTGTTGCTAAAATTCTTTTATCGAGTTTCTTTGAGAGGTTAAGTCTATTTAAAAATTGACCTGCAACCGACTGAGGCATTACAAGCGTCAATTTGCCTTTGTTGTCGGGGGAATGTATAGCCGCTTTGATCTGTCTGGAACAAAGATAATCCAATATTTTCTTTTCATCTTTTCTGCTGTAATAATGGCTTTGCAGAATATTTTCCAGTTGCATCTGTATTGATTCGTCAGGGAAAAAAATAAGCTCTATCAGCGAATCGTTTTCACAGTCGGAATTGTCAGCAATTATTTCTTTGAGTTCATCAATGGAAGGGTTTAAAAATGTTGAATCGATATAGTGCATTACCGCACTGTTCAGGTGTATCCCTTTAAGAAGGATCTTTGCGATTCTTTCAGCGAGCAATATGCAGTTATCATCTGCGTTCATAACATTTAAGATATCAATTTGCATATAATTCTACTTTCTTACGGACTTTTTGTCAATGTGCGGATTTGACGTCGATCTTGGGAAATGGTTGATCTGTCATAACATTCAGGTTAGTATTTTTGTAACAATTCAGGTCTTTCAAAGAGACTTTTTTGACAGGATTAACATGATATTCAGGATTAAAACATCAAAACTCATCCTGTAAATCCTCATCAAAATCCTTTACTTTGCGTTCACGCGGCGCACCTGCTGCGACGTGTCGCTATCACGGCGAGAGCGCCTGCGCTGCACGTGATTTCAACCCGCCCGCCATTGCGAGCTCAGACGAGGTGGCGGGCTTTCCGTTCACCGAAATTAATAGTTAAACTTAAAACCATAGCCCATTCGATTGTAAACTCTATATGCACAGCCAATGATTTTCTCAGTCAATTCTCTGTATTTCATTTATATATATTCCTCAGATTATGATTTACGGGATAGTTAGAGTGAGACTTAACCTTATTTATTTACTTGAAACAAAATCTTGTTTATCCTGTTATCCTGTCAGAATTTTTTTCAAAGGGCTAAAGTGTTACGTATTTTTTGATTTTTCTATAAAATAAAAATGGAGAATAAAGATGGAAAAACAGGAATGGAATCCAGGGAGACTGCTTCAATTATCATCTCAGTACTGGGCAACATGCACGCTTCATGCTGCAGTTAAGCTCGATGTGTTTACTGCAATAGGTGACAGGCAGCTTTCAAGCGATGATATCGCACAAAAACGAAATGTGAGCAAAGAGGGAATAACAAGGCTTCTTAATGCCCTTACTGCCATGAACCTGATAGAGAAATCAGATGATAAGTTTTTCAACACCCGTGCAGGCAAAACTTTTCTCTCAAAAGACTCTCCAAAGTATATCGGCCATATCATCACCCACCATCACCACCTGGTAGATTCATGGTCTAAGCTGGATCAGGCTGTTGAGACAGGAGCGCCTGTCAGAGCAAGAGTGTCTCACACAAGTCCGGAATGGCGGGAAAGTTTCCTTATGGGCATGTTCAATATAGGCATGAGCATGGCTCCTTTGTTGGCAGATAAAATAGAGCTTTTTGAACGACGTCACATGCTCGACCTGGGCGGCGGGCCTGGAACCTATGCCATCCATTTTTGCATGAAGAATCCACAGCTTAAAGCTACGGTTTACGACCTTTTCACTACCAGACCTTTTGCGGAAAAAACCATTGAAAAATTCGGTTTAACCGACCGGATAGATTTCATGGACGGCAACTATGTGGAAGAGGGCATTGAAGGGGTCTATGATGTGGCCTGGCTTTCCCACATTCTCCACGGAGAAGGGCAAAAGGAGTGTCAGCGGATCATCGAAAAAACTGTTTTGGCCCTGGAGCCGGGAGGTATGATAATCGTGCATGATTTTATTTTAAATAACACAATGGACGGTCCTCTTATGCCCGCACTCTTTTCCCTTAATATGCTTTTAGGCACGCCTGTTGGCCAGTCATATTCTGAAAAACAGATAACCGACATGCTTGCCAAAGCGGGTGTAAAGGAAATTCAGCGCCTTTCTTTCCAGGGGCCGAATGATTCCGGGATTATTACTGGAGTGATTTAAATGGTGCCCCCGGCAGGAATCGGACCTGCGGCACATGGATTAGGAATCCAATGCTCTATCCACTGAGCTACGGGGGCCACTGAGCTACTATGGCAAAAAGTCTATTCGATGTATAGTTTTTGCCCTGGATATATTTTGCTTCTTGGTGTCAGGTGGTTTATGCGTAGAAAACGTTCTAGAGGCATATTGTGCAGCTTTGCAATAGTAAAAGGGCTGTCTCCTCGTTTTACCATGTATATTCCAAGACTGTTACCCGACGCATTTTCTATATCGCGTCCCGGTATCTTCAAGACCTGTCCTATATAAAGATTTGTTGAAGAGAGTTTGCTTGCCCGCTGAATTTTTGTTGTTGTTGTACCATACCGCCTGGCAAGAATCCAGAGCGAATCGCCGCTTTTAACAGCATGAGTGGTTGCCTGCCCGTATTTTGATTTAGTATATCTTTTCGGTTTGGGAATAACTGTTCCCTTTTGCGGTATTTTAAGTATTGTTCCGGCAACTATATAATTTCGTTTACGTATATTATTTGCCCTGGCAATTTTTGACATACTGGTACGGTATTTCCTGGCAATTGTTGAAAGAGTTTCTCCGGATCTTACTCTGTGCTTCACATAGGCAGGCCTTGGCAGATATGAAACAGGTATATTGTTCAGACTTGCGAGCAGAACGCTGCCTTTGCCGCGCGGAACTTTGAGATGATATTCATTACGTGGCAATATTTTATACCTAAGCTCCGGGTTAAGTTGTTTCATGGTTTTCTCTGATAAACCGATTTTTTTGGCTATATCCTTGAGGCGCACCTGTTTTGTTATAATGATTGTTTCATATTCTAAAGGTGTATCGATAGATGTTGGATCAAGCCCGTACTTTTCCATATCCTTAATTATATGAAGGACAGCCAGAAATCTGGGGACATATCTTGCGGTTTCCCTTGGAAGCCGTTCATATAGATCCCAGAAGTTGTCAAGGTAGTTTACATTCTGGCTTCGAATTACACGCAGAACTTTTCCTTCACCGCAGTTATAGGCGGCCAGAACGGTTGCCCAGTCGCCGAAAATGCTGTGCAATTCCTTCAGGTATGCTATAGCAGCCTTTGTTGCTTTAAAAGGATCCATCCGTTCATCAATGAATATATCACGTTTAAGCCCAAACTTGTATCCGGTTGACGGTATGAACTGCCAGAGTCCGAGAGCTCTTGCCTTTGAAAGGGCGCCTACCTTGAAGCCGCTTTCAATAAGAGGAAGCCATGACAGTTCAACAGGAAGCCCTGCTTCTTTAAGCGCTTTAACTATATGTGGGCGATATATGCCTGAACGTTTATATGATTTAATGAAGAATTTTTTCTCGTTTCCTTTTGTAAAAAGGGTGAGTTCCGTCTGGATGTGCTTATTCATCACCATGGGGATGGCATCGTGTTTACCGTTGACGACAATATTTCGAGAAGCGTAGATTTCAAGGATACGTTTTGATATCATAAAACGCAGGTCTTCTCTTTGCTGTACCAGTTCAGGGTTATCATTGGTGTCGACATTCAAGATCAAAGAATAAGCCTGGTCTAAGGCTTCAATGGCATTTTCAAGCTCCCCTTTTTGCCAGAAGTCCTGTGATACCCGGCAAAAATCAAGGGCTTCATCCATGACCGACTGTATCTTTTTTTGAGCGGAGAGGTTTTCGTCTACTTTTATGCCGTGATTTTCCGTGTCATTTGCTGTAGAGACTTTGATTGTATTAATGCTTATAGTTATATCATCGGTTTTGTCAGGATCAAAAATTTCGGGTTTTTGATTAATATAATCTTCTTTTTCAGCTGTTTCTGAGGATGCAACAGTATCTGCTTCGAAAAATGCTGAATTTTCGACCTGTGAAGTAGGAGTATTATGCAGAGGTTGAACGCATCCGCATAAGAGAAGTGATAAAAAGACAGGCAGATAAAATTCAATATTTTTTAAAGATTTCTTTAGCAAATCAGGTTCCTTAAAAACTTTTTACGAATTCATCAATATTAGTTTGTTTTTGCGGAAATAATATTGTCCGATTACACAAAAATTAGCATCTTTGTCAAGAGTTCATCTTGTAATAGATCGCATATCTGGAAAGAGACAGTTTAAAGTAAAGCAAAAACTGCATATTTTCAATTTATCGCAATATTTAAATGTGAAATATGCTCGATTTAGCTTGAGAATGAAAGCAAAAAGGAGATATTGATTAAAATTAAGCTTAATATTGTTTATAATTCGTTTTATTTGCTGAAAATGTTTTAAAATTAAGCTTGATATTTGTATTGGTGATCATTATATATAATACTTTTTATATTTGTTAAAATAAAATTCTGATTCACCCTTAAAAAAAATCCTTTAACATCCTTTAAAATTTGAGATAACTATACAGAGTTGTGGTCTCATATCTTTCATGTTTTATACAATTAGTTGGTTATGACGGGTATTGTATTTTATATACGCCAGCGTAGCTCAGATGGCAGAGCTACTGATTTGTAATCAGTGGGTCGGGGGTTCGAGTCCCTTCGCTGGCTCCATTAATTTACTTTTATAAAAAATAATTTTTAATATAATAAATCTCATTTTGCAACCAAATATGGTGGGGTTCCCGAGTGGTCAAAGGGAACAGACTGTAAATCTGTCGGCGAAGCCTTCGGAGGTTCAAATCCTCCCCCCACCACCAGCCTCAAAGTAAGTCGTATGTAGGAGATTTCGGTTTGTATATCGGGATCAATCATAACTACATGACTTCCTGCACGACTCTTACTGCGCTTTTTGAGGGAACTGATTTTTTTACGGTTTTTAGGGATTATTAAGGGTTGGATTGTGCGGGAGTAGCTCAGTTGGTAGAGCTTCAGCCTTCCAAGCTGAATGTCGCGAGTTCGAGCCTCGTCTCCCGCTCCAAACTAAATATTTGTAGCATTAAAGGTTTTATCAGGAAGTTTGTCTTGCCCACGTAGCTCAGTCGGTAGAGCGCTTCCTTGGTAAGGAAGAGGTTCACCGGTTCGATTCCGGTCGTGGG
>JACNLL010000038.1 GCA_014381545.1 Candidatus Desulfaltia bathyphila
CTAATTATTTAACTTTCGGCATACCGTTTTGATTCCATCCTCTAAGATTGTAGTAATCCTTAAGCATGGCCTTAAGCTCATCTTTAGTTATGCCGCTTTTGGTTTTATGAAACTTTTTATATAAACGCTCAGGAAGATTGTCATCCTCCGGCCTCAGGCCTTCACGAATATTAAAACAACGGATCAGGTCCGTTATTTCCGCAGCTCTTTTCTGAAGAGACTCTTTACTTTCCTTTAAGCCGGTTGTAATTTGAATGAGTTGGCTCAGCCCTTCCCAGGAACACTGGTCCCTGTAAAAGCGGCACAGTATCAGGACATCCATGATAGTCAGACGATCCTCGAAATCAACAAAGAGCTTTGCTTTGTCTTTAACAATATCAGGATCGATTAAGCCGGTTAATTCCGGATTATGAAAAGTTGCCCTTAAATGGCATGCCCCCCTGTCAGATACCGCAAAACCAAGCCCGCTTCCCTTAAGGCTTCTTGGATCATATCCTGGGGGCTCGAGGCCCTTGACATGAACTGCCAAATCCTCCAGGTTCCATTCTTTTGCGGCATATCTAATTCCCCTCGCAAGAACATCTCCAATCCCTTCTCTCTTTGCAATCATTTTAAGCAAACCTGCAATGCCATCCACATCACCATAATCTATATTAAGTTTTAGCCTTTTCTTTCTTGCAGCTTCGATTGTAAATCCGCAAAGATTGCCGGCTGTTATTGTGTCCATACCAAGCCTGTCACATATATCGTTTAAATAAGCGATTTCCTCGATGCTGTCAATCAGGCAAAGACCGCCAAAAGCATAGATAGTCTCGTATTCAGGCCCTTCGATCTTAAGCCCTGCATGGCGGCCGCTGACAACTGTGGTCATCCTTCCGCATGAAATAAAACATTTGGGACAGGCATGAGGTTTAACGCTGCAGCGCTCATGCAGCGCCTGTGCGCTGATATTTTCCCATCCGTCAAAAAATCCTTCAGCCCAGTATCTTGTTGGAAATGCGCCGGCTAAATTAGCGGTCCTGACCATGTTTGGAGTTCCCCAGGATTTGAAAGCCAGGGCCGACGGGTTGTTCTTTGATTTTTCCGCAACCTGCCTTGAAAAGATTTTGATATTCTCTTTATCAAAAAGCAAACGCCTTTTATCACCCTTAAAAACTATGGCCTTGAGATTTTTTGATCCCATGACCGTTCCCACTCCGGTCCTTCCGGCACAACGCCAGTAGTCGTTTTCGATAACGGCAAAGCAAACAAGCTTTTCGCCGGCAGGCCCTATTACTACTGAACCTGTCTTTTTTGTTTTACCGCCTGCAATTCCAAAGCGTTGATTAACAGCATCTTCAGCTTCATAAGTTTCCATTCCCCATATATCACCGGCATCGTGAAAAACAGCCCCCTCAGGGTGTACTTCCAGAACAGCGGGCTTTTTACTTTTACCCATAACAACAATAGCGTCAAATCCTGTTGAATCAATGGCTTCCGGCACCCTGCCTCCTGAGTAGGATTCTGAATAAAGGCCTGTCTGAGGCGATTTAGTAAAAACTCCGTATCTGCTCGAACCCCATATGACGCTTCCGGTAACCGGACCGGTTGCAAAGATCAGGCAATTGGCAGGGGAAAGAGGGTCAACACCTTCAGGGTTAAGTGTATAAAGAAGATAAGAAGCAAGCCCCTTTCCGCCAAGATATCTACAATAAATTTTCTCGTCTATTGTTGTTATATCGAATCGCTGTGTGGAAAGATCGACTTTTAAAATACGGCCATAAAAACCATACATGCTAATCCTCCTGCCGCCAACCCGAATATTTCATGAAAAAACCGTAAACACTTTTATGCCAAACATAAACAGCTCAACATAATTGACAGTAACAATCTTTTTTGATAGTTGTAAATAACAAGTTACGATAAATTTAGATTAATCCAAGTTAGAGAGAAATTATGGGAAGGAAAAGCCGAGAAAAAAAAGAACGTATAAAAAAGCAATCCCAAACAGCAAAGAAACATCCCATGGAAACAGAAATCCGGGAATTCTTATTGAAACGAGATGTTGATATAAATAATGCCTCCGGACTGTTGTATATTATATCTATGATGGCTAACTTTTTAATCTTTCGCTCAATCAAGGAACACTCCGATCTTCCGAATATTCGGCCGGAAGAGGATAAGGCTGATGAAAATCGAATGGAAAAGCTCGGTCAAGCCCTGTCTTATGAATGTGAACAACTCAACATCGAATTTCAGGAAATCATGAACGATCTGGTATTTCCAATGGCCGGTAATACAGCGCTTGTTAAACCGATTTTAAAAAAAATCTACGGGCTTCTTGACTCCATCATTCCATCCGATAATTTCCGACAAACCACGGAAAGCCAGATCGAAAATCCCGATTTTTGGGGCGACAGTCTAATGCACTATGAAGAACTTAAAGAAAAATATTTTGAAGCAATTAAAGATCTCTTTGCCCTTGCATTAAAGGTTGTCCGATATAGTCTTAACGGCAGGGAAATCGAAAAGACCGAACACATAAAAAAGCTTGAAGAAATCAGAAAAACACATGGGATCAAGACCGATGATTTTCTAAAACTCAGACGCAGAGCAACAGAGTTTTTTAGAATTGCGTTTGCAACATACCTGGGAATTGAATTCCAACCCCTGAGGGAAGAAGTAGACACAAAAATTCTGCAACCTGCTTATTAATATGCATACCGGCTATTGACGTGATCACACGAATTGCAAAAATTTCAACCTTCATTATTGTATTGATCCTTATTGTCGGAGTATCCGCCTACTTTACTCTCACACTCATTATTAAGAGTGAAGACACGGTTGTCGTCCCTGATCTTGTCGGGAAAAAAGTATTGTATGTTCTTAAAATTTTAACGGATTTCAAACTTAATGCAAAAATCAAGGGGTCTGAATACAGCTCAGACATTCCAGCAGACCATGTAATTTTTCAGGAACCCGAACCAGGCTCGGAAATAAAAATCGGGCGTGATGTTAGAATAATTATTTCAAAAGGGGCAGAAACTATTTTAATGCCGAATCTTCAAGGTCTTTCAATTCGGCAGGCACGAATAATCCTTGAAGAAAACGGATTGCATCCGGGAAAATTATCGACAATATATAGTAAAAATATCAAAAAAGAGGAAGTTATCACCCAGTCCGTCTCCCATGGCAGCATTATTACGCGTGGCGCACATGTAGATCTTCTTGTGAGCAGGGGTATGCGGCCAAAAGCATATAAGATGCTTGACTTAAAAGGACTTTCTCTTGAGGATGCAATATTTTTAATCGAAAAAAACAATCTATTACTCGGAGAAATTAAATTTTATCCCCATGAAGACAAACCAAAAAATGTCATTGTCAGTCAGGAACCGTTATACGGACATCAGGTTATCGAAGGTACATTTGTAAATATTATCATAAACAGAAAACACGGCCGGATAAAAGAGCAATATTTACATGCCGCAAAAGGGGCGAGCATTTTCAGATACAAGCTGGGGGACGGATTTCTAAAAAGACATATTCTTGTACGCTTGAACAGCTCCGGGCTTTTAATTGATCTTTTTGATAACTTTGCAAAGCCCGGTGAAGAAATCTTACTGATAGTCCCCAAAAATCATGATTCAACCATTTTTCTATATGAAAATGACAAACTAATTAAAACTCAGGTTTTCGACTCATGGTAAAACAAACTTCAGGAGATATAATAATGAAGAAACTTATTGCGCCATCGATACTATCTGCCGATTTTTCAAAGCTCGGAGATGAAATAAGATCTGTTGAAGATGCAGAGGCGGACTGGATACATGTTGATGTTATGGACGGTCATTTTGTCCCTAATATAACAATGGGGCCGGTGATTGTCAAAGCTGCAAGCAGCGTTACATCGCTGCCGATCGACGTGCACCTTATGATCAAGGAGCCCGACCGCTACATCACGGATTTTGCAAAAGCCGGAACAAGCTTGATTTCTGTACACATTGAGACATGCGTTCATGCAAACAGAACTATCCAGTTGATAAAAGAATCCGGCTGCCGCGCCGGAATAGCGCTAAACCCTTCAACAGCTCTTTCATCAATAGACTGGGTTCTGGAATATGTCGACCTTGTGGTGATAATGAGCGTTAATCCCGGATTCGGAGGGCAGACATTTATAACAAACACGCTCGAGAAGATCAGAACCCTGCGCAGCATGATTGATGGTCGGAATCTGTCCACCATGATCGAAATAGATGGCGGGGTGTGCGAAGAAAACATTGAAGATATTTCAATTGCGGGTTCGGACGTCTTTGTAGCAGGATCAGCTATTTTTGGAAGCCCTGATTATAAAAAGACAATAGCAAAATTCAGGAAAAGACTCAAGGAGAAGAAATAATGAATCCATCTAAAAAAGACCGGAAGGTCATGGTAATTCACGGGCCGAATCTGAACATGTTGGGGAAAAGAGAACCTGAAATATACGGAAAAGAAACCCTTGATGAGATTAACGCAAAGCTTGAAGAGCTGGCAGAAAAACTGGGCATAAATGTAGAGACATTTCAATCCAATTATGAAGGAAAGATAATAGAAAAAATTCAAAAAACTTCAGGAAGATGCAAAGGGCTTATTATCAATCCCGCAGCATTCACCCACACCAGCATTGCCATCCGTGATGCGCTGCTTTTGCTTGACATCCCTGTAATAGAGATACACCTTTCAAACATCTATAAAAGAGAACCTTTTCGCCGCAAGTCCATGATAGCCGATGTGGTAACCGCTCAAATTACGGGTTTTGGTGTTCAAGGATATCTAATGGCTCTAAAGGCTATTGCTAAAATGTAAGGCCGTTGCAAATTCCAAATTCGCAACGGCCTCATTATTATAACTATATCTTGTTATTCTTTTTTACCTGGGATGGCATTCACCGCATGTAAGGGGACCTTTCTCTTTTTCATGACACCCCTTGCAATTTTCATGAAATGCCTTCATTAGGGGCATCATCTTGCCGTCAGCCTCAAGTTTATGACATGCCGCACATTCACTTTCGGAAGAATCATCCCACACATTCTCACCATTTTCGTATATATGATGACACGCCAAACAATCGATTTCCGCCTCGTCGGTATGGAGTGTGTGCGAAAAAACAGCCCCGGGCCTCTCACGTTCTATAAAGGCATCATGTTCCAACAAGGTTATGTCATCCTGAGCATATGCTACTCCAAGGATAAACAGAAACGCCAACCCTGCTATTGATATAAATAATGCGGTATTATTCTTTTTCATTCCAATAGGCCTCCAGCTTTTAAGTTATACTCAACCATTATCCCCAACTTTTTATAATCATTCAGCTAAAACATTGAAAAAATTTTTTAACAAATCAACCCGCACCTGTCAAGAAAAAAGGAATACTGCTCTTTTAACTTGACCTTTATAGAAAAATAAATTAATGTGCGTTTTGATTTTTGCATACTAACTTATCATAACAACAATGAATAATTAATGTGTCAATTATATAATACATAGGTTTATCAGCGGTAAATCTATCTGACTTCCAACGGGAAGAAAATAAGGAGGTGGGGGAATGGTTAATTCGGAAAACTGGGACTGGGAATGTAAAGAAAAATTGGTTGCCGATACAACAAAATGGAAAAGCCAATTTGAAGATGTCTGGGAGCCTTACATCAGTCCTGACGGTGAGAAGATAGCCTCTATTGTTAAGGTGGGGGAAGGCGAATTCAACATAGCTGTCAATAAAGAGACATGGGGGGAAGAACCCTTTGAAAAGATATGGTATCCCCGATTCAGCCCGGACGGCCGCCTGACCGCTCTTATAACAAAGGAAATGGAATGGACAATGGCCGTGGATGGAAAAACATGGGAAGAGATGTATGAGTATATCTGGGATACCAAATTCAGCGCTGACGGTAAGGTTATAGCTGCGACCACTAAACAGGATGGCGTTTACGGAATAACGGTAAACGAAAAAACATGGAAATGCCCTGTTAACCTTCAAAGCATAGCAAGTTACGTAATAAGCCCGGATGGGAAAACTTTGGCCGCAATAGCTCAAACCGTTCGACTTGCAGAGGCTGATCTTGATGGATTTTTGAAAGGCACCTGGTCGGTAGTAGTAAACGGAAAACCGTGGAAAGATAACTATGTTGATATTTACGGCCTGACTATTAGCGATGACGGCAAAAATATTGCCGCAGAATACAGGGCAGCTATTTGTGAATACGGTATCGTTGTTAACGAAACTCCGTGGAATGAAAAATTCGGCTGTACATGGGAACCGGTTTTTCATCCCACGAACAGCGATGAAATAACCACACCTGTCAGGCAGGGAGGCCAGTGGTTCCTGGCAACAAACGGCAGAATTGTATGGGACACAGGTTTTGTCAGTCTCCTGTATCAAACCTACAGCCCTGATGGCAGTAAAATTGCAGCAGCAGTCGCCCCGCAGTTTGCCAAATGGACGGTTGCTGTTGATGGCCAGCCATGGTCAACCACATTCAACGAATGCCTTTTAAAACCATGTTTCAGCCCGGACGGCAGGAAGGTCGCAGTTATAGCAAAAGACAGCGGCAACTGGCTTCTCGTTGTTGACGGAACCGTACTTGGAGATGGGTATGAGAATATCTGGCCGCCTGCCTTCAGCCCCAATGGCGACAAGGTAATATACAAAGTAGAAAAAAACGGCAAGTATGCTGTTGCGGTTAACGGCAAAGTCAAGGGTAAAGAATACGAAGCTCTGTGGAATCCTGTTGTGTCGCCTGATGGAACCAAGGTGATGATATGCGGCGTCGAAGCCGGTAAATATTATCGCAAAGTAGTTCTGTTAAGCGACTTATAAAATCAAGTTAACAAGTAATGTTTTTATCTAATAAGATAAATATAAAACTAAAAGTTTTGAATAATATTTTCAAAGGGGGGAAAGCAAATGTATGAATTCGTTAGTGGGCCGCTGGTATGGATAGCCTTTATAATTTTTATCGGCGGAAGCCTGTATAGAATATACTACATGTTGTCTAACTCTAAAAAAGAGACGGTTGTGTTCCCGCATATGTCCCTGGAACACAGTTTAGCCTCTCTTGTACACTGGGTAATACCCTTTAATAACCAGTATATGAGAAAAAGACCGATATTTACAATCGTATCTTTTGCTTTTCATATATGCTTGGTATTTACACCCATTTTTCTTTTGGCCCACGTAATTTTATTGGATGAATCATGGAATATAAGCTGGTGGAGTCTGCCGGAAGGAGTAGCCGACTGGATGACGATCATAGTCATTGCCGGGTGTATCTTTTTCTTATATAGAAGATTAACAGATCCTGTGGTAAAAAACGTCACCGATGGTTCAGACTATCTTCTGCTGGCAATTACCGCTCTTCCCTTTATAACCGGCTTCATTGCATACCATCAATTATTTGCTTATAAAACCATACTGATAGTTCACATCCTTGCAGGTGAGATCATGCTGATAGCCATTCCTTTTACAAGGTTAAGCCACATGCTCTTCTTTGTTTTTACAAGAGCATATTTCGGCAGTGAACAGGGTCATGTAAAGCATTCAAAGGATTGGTAAGAATTTAACAGCAAAACGATGTTAAGGAGAATATTATGAAACCCACAATTGTCAAAAGAGAACCGGTGGTGGATGATGCCTTGGACCATTGTGCTACAAAACTCACACCTGAACAGATAGAAAAAGTCGTCAATGAAGTTATAGACAAAGAAACCGGCGGTCGTTTGTGGACTTACGTTAACACTTGCATTCATTGCGGGTTATGCGCAGAAGCCTGCCAGTGGTATCTTTCTAATGACCGGGATGTCAGTTATGCTCCGGTTACAAAGGTAAAAGATACCATTTGGGTAATGCTGGAAAAAAAAGGAAAGGTTGACGCGGCATTTATCAAAAGATGTTCCGAAATTGCCCACACCGAATGTAATGTCTGCAGGCGCTGCGGCATGTATTGTCCGTTTGGAATCGATATCGCCTACATGATGATGGTGGTTCGTCGGATATGCGCAAAACTGGAAATGGTGCCGCTTTACCTGCAGGATACGGTTCACAGCCATGCTGCCACAATGAACCAGATGTGGGTAAAACCGGATGAATGGATAGATACTCTTCAATGGCAGGAGGAAGAGGGGCAGGGATATGTGCCCAGCGCCCGTTTGCCCCTGGAAAAGGAAGGCGCTGAAGTAATGTATTCTGTTATCGGCCCTGAGCCAAAGTTTTTAGCCCAGCTCCTTGGCAATATCACGGCAATCATGAAGGTTGCAAATATTGACTGGACAATGCCTGCGACTGCCGGCTGGGATAACAGCAATATGGCTATGTATTCAGGCGATTTTGAGGTCATGGCCAGGGTTGAAAGGCTTCATTATGAGACTGCACAGAGGCTCAAGGTCAAAAAAATAGTTATGGGTGAATGCGGTCATGCCTTCAGGGGGGCTGAATATGACGGCCCGACCTGGATGGGATGGATGAGGCCGCCCATACCTCTTATTCATGCCATATCATTTTATTATGATCTTATTATAAGCGGCAGAATCAAAATAGCAAAAAAAGCTGAGGGACCTATCACTGTGCAAGACCCGTGCAATGTTATAAGAAACGCAGGGTTAGGCAAAAAACTGCGTTATATTATGAATGCGGTCTGTGAAAATTTTGTAGATGTCACACCTAATGACAGGCATAATTATTGCTGCAATGCAGGCGGAGGCGTTATTAACGTGGGCCCGCCCTGGAAGAAAAAACGGGTCCAGGGAAACAGAATAAAAGCAGAGCAATTTAAAAGAACCGGCGCTCATACCATTGTAACGCCATGCCACAACTGCCACAGCGGCATTGAAGATATTGTTAATACTTACAAACTTGGGATGCATGTCAAGTTCTTCAGTGAAATCCTTATAGAAGCAATGGAAATACCTGAAGACTTGCAGCCATAACAACAACCGTATGCATATTATAATAAAAAAAGGCGGATATAAACTATCCGCCTTTTTTCCTATTTAAGAGGTCACCCAACTCCTGGTAATGTTAGGCGGCAAGTAAAGTCTGAATAATTCCGGTAGGACAGTCTTCAAAACACTCGCCGCACCCCGTGCACTTTTCACCGTCAACTATTGCCAGGAATTTATCAACTATTATAGCCTCTTCAGGGCATGCTTTTTTACATTTTCCGCAGCCCTGACAGCCAATATTGCATATTGCCTTAACAATTTTTCCGCCGTCATGGGAGCTGCAAAGAGCTGCAACTTTTTGCGATTCTTTTATCAACGTGGGAATATGGCGGGGGCAGATATTTACACATGTGCCGCAACCGGTGCATAAGTTTTCATTTACTACTGGCAGACCATCTTCTCCCATTTCTAAGGCGCTGAATGGACAATTTTCAACACAGGTGCCAAGACCAAGGCAGCCATACATGCAACTTTTGTCTCCTCCTGAAAGCAGAACAGCCGCCCGGCAGTCTAATACGCCCTTGTAATTGTATTTTCGTTCTGCAGCAGTATTGGTGCCTTTGCAAAATATGTTGATTATATCCCTTTCAGCCGCTTCAGCGGATACTCCAAGAACAGCAGCAATCGCCTCTGTCACATCATCGCCGCCGGCCTTACAGGCATTGGGCGGGGCTTCGCCTGCCACCATAGCAACAGCTGCATCGCTGCAGCCGGCATAGCCGCATCCTCCACAATTTGCGCCTGGAAGGCACTCATCTACAGCAACAACCTTTGGATCAACATAGACATAAAAAACCTTTGACGCAATTCCCAGTACAACACTCAGCGCCAGGCCGAGGCCGCCCATTGCCACCATCGCATTCAATACAGGTCCCATAAAATTCGCCACCTCCTAATTTTGCCGATTTCGTAAAAATATTAAAAATATGTAGATCTGTCTCAAGAAGTGAAATTTAAAGAAAGATATAATTGGCCGCAAATATAATGAACTGCCGATATTGTCAAGTGAAAAAAGATAATTCAACCAAATTACAGCAAGGAAACAAGCATTGTCGTTGTTGAATTTAGCCAAAATAACAGCAAGTTATAACCCTGAGCTATCTGATCATTCTTTAAAATACTATTTTGCCGGATTTTTCAGGCTCCAAACAACTTTTATTATTTTTAAGAAAAAAAGTCTTGAAAGCTTTTTTACATTATGGTACGGGAGCTCAGATTTCATTTCACACCCACTTGTTTAACGAAACTTTGAAAGGATCGAACATAAAATGACTCCTCAAAAAGAATTGCAGTTGGTTTATGGCCTGGCTATTATTTTGTTGGTTGTGGGTGTTCTAAGTTATGCTGCTTTTCCTGCCAAAGCTCCGGAACAACCGGTCAGGTTAATGTTTAAATGTGTCGCGGGAAAAATTCTATTTGATCACAAGACACATACTGTGGAATCAGGTTACGGCATCTCATGTAGTGACTGTCATCATAATCTTGAAGAAGGTGAGACAGATCCACAGGCCTGCGGAGAATGTCATGAACCTGAAAGCCAGGACGAAGATGTTCCAAGCAGGGCTGATGCATTTCATACACAATGTATCGGATGTCATAAGGAAGAAGCAGGCCCTGAAAAATGTGAATTATGCCATGTAATGTAAGCAGATAGCTTTTTTGCCATCTGCTTTTTTTGTGCTCTTATTAAACTGCGGGCATCGTCAAATTGAATAAAATTGAATAAAAAAACCCGTTCGCTTCGCCTGTATTGCAAATCATATAGGCCTGACCGCCATTGAATAACGCTCAGGCGAAGCGCGCGAGTGGAGAGTTTAGAAAGGTTGAACTATGATAAAAAGATCGTTTATCGGTTTGTCAAAACCACGACTTAAATATAGATCTCTTGAAGATACGCCTTCCCTTAAGCAAATCCCAACCTCAAAAGAGGTCACCCTTTTATCAAACTGTCCGTTTGACAAAAAAAAGCTGTTATTTAAAAAAAAGGTGGCTGTTAAGACCGGCCAGAAGCTTTTACTTTACAAGGAAAGTGATGAATATGTTGTTTCAAGTGTCACAGGAAAAGTATCATCAATATCCTCTTATACAGGTGACTTTGGCCGATCTTATACTGCCATCGCAATTGAGGTGGCTGATGATGAAGAGATAGATGATGAGTTCAAATCCGCCGCAGGCGGATCAAAGGATGCCACACTTGAAACCGTCAAAAATTATCTTGCGTTTGCTCCGGGCAATCCTCCGGTTAAGCTGTTGTCCGACAAAGACAAACCTATAAATACAATTGTTGTTTGTTGTGCTGACAGCGATTTATTAACAACAACTAATCAGTATATTATTAAATCCGATATTGATGCAATAAAAAATGGAATAAGTATCCTGAAAACAATAACCGGAGTTAATGATATTATAATGATCGCTTCACAGAGCCAGATGCATGAAGTCTCCGCAACCGGTGAAAAAGTAAATCAGGTTAATGATACATATCCATCCGCGCTCCCACATCTTATTATGAAAGATATCCTGGGCAAGGTAGTGCCGGCCGGGAAAAGCCCTGAAGATATCGGGGTATGTTTTATCAGCGCTGAAGCGGTTGCATCCATCGGAAATGCTTTTAACAGCGGCCTAATACCTGCAACAAAAATTTTTACTCTTGTTAAGAAAGATGGCTCTAAATCGCTTGTATCGGCCAGAATCGGAACACCGGCAAGCGATATATTCAAGGCTTTTAATATTACTTTAAACGAAAATGACAGGATAATTTTCGGCGGCCCCATGACAGGCTTGTCCGTCTATTCAGAGGATCATCCGGTTCAGCCTGACACCGGTGCCATTATCGTACAGGATAAAGATGACATACCTGTTATTTCAGATTACCCCTGCACAAACTGCGGCGGCTGCATAAGGGTATGCCCGGCAAACATTCAGATTAACCTGCTTGTCCGGTTTCTTGAAGCAGGACTTTATGAAGAAGCTGCGGATCAGTATGACCTGTATTCATGTATTGAATGCGGTCTTTGCAGTTATGTCTGTGTGTCTGGAATGCCGATATTTCAATATATAAAATCGGCAAAATATGAGCTTGGCCGGGCAAATACGGCGGAGGCAACTAATGGTTGATAATAACACAGTTGATAATAACACAGTCGATAAGAAAAAATTCATAGTTTCACACGCTCCTTTCTGGCACGATGGAAGCAGAATATCGCTGCGAAATTATAATATTGCGCTTGCGGCTCTCCCGGCAATACTGCTTGGCATCATTTACTATGGCATACCGGCCGTCGGTGTTATATCACTTTCCATCTCCTCTGCAATTATCTGGGAATTTGTGTTCTGTCGTATAGCGAAACGTTCAAATACAATTGGAGATGGCAGCGCAGCCATTATCGGCATGTTATTCGGTATGCTTTTGCCTGCAATAGCGCCCTGGTGGCTTGTAATAATTGGAACATTTGTTGCCGTTATTATCGGGAAACAGATCTACGGCGGGATCGGAGCCAATCCTTTTAATCCGGTTGTTGTTGCAATTGCCATTCTCATGATATCATGGAAAGATATCTTTGATTTTAACGAAGCGCTTATGAATTACGATTTAGATTTTGTTATGGTCTATCCGCTTGCCGCTCTGAAACATTTCGGCGTATCTGCTGTTGATTCATTCAGCATGGGCGATCTTTTAATGGGCAAACAGTCAGGAGGAATAGGTTCGACATTTGGACTTGGCCTTATTGCCGGCGGAATCTATCTCATTATCAGAGGGATTATAAGGTGGGAAATATCTCTTTCCTTTTTAGCCGGCATCATTATAACCGCTCTGATATTTAATCTGACCGATCCAGTTCGTTATGCAGGCCCGGTTATCCATCTTTTTGCAGGTTATACTTTGATCGGCGCGTTTTTCCTTGCAACCGAAGATTCCTCTTCACCGGTCAATTTTATTCCCATGCTTATTTACGGCGCGGTTGCAGGTTTCATGACCGTGCTCATCAGAAATATCGGCGTCTATATTGATGGCGTGATCTTTGCGATCCTGATTATGAACCTTGTAAGCCCGCTTTTAGATAAGATCAGACCAAAAGCGATTGGAAAGGTAGCTTAAAATGCGTGAAATAATAAAAATGATCGTAGTGTTAACTGTATTAAGCGCTTTCTCAGGAGGCCTTCTTGCCGCAGTCCGAGGCGGAACAATGGAAAAAATCGAATACCAGCAGTTAGTGTTTGTTAAGGGGCCTGCAATAAGGAATATTCTTGAGGGATGTTCCAATGATCCTATTGTTGACCGCTTTAAAATCAAGGACGGCGATATTGAAAGAAGCTTCTTTGTAGGTGTATTCGACGGGAAGGCCGATACAGTGACTTTTGAAAGCTTTGGGAAAGGTTTCGGCGGTGATATCGGCCTTATGGTTGGCGTAAACATAAATGACGACAAGATTATCGGCATGGGTGTAACCACCCACAGTGAAACGCCAGGCATAGGTTCCAAGGCAAAAACAGATCCTAAATTTTCAAATCAATTCAAGGGATTATCCGCTGTTGAACCCTGCAAGGTCAAACCTGACGGCGGAGAGATCGATGCCATGTCCGGAGCCACTGTTACCTCAAAAGGTGTTTGTGTCGGCGTAACAGAGGCCGGGAATATTTATAAACGTTTAAAACCTCAGATTGCTGAAAAAATGAAGGAATTTAAGTAGGGAGTAAAAGATGGCTAAGACTATCACTCAGGAATTCGTCAAAGGTCTGTGGGATGAGATACCCCC
This sequence comes from Candidatus Desulfaltia bathyphila, assembly GCA_014381545.1. GTDB lineage: Bacteria > Desulfobacterota > Desulfobacteria > Desulfobacterales > ETH-SRB1 > Desulfaltia > Desulfaltia bathyphila. Next base: position 13,710 of record JACNLL010000038.1, read on the forward strand.
ATTCAGGCTTGTACTCGGCCTCTGTCCCACACTTGCTGTTACTAAAAGTGTAGAAAACGGACTGGGAATGGGTGTGGCTGTAGTCTTTGTTCTGGTATGTTCAAATATGCTGGTTTCATTACTGCGGAATATAATCCCTTCAAAAGTAAGAATAGCCTGTTTTATTATTATTATCGCAACATTTGTTATTGTTGTAGAACTTGTTATGCAGGCTTATGCATATCCGCTTTTTTTAACGCTTGGAATATTCATACCTCTTATTGTCGTTAACTGTATTGTGCTTGGACGCGCCGAGGCATTTGCATACAAAAATGGTGTTGTCCGTTCAATAGTAGATGGGTTCGGAATGGGTATCGGGTTTACAATTTCCCTAACTGCTCTCGGCGCTGTACGGGAGGTATTTGGAAGCGGCACCTTTTTCGGAATATCCGTATTTGGGCCTTCTTTTCAGCCTTTTACATTCATGATTGAGGCGCCCGGCGCATTTGTGTGTCTTGGCCTTATGCTCTGTATGATGAACCTTGCAGGAAATAAATAGGAGAAAATCTAATGGGCGATTATGTACTCCTTGCGATAAGCTGCATACTTGTTAACAATATTCTGCTTGCCCAGTATCTGGGCTGCTGTCCTTTTTTAGGCACTTCAAAGAAAATGGAGACAGCAGTTGGAATGGGTATGGCTGTAATCTTTGTTCTTGTTATGGCCGGAGCAATAACATGGCTTATCGAGGCATATCTTTTAAAGCCTTTCGGCCTTGAATATCTTAGAACTATTGCGTTTATTCTTGTTATTGCATCTCTGGTACAGTTTGTTGAGATGTTCTTAAAAAAGAGCATTCCAGCGCTATATAAAGGTCTTGGTATATTTTTGCCTCTGATTACAACCAACTGCGCTGTAATGGGGGTTTGCCTGATAAATATCAATGAAGAGTATACATTTATTCAGAGCCTTGTTACGTCCTTTAGTTATGCGGCCGGTTTTGGTCTTGCCCTTGTTCTTTTTGCTGGAGTGCGTGAACGCATACTCCTGGCCAGGGTCCCAAAACCGCTCGAAGACACTGCTATCGGGCTTGTAACCGCAGGAATGCTCGCCCTTGCGTTTTTTGCATTCAAAGGCATGGCGTAACTACTCAGGTTAATAGGCTGAAGACGGAACGTTGAAATTAGAAAATAGAAATTGGAAATTTGGCCTTCATGCTTTGTGGTGCCAGACCATACCTGCCCGCTTGTGCCTTGCATGGCAGGCGGGTCTGATAACGCTTCTGCCAGTTTGTAAACATCCAACTCGTAAACTCGTTTCATCCCTCCGAAATTTCTACTTTCCAATTTCAAGTTTCAAGCCGCGAACGGTTACACTTTTTTCTATTTAGCGTCTTCTGTCTTTCGTGATTGTTTTTTAAAAAAAGGCTCAATATTTTGGCAACCGAAGAAGGTATTGTAATAAAGATTAATTCTTCCACAGCATGGGTTAAATGCACCAGATCCGCCGCGTGTGAGTCATGCTCGGCAAAAGGTTTTTGCCATACAATGGGAGGGGGTGATGATGATGTAGAGGTTGAAGCAATAAATGCTGTGGGAGCAAAGGTCGATGACAGGGTTACTATCAGCTTTGAAACATCTTCATTATTAAAAGTGTCTTTTCTCGTTTATATGATTCCGGTTTTATTTTTAGTCCTTGGGGTGGTTATCGGCGATAAAATTGCGCCGATATTTAATTATGATCAATCAATATTTTCGATGCTTGCTGGTTTTTTATTTCTATTTGCCTCATTTTTCGTTGTTAAAGCAAAAGGAAAGGACTTATCCAAAAAGGATGCATACAAACCCAAAATCATCAGAATTTTAAAATAACAACCAGTTTTTCTCCTTGCACTTGCGCTTACCTCACGCCCATATAAATCATGAGAGAATAAGGCACGTTCTGCGCGAACGTCTGTAAGGCGTCCGGGGGAATGTTATAATACAATGGACGCCTCCTAAGTTAGTCCTGATCAATTTCTAAATTATATTAATTGACAAAGTTATCATCGGATGATAACTTTTATTTAAAAGAGAATGAAAAAGTATTCAAAAAGAGATTTTTCTTTAGAATCACTATTAGATTTAAATGGTGAAATATTTCTATGGCAAAACAAATACTAAAAATCGGAATCATGTCCAAAGAGGACTATAAAAAAAGAACGATTGCGATTGCTAAAGGAGAATATACAGCCAAAAAGAAGGAACCGAAAGTATGGTTTGAATCTTTGCAATCAATGGCGCAAGTCCTAAGCAACGAAAATCAGGAACTTTTAAAAATTATAAAAGAACAAAAACCAACCTCTTTAAAAGCATTGGAAATAGCAACCGGACGGAAGCGGAGCAATCTGTCACGAACGTTAAACACAATGGCTAAATATGGTATTGTTGATTTAATAAAAGATAAAAGAACCGTGAAGCCGGTTGTGAAGGCAACAGATTTTAAGGTCGAATTTGGAGTAAATACTTCTTTTGTTCAATAAAAAGGGAATAAGAGTTCTGCCTGTTCATACATTTTGCAAAGAACTCAGCTTGCCATGATGAAGTTATTTCCTTTTAAGGCATGAGGATATCACAAATTGTGACATCCTCTAAAATCAAGTTTTCTAAACGAGTGCGTGCCTTTACAGGACAAGGAGCATACCGCAAAAAATCATGAGGGAATAAGGCGCGTTCTGCGCGAACGTCCCGTAAGGCGTCCGGGGGAATGTTATAATACAATGGACGTCCCCTAAGTTTGCTTATTCCCCGTTTCGCAAGTGTTGGACCTCAGCATTTAGGCTCAATAGAAAGACATTAAGAGGGCTCGGTATGGTTTCAGAACTTTTGGATAGTATGGAATATAGAGAATGGCTTAACCAGGTAAAATCGAAAATTCGTTCGGTTCAAATTAAGGCTGCACTTGAAGTTAATAAAAGTTTGCTTTCCCTTTATTGGACGCTTGGGAAAATGATAGTTGACAAACAAACGGAATCCGGCTGGGGCAATGCGGTTGTCGAAAGACTCTCAATAGATTTGAAAAAAGAATTTCCTGAAATGAAGGGGTTTTCAAGGGCCAATCTGTTTTCGATCAGAAAGTGGTATCTGTTTTATTCAGTGCAAGACAAAAAAGTCCAACAACTTGTTAGACAAATTCCCTGGGGGCATAACATATTGATAATTAACAAGATGAAGGATTATAACAAAGCAGAGTTCTATATTAATGCAACTATTGCAAATGGATGGTCACGAAACGTTTTACTGCACCAAATAGAAACCAACCTATATGACAGGAAGGGACATTTAACCCACAACTTTGATGTCACATTACCTAAACCTCAATCTGATCTGGCAAAAGAGACTTTAAAAGACCCATATGTCTTTGATTTTCTTACTATGGGAGAAAAGGCTCACGAGAGAGACCTTGAAAACCAGCTTGTTAAGGACATTACAAAATTTCTTCTGGAACTTGGAGCTGGTTTTTCTTTTGTGGGAAGACAATATAACCTTAAAGTCGGAGGTCAGGACTATTTTATTGATCTTCTTTTTTACCATTTAAAGTTGCGTTGTTTTGTTGCCATTGAATTGAAAATCGGAGAGTTTAAACCGGAATATGCAGGCAAAATCAACTTTTATCTTTCTGCCCTGGATGATCTGCTAAAAACAGAGCAGGACAATCCCTCTATCGGCATTGTTCTCTGTAAGACAAAGAACAGGATCATTGCGGAATATGCTCTGCGAGATATGAGCAAACCTATTGGCGTGTCCGAATATAAACTTACTGAAGCCATACCGGAAGAACTTAAATCCAGCCTGCCTACGATCGAAGAATTGGAAGCAGAGTTAATGGTTAATTTGAAAAACGA
>JACNLL010000006.1 GCA_014381545.1 Candidatus Desulfaltia bathyphila
CTCCGCTCCTCAAATTATTCCAACGTCGAATGAAAAACGAATATCCAATACCGAAAATTCAACGGCTATTTCTGTTTCTTTTCAGCCGTTTTGATACTTGTAACGAAAATCTTAATTAATTCCTCTGTTTCCTGTAAAATATCATCTAATAGTTCAGGCTTTTTAATTAGTGGTACACGCTGAATAAGTTTTAACCATCGATGGGTTTCCCTTTTTCTCATTCAACGTTCGATGTTGGACGTTCGACCTGCCGCGACGGGCGCGGGCACGGCGGGTGTTCGATGTTCATTTTTTTCAGTCCCACCTATGCAAAAACAACTTGGCGCTTATGGGAAGATCTTGCCAGGGTTTAATATGCCTTTTGGATCAAAGATATTTTTTATATTTTTCATTAGGGTAAGTTCAACATCTCCAATCTCTTTTTTAATGTAAGGCGCCTTGGTTATACCTATTCCATGTTCACCGGAAATGGTTCCTCCAAGTTCAAGGGTATAGTCGAAAAGGGCCTCAACCGCCGTTTTCGCCTTTTCAAGCTCATCCTTATTTTGTTTATCCAGCATTATATTAAAATGGATATTTCCATCACCTGCATGCCCGAAACTGACTATACAGAGCCCTGTTTCATCCCTTAACATATTTATCTTTTTTACTATATCAGGTATCTTGCTTCTTGGAACTACAATATCCTCGTTGATCTTATCCGGTCCATAACTAAACAGGGCGGGAGAAATCGCCTTGCGCGCTTTCCAGATGTTTGCCGCCGCCTCTTTGGTCATGGCTTTTTCAACGCTTGTTGCGCCACGGTTAATGCAAAGTGTTTTTAACTCATTTGCAGCCCTGTTTGCCTCATCCTCATTTCCATCAACCTCTATTAAAAGCAAAGCTTCTGCTTTGACTGGAAGACCAATTTTAAGGTAGTTTTCCACACACCTTATTGAAGCATTATCCATATATTCCATAGTGCGTGGGATTATGCGGTTTCTTATGATCTCCGATACTGTTTGTGCTGCTGTTTCTATCTTGTCAAAAACAGCGATTATTGTTTTTGATACTTCGGGAAGGGGTAAAAGGCGAACCGTTATCCTGGTAATTATTCCAAGAGTGCCTTCAGATCCTATTATCAGGCGGGTCAGGTCATATCCGACTACCCCCTTGGCGGTTTGCACACCGGTATTAATAATTTCTCCGGTCGGGAGTACAACCTCGAGGCCGAGCACATAATCCCTGGTTACGCCGTATTTAACCGCACTGGGGCCTCCGGCGCATTCCGCAACATTTCCACCCATAGTTGAAAATTCGGAGCTTGATGGATCCGGAGGATAGAAAAGAGACTCTTTTTCAACAGCCTTATGCAAGTGGCCGGTTACAACGCCCGGTTCCACATGAGCGATCAGATTTTCCCTATCGATTTTCAGAATACGGTTGAAGCGGGTCATTACGATGATGACGCCCCCGCTGACTGCAAGGGATCCACCAGTCATGCCGGAACCGGAACCGCGTGGGATAACAAAGAAGCCATGTTTATTGGCGAGTCTTAATATAGCAGATATTTCAGAGCTGTTTTGGGGGAATAAAACAGCATCGGGCATATAGGTTCGGGCAGTTGCATCATATGCATAACAGGCCAGGTCCTCTTTTGCCCTGCTGCAATTGGCCGTGCCGACAATATCCTGAAGTTGTTTAAAAATAGTGTTAGTCAAAATTCGCTGGATTCTAATTTCTCGCAAAGAAATTCCACCTGCTTTTTCATAGGACTGTTTTCTTTTAATCCCCGTTCAACGATACCAATTGAATGAAGGGCTGTGGCGTGATATCTATTAAAACTTTTTCCTATGGTCTGAAGGGGTGAATCAGTATACATTCGCGACAGGTACATTGCTATTTGTCTGGGCCTGACAATACGTTGTTTTCTGGAACTTGAAACAATATCCTTTATTGAAATATTATATTGTTTGCATACAAGTTTTTTAATTACATTTATAGTAATATTAGTTCGTTGCCTGGCTATATTTTTTACTACGCTTTCCGCAAGATTCAGGTCAATAGGCGTTCCAAGAAGTGATGACCTTGCAGTGACTCCGATAAGGCCGCTTTCAAGTTGTCTGACATTCTCAGTGAGTTCGCTGGCCAAATAATGGATTATATCTTCGCAAACATAATATCCGTTATTCATTATTTTTTTTTGCAGTATTCTAACCCTTGTTCTGAAATTCGGAGGATCAATATTTGAAATAATACCGGATGATAGACTTGATCTCAATTTTTCGTTTAGTTTTGGAATATCAGATGGGAGGTAACAACTTGAAAAAATTATTTTCTTGTTTGCTTCAAAAAGAGAGTCAAGTGTTAATGCCAGCTCGATCTGAGTGCGCTGCTTACCGCTTAAATAATAGACATCCTCAATAAGCAATACATCGCATTTACTTCTGAATTTATTTTTGAATTGCTCGATTGAATCATGTCGAAAAGCATGAATCATTTCATTTGTAAAGTCTTCAGCAGTAATATAATAAACATGTTTTGAAGGATCCTCAGAAAGAATGTGATGTCCGATAGCCTGAGTAAGATGACTTTTGCCCATTCCTGTTTTGGATAACAAAAACAGGGAGTTTTGGTTTGCATTATCTCTTGAGGCGAGTGAGAGTGACGCTGAATAAGCAAAGTCGCTGTTGCTGCCCACTACAAATTTGTCAAATGTGAAATCTCTTCGTAAAAAGTGTCCTCCGTATGCATGTGCGTTAATATTTGGAAGAGACAGTTGAGGTTCATTATCTGTTTTTCCTCTCGAACCACCCTTGTTTCCGGAAACTTCAATAATAAATTTGTATCCATTGCATGATACTTTGTGTAGTTCGGACTCGATTAGTGCGCTGTAATAATTAAGGACCCGTTTTTTTGAAAAAGCATTTGGGCAGGTCACGACAATAGAATCATTATCCGATCTTAAATAGCCCAGAGGTTCGATCCACATCCTGAAACTTTGCCCTTGAATCTGTTTCTTGATTGAATTTTTAATTTTAATCCAGGTTTGTTCCATAGCGTATTACATTAAAATGACGAGATGTTAAGGTTCTTTAGGCAAGGCAAATTATTCAATAATTATAAAATCAAACGGTTTTCAGGATTACTTCGGGATAGTAAATGATTTTTTAAATAAAGTTCTGTTGTATTTAAGGCAGGGGCTGTTTGGTGTCAAATCTGATGTAAATGATTTTAGAATTATTTCTGAATAGGTTATTAACAATTTATATCTATCGGATATTTATATATATATTATGGCCAAATTGGCAACTCTTTCTAAATACAACCTTTTTTGAACGAGCATTTTTACTAAATATTTTATGCACATCCGTAGTTATTAACATAAATCTCAAAACAATGCTTTCTCCTAAAATCTCGAATATCCTTTAATTATCTCTTATTTTCAAAAAAAATATCACGGCGAAAATTAATTATCGCAAATGCGTTTCAACACAGCAAGTGCGGTGATATCGGTTTGAAGGCGCTTTAATCAGACAACCTGTTTCCGCAGTTTGAGCAGAATTTGTCCTTTTCCTCTATAGGTTCGTTGCAATTCGGGCAACATTTATAAGGGGGAGCAAGCTCCATGAGAAGCTGCCCCTTTACCACAGGAACCATCTTTTTATCTGCTTTGTAATCGGCAAAAACCGGCACCTTCTTAACAACACCGCTTACAGGAGAATTTATAGAGTATTCGACCTTCATCAGAGAGAGGTTCAATATCTCTTCACCTTCCTGCACGGCATCGCCTGCCTTTTTGTGAACAAGCCATAGATCTGCATCAAATGGGGCGCCGATGTGATATGGATTATTTTCATCAGCCATTTCCACCCCCTTTTTCTCCACGGCTCTTTTTTCAACCTGTATTTCTTCAACAAAGACTTCGTGATCGAGCTTGTAGCGTATTCTTCTTGTGCCGTTTTTGCTTATCCGGCCTAAACGCATGACCTCTATGTCATGTATTTTTCCATCAGAGGTGCGAAATTCCCGTTCAATGCCCAGTTCAAGACCTTCAAACCAGATATCATCATGAAGCACATTGGGATCGCTGTACTTTTCCAGATTTTTGATGAGCTTTAAGGCATCGCCCGGATGATTCAGATAATTAACCAGCTCTTCTTCCGTTGGTTTTCTTTTGATATGTCCGGCCAGTTCTTTCTTTACTTTATCTATATTAACCGGGGGAAGAAAATTGAGAGGGCTTTCTTCGGTTCTGCTATCAATAGCCTCTTTCCATTTGTTCCCAAATGCCGATTCATAGATCCATTGTTTTGGCCACCCAAGAGGAAGTTTACCGAATTTTCCAAGCAGAAGATTTTTTAAAGCGTCATTTGCATGGAAAAAAAGTATCTTTCGGTCTTTTCTGGTTTGCTCATCCAGCTTATCTTCTTCAACAGTGTTTACCTTGTTTAAAAGGTTGATAATTCTTTGCACTTCCGTCATTCCGCCCCGTTCATAAGCCTTTACAACCATCATGTATCCATTAGTCCAGGTTATTTGGGAGCCGGGAGTAACATCGTGGTACCTGATAAGTTTTCGATAGAGCTCGAGAACTAAAAGAATGCTGGGCAGCAGAAATGCGTATCCCTGTTTTAAGGCGCCTTCCTGGCTGCTTGAAGTGGCCCCGCCTGGAAGTCCGTGCAGTGTAACATCGTGATCAATCCCAAGAAATGTGGGTCTGCAGTAATGATCGTATGCCGGCATAATCTGCTTTAGAACAAATGCGGTTTCTCTGATTTTTTCTTTATCAAGCCGGGTCTTTAAGCCAAGCTCTCCTTCAATATATGCCAGCACCGGCATTACCGCTGTCTGGCCGTAAAATCTTACGCTGGGGCCGTCAGCCACATCCAGGATTTTTGCTCCTGCCTGAGCTGCTGCGCCTAACGCTGGCACGGCAAGACCGTCTGTTGCATGGCGATGATATTGAATAATTAAATCAGGATATTTATCAAGTACGGTCGAAATAAGATTTTTGATAAACCGCGGCGGGCATACTCCTGCCATATCTTTAAGGCAGAATATGATTTTTTTAGATGCCTCATCCTTATTGCATTCTAAAATTCGCCCCACCATTGAAAGGATGTCATCCAGCACCCCAAGGTAGTGTGGAACATCAAAACCCTGTGCCCAGCTTAAGCTGATGGCGGGCTGAAAAATACGGTTTTCAGCATTTAAAACGATTTCGGCAAACGGAGCCATGTTTTCAATATGATTCAGAAAATCGAAACATCGTATTACGTGGTAATGTTTTACTATCATCTCGCCGGTGCGCTTCATGATTTCACGACTCTGGGGAGCATAGCCAAGCACATTTGTTGAGCGTATGAGGATAAGTTTTTGCGTGTTTGGCGCAAATTCGTTCCAGTTTGCTGCTTCAGCCCACGGGTCTGTCATGCATCCTAACATGGCAACGTGGTAATGGGCTCCGCCGCCGTTTTCGATTGATGCATATCCGCACCTGTCAATTAATGGCCCGACAAGCCGATCGTCAAAGAGACGGAATCGATTGCTGGTTTCCGACTGGGTTATATCTCTTGGAGTTGTGTTACAGAATTCCACATATTCAGAATTCCGTAAAAAACTTAGAATCTTGTCCCGATGGTCGCTGGGATTAAAGGGCGGCTGATAGGAACGGTCATTGGCAGCTTTTTTTGCCAATGTTGAAACATTCACAGACATTGGGCCGATCTTGGAATCGCCGAATTTTCGGTAAGACCCAAGCCCGATATATGGATTAAATCCTTTGGCGGTAATTTCAGCCATCAAACCGGCAAGTCGGATTTCTTCAGGTATGGTTTCCCTATAAGACATCAGTTCAGGGGTATTATCAATGAATTTTGTAACAATTTCACCTGCCATGAATTTTGGATGAGAAATAACCTTTTTATGAAATGTAATAGTGGTTTTCAGGCCTCCTATAAAATATTCAGACAAAGCCCGTTGCATGGTTGCCAGTGTCTTTTCCCATGTGGCTCCATACGCCATAAGGAGGCCTGCCAGCGAGTCGTAGAGCTTGGGGAACTCGTATCCGTAAAACACGCATGAATCGAGCCTTATTCCTTCGCCGCCAGGAGAAAGATACCTGGTTATTTCACCTGCGTTTGGCTGGAAATTATTTTGGGGATCCTCAAAATTTATTCGGCATTGCATGGCAAATCCCCTGGGGTTCAGCTCTTCCTGCTTCAGGCGCAGTTTTTCGCCAAAAGAGATTCGTATCATTTCTTCAACAAGATCTATTCCATAAAGTATCTCTGTAATCCCGTGTTCAACCTGAAGCCTGGTATTTGCCTCAATAAAGTAGTAATTCTGTTTTTCATCCACTAAAAATTCAAATGTTCCGATAGAATCATATCCTGAGGCGGATATAATCTTTAAAGTAGCATCTTTAAGACTTTTTCTTAATTCACCGGTCATTCCTTTCCAGGGAGAGGGGGTGATTTCCAGTAGTTTTTGATTTTTTCTCTGCGTGGAACAGTCCCGCTCATCCAGTACTACTGCATTGCCGAATGAATCACAGACAGCCTGTATCTCCATGTGCCTGACCGATGAAAGAAATTTTTCAATATATAAATTCGGGTTGCCAAAACTCGCCTCTGCAATGGTTGAGGCTTTCTGGAAATGCCGCTCAAGCTCTTCAGTGGATTCAATAATTATAATTCCCCTTCCGCCGCCGCCGCCTTCACTTTTTATCATTACAGGATAGCCGATTTCCCGTGCGATCTGTTTTGCTTCTTCAAGGGTTACCGCGCTGTCGGAACCGGGAATGACCGGTACGGAAACAGACTTTGCAATCTTTCGGGCCGTGACCTTATTGCCGAGTTTTTTCATTGGAGCTTCTGAAGGGCCGATGAAGATGATTTTGTTTTCCTTGCACAGGGATGGGAACCGGTTGTTTTCCGCGGCAAAACCCCAGCCGGGGTGAAGGGCTTTAACATCATGCTGCAATGCAAGGCGAACGATTTGTTCTATGTCTAAATATCCTTTTTCCGTCCGTATAGTGTAAGCCTTGTCTGCCTTGGATACGTGAGGAGCGGTTTTGTCCTCCTCTGTGGCAAATGCTACATATATGCCTCCCATTTCCCTTATGGTCCGTCCTATACGAAGGGCCGGAACTCCTCGGTTGGCTACCCCTATCCTTAATTTTTCAATTGGTGAATGCATTGGAATTTCTCCTTGTTATTTACTTCCCGCTTCAGCAGGATTGCGGAAATCCTCAATTAAACATAACACTTTTTCATAAAAAATCTATATTAAAAACATAAGAATTGCTTTTTGCAGGGAGTTTTCGTCCAGCCGCTATATATCAGGAATTAATCTAAAACCGAAATTTTTCATTTCGTAAATATAGAGCCCGTCCACTTTTAAAAATCCATTTGCGACAATACTTGGGACAGGAACGTCCTGAATACCGGTTATCATTGCTTCAACTTCGATTTTTTTATTAACCGGTGTAACCTGCCCGCGATAGGTCCAGTTATGCGGCTTTTGGGTGATAAGTTCAAAACCGTGTGTGTCGGATAGATGTTTCCAGCGCTTAAGCGCCATGAACTTAATAAGTTGAAGAAATGCTTCTATCCCAAGAGAACCAGGCCATACAGGATCCTGATAAAAGTGTGCCTTGAAAAACCATTCATTGGGATCTACATCCTTTGTCCCGCGAATAAAACCAAGACCTTTTGGGCCTCCGTCCGGCAGATACAGATCGATTTTATCGATCATGCGCATCGCTTTTGAAGGCATTGATAAACATGGCGCTTTGTCAATGGCAGGATCGTCGGGAGTGAAAGGGGCTTCATCTTCAAACAGGTACGCACTGTTTTTATCAAGTTCATCGGTTGCTGGAATATATGCCCGTTTATCGGCGTCACTTAAGCCGACCTGCTGCATCAGGGCATTATCCGTGAAAAAACCAAAGGAAGTATCCCCCTTATAAATTATTTTATTTTGCTTAAGTATCAGAAACTCAAATTCTTCTATAATCATATCGCCCGCTTCAGAGACTTTTTTTGTGCGGGCCCGTATAGTCAGGGTTTTTGCCTCACGTGACACATTGTTGTGCAAGACCGCATTTCCGCCAAGGTTTCTGAATTTGAGATCATTTTTGCTTTTAAGAGCAGATCCCATATATGCCGCAAGCCAGCCGCATGGCTGAAGCGCGATTTCAAGTAAAATGCAAAACGGCATCAGCCGGCCGCGATCTGATTTAAAATACCATGCATCATAAGGCACATCATACTCGGCTTCTATCCATCCTCCGGGTTTTAAAACCCACGGCTCAGGCTCGATGGAAACTATCCTGTCCATAAACTGATATGGCGGCCCGGGAAGCCTTGCAATACGCCTTTTTTTATCAAACTGTTTATAGGGTTCGCCAAATGCTTCAGAAGGGTTTCCGACTGAAAATGCAAGCAGCCTTTTTCGGTCAAACAGGACATGTTTTTCTTTTTTCTTCCAGAATGCCTCTATTTCTTCGCCGGTTATGCCGGTCATTTTCATGGACATATCTGTAAACATAACTATATTATGTCCGTCAGCATACATGAGAGCATCGGCAATTACATACGGCTGTGGATTGTATCCGATTTCTTTTATTATTATTTCATAAACAACATGTTTTGTCGCCGGAGTTACCGGCCCGCGGCATTTTAGTCCGCTTTTAACTCCAACTACCGGTTCATAGCATACGTTAGTTTTTTCTGTCACCCATCCCATGCGTTGGATAAAGACTCTGAGAGTATGCGCGCAACATTCGTACATGAGAGTACCCGGCATTACCATGTCATCCATGAAATGGCAGGTAAGAAACCAGTCGTTTGGATGTATGTCAGCCTCTGCTTTAATCAGGCCGAGCCCGTATCGCCCTCCATCAGGATCAAGATGGATAATCCGGTCGATAAGTTTCATCCGATCTTTGTTTATTCCGGGAAGCCTGAGTGACTCGGCAAGCTCAACCCCGTCAAAAAGAGGGCCGAAACATGCTTTTAAATTCCCGACTCTCAAAGCATTTACAGCCTCATCATCATATTTTTGAACAGATACAGCCACCAGCTCTTTCCATCCGGCTGATCTTTTCCCCTTCAGCGGCTTTGTGTCTTCATCTTTAAGGATGATTCCGCCTGAATTTTTAACCTCCTCTTCGGTAAAGAAACCCGCGCACCCGTCAGACATGGTGATAAGATGGGAGGAGCCGATAAAGCCTTTAAAGTTAAAAAAGAAAAGAAATGTTTCACCCTGGCGGACAAAGTTTTTAATATTGATTTCATATCTGATTGTGTCTCCGGGCTGCGGCAGACCGCGGTGAAATGTTACAACAGCATCAAGCAGCCTGTATGTTCTTTTGCCTTTTACAACAAGATCAATGCCCAGATAAGAGCACAGAAACAGATCAGCCTGGCCCGCTTCGACCGATATGCACACAGAAGCGCGGCTCCCGTCCAGATACCACGCTTTTGGCAGAACATCATGCTCAGTTACAATGCGGCCGGAGCCCAGCGAACCTTTTTCACCTTTAATTGAAATTATTCTGTCAACAAGCATGAGAGGTTCGTCAGGCAGGCGTACCCTTGCCTTATATGTATCGACTACCGCGAATTCAGGGCCAAGCACTTTTGCCACAGAGCCGGTGGCAAATTCCATGCACATATCGCGGGAGAATAGCGTTGTTTGTTGATTGTTACTGGTTGCTCGTGTCTCGTTTCTGGTTTCTGGTTGCTCGTTGCTGGTTACTCTTTGCTCTTCTCTCTTTCCGATCTCTGCCCTCTGCCCTCTGCCCTCTGACTTCTGATTTCTGACTTCCGACTTCCGACCTCCGACCTCTGACTCCTGACCTCTGCTCTTTATGTTTCGAGCCATAAGTAGTTTTGTCTGAAGCTCAAATGCCTCGGCATAGGAGTTTTGCAGCTTGGTTGAAAACTCCAAAAAAGTCTTGTGAGCATCTGCTGTGGCTTCAATGTTTTTTATCGCGCGATCTATCTCCGGAGAGCTTTGCGTTTTGCTTTTTTTCTCAGGCAGCGCAGGGCAGGAAGCTTTTCCTCCGATGATCAGAGTTATCTTTCTGCTTGTCTCTTTCTTGCCCAAATATTCTTGTTTACGATGCGGGCGCAGGTGAGCGCCTGGTTTTTCTTTTGTATCTTCAAATTCTTCAAGAATGATATGGCTGCAGTTGCCGTCTGTAGTCATGCATCCAACACATGCCCTGCGGGGACTATCTTTTATGTCATTTGCCCAGTCTTTTGGATTCGCAGGTATATGAAATATCTCTTTTTGCAGAATATTCTTTTTTCCGTTGCAGGAGTTCTTTAAGGAAGAAATTGTTTTTTGATGTAAACACAGACTTGTTTTAACTGTAGAAGCAAGTCCTGCGGCTGCTCCTGTATGGCCGATGTTTGCCTTTACAGATCCTATGGCGCATGGTTGCTTCAAGCCAATAAAAAATTCATTCAAAGCCTCTGATTCAATGTTGTCTTCCTTAAGGTTGCCGCTTCCGTGTGTTTCAATATAGCTTATAGAAGACGCTTCTACGCCGGTATCATTAAATGATTTTTTAAGAGAAAGTGTATAAGCCTTTTTTGAAGGGGGGTCGCTATCGATGCCCCCGCAGCACGCATTTCCAATCCCTTTTATTATCGAATAAATCCTGTCTTTGTCTTTTATAGCAGTGTCGAGCCGTTTCAGGACAAGCGCTGCAGCACCTTCGCCGGGCAGAGTTCCGTCTGCTGATTGGTCAAAAGGGCTGATTTTATCCTTTTTCGAAAATGGCCGTGATTTGTCTGCGATTATGATATTCCGGACATCGCCGCAAAGATCTACCGCCCCCACAAGTACGGAGTCCGTCTCATTCTGCTGAAGGGATCTTACGCCTATTTCAAGGGCTCTAAGACCTGAGGATTCTTCACCGGAAACAACAAAGCTCGGGCCTCCAAAACGGAATTCCCTGGCGATTCTGCTCGCGATAATTCCTCCAAGAGCGCCCAGTGTCCGCGTATTTGTAAGGGGAGGGCCGCATGAGTCTTTCAGTGATTCAAGCCAGATCGCTGCTTGGTCATCATCAAGGTCGAGTCTTTTTGCCCATTTTTTGACAAAATTATTAAGGTTCCAGCGAAGGTTAAAATTGGTTGCCTCAAAATCAAATGCCATTCCTATTATAACCCCCATGCGTGGTCGAACTTCTCTCAGCGCAAGGTGGGCATCCTTCATGGCTTTGGCTGATACTTTCAGCATAAGCAAATGTTGGGGAAGTATATCATAAATTTCATTGGGAGGTATGTGAAACTCTCCCGCGTTAAGCGAGACTTTGTCCATATAGCCGCCGTATGCGGCCCGTTTGTCAAGATAGGTTTTCGCAACACTGTCGCATCCTTTCCATCTGTGTTTCGGCCTTTTTCTGATTATGGATTTGTCCTTGAAAATAACCTCTTGAAAATCTTTCAATGACTTTAAAGATCCAAAAGCAGCTTCCATTCCTACAATGGCAACAGGGGGGGTGGGGGTTTTGAATTTTGAATTTTGAATTTTGAATTTTGAATTAGATGATTGTCGCCATTCTTCGAGAAGAAGATGAGCATTTATTCCACCAAACCCGAATGCGCTTACTGCTGCGCGAAGCGGTCTATGTTTGTCTTTT
This sequence comes from Candidatus Desulfaltia bathyphila, assembly GCA_014381545.1. Lineage (GTDB taxonomy): Bacteria > Desulfobacterota > Desulfobacteria > Desulfobacterales > ETH-SRB1 > Desulfaltia > Desulfaltia bathyphila. The sequence continues at coordinate 11,645 of JACNLL010000006.1, forward strand.
CTAACCCATTTTTCAGCCTCTGTCTGCACCCTGAAAGGGCTTTTGTTGAGCGGACTTTTTTCCGGCACTTTGTTAAAATTAAGCGAGGGGGGCAGAGTTTTGTGTTTTAACGCAAGGATGGTCTTGATCATTCCAGCGGCGCCGGCGCCTGTCAAAAGATGGCCTGTCATCGATTTGACAGATCCTATGGCACATTCTCCATAAGACCATCCTGATTCGCCCCAGAGATTTCTTAAACTTTGAAGTTCCGTGGCGTCCCCCACAGGCGTTCCAGCGCCATGGCATTCAATAAGGTCTATATCATAAGGTGACCAGCCGGCGGATTTGTAAGCGTTTTGCATGGCGCGAACCTGGCCCTCGGAGTCCGGGGCAAGAAGGTTGCCTCTTATATCATTGGAAAGTCCGATGCCGTGGATTAGAGCATGGATATTGTCTCCATCACGCAAGGCATCGTCAAGCCTTTTTAATGCAATTATGCCGACTCCTTCGCCTACGACAAGGCCGTCTGCGGTTTCGTCAAAAGGGGCGCAACGGCCTGAAGGGGATAATGCGCGAAGCTGGCTGAATCCTATCTGTGTGTACAGAGATTGAGGTCTTGAAACACCACCGGCCAGAATGGCGTCTGCCCGGTGGGAATAAAGTTCGTCACATGCCAGCTTAACCGCATAGATAGATGATGCGCATGCTGCATCAAGAGTATAACTTCCGCCGCCAAGGCCTAAAGCTTCGGCCAGAATGGCTGCCGGAAGGGCCGTTACTCTGCCGGATATGCATTGCTTTCTGTTAAGGGGTGTTGCTGCAGCATTGCCGAACAGTTTTTCTTCAAAGAATTTACCTGTGATTTCTTGCGTGATGAAGGATGAAGAATCAGTCGGCAGAGCGATAGCGGCAAGAATTATTCCGATGTGATCTTTGTTTATTGAAGATGTAGTAAAACTGGAGAATGCTTTACTGCCTGCATGGAGAACCAGGTGATAGAGAGGGTCAAGATTCTTTAAAAGATCTTTGTCTATATTGATGCCTGTATGATCCGACTTGATTGATTGAAGTATATCGGAACTTATAAGGCAGGCTCGTTTTGAAATAGCTTTGTCCGGCAGAGGATGGGCGCTGTAAATATCATCAGGGTCAACCAGCCACCTGTTTTCCGGCACCTCGCATGCAGAATCGACTTTGTTTGTAATGTTATGCCAGAATATATCAATATCAGGAGCTCCGGGAAACACACCGGCCATCCCGACAACAGCTATAGGGGTTCGTTTTTTCATTACTATTTTATACTCAATTAATTTGTTTTAAGCAAGAGTCAATAGTATAAGGATTATAGATATTTTACCACGAAGTACACGAAGCACACAAAGGTCTCAAAGGGTTGTACGGATATGATCTTGACTTATAGCCGTTTTATTGTAATTATTACTCCGGCAATTAAATACCCCAAAGCCGTCATTCCGGCGAAAGCCGGAATCCAGGAAAATACGCTGGATACCGGATCAAGTCCGGTATGACCCAAGACTTGTAATATGAGGTAAGGCTGATGAAACAATTCAAAATTATCGTGGAAAAACATCCCGACACCTATATTGCTTACCCTCTCGGAATTAAAGGCGTGGTAGTTGGCCAGGGCGACACCTATGAAACTGCCATGGCCGACGTCAAATCTGCAATTAAATTTCACCTCGAAACATTCGGACCCCAGACCTATAATTAAGTGGTAAGCTCCGTTGCATAATGGATGTTAACTGGTTGATAACGTTCAAAATTAGAGCATAACAAAACTATGGCAAAGAAAATAAGAGAACTGATACAAGAGCTTGTTGAAGCAGGGTTCTACGAGATCAAAGGCACAGGTAAAGGATCACATCGAAAATACACTCACGCCCTTTATCCGGGTGCCGTAACCATCAGTGGGAAGTCAGGTGAAGATTCCAAGCTGTATCAAGAAAAACAAGTACGGCAAGCAATTGAAGAGGTAGATAAATGAAGACGAGCGACAAATACCACAAATGGGTGGAGTGGAGTGAAGAAGACCAGGTTTACATAGGCAAGTGCCCCGATCTTATAACAGGAATTCACGGTGATGATCCACAACAGGTATATAAGGAGTTATGTGAAGTGATTGAGGATATTATTCATCATTTTGATTTCGAGAAACGCCCCCTTCCTTCCCCACAAGTTAGACCGATGCGAGACGTCGCATAAAGTAAATGGCCGAACAAGGTGGAGAGGACGGGACGTACTAACCTATTGAATTTGATTCATGCCGCGCAATACGTTATTCGGCTTACATGCCTAAAAAATCACGAATAGATGCCCGCCCGCCTCGCCTGAGCTCGCGATGGCGGGCAGGCTCCGGGAGCCATGCGCCATATCATTGCCGCGGGATCGGTGCAATCCATCGGCAAATCGGTAATTCGAGGTGAGAAACTAACAAAAGCTAAAAAATATTCGCTAACCGGTAAATAAGTTGATAAGTTAAGTTCCTTAAGCCCCCTACAAAATTACATTTTTGTTGTCGACATTTTTTATGTGTGGTATTTAAGCAAAAAATCATATAATTATTTATTATGGTATCATTTGACAGAATTCTATTGAGTGTATGTTAACATAGGATACTTACTCGGAAATTGATGCTTCCAAATCACGAACAGGCTTATATCCCAGAACCGAAACTGACCAAGTACCTCCTATCTGAAACTCATGCGGTCGGAAAGGCTAAGGCGAAATACTTTCGGTCATTCGGCTACACCGAAGCAAATGTTGATCAGTTGGCGGATGGCCTGCTCATGATTGCAAAATCGAAAGAAGTCAGCCAAGCGGTTACCACTCCTTATGGCACCAAATATATTATGGAGGGGGACATTTTTACTCCCATCGGAACTACCGTGCGGATCCGTACCGTCTGGGTGGTCGAATCAGGCGATAAACGTCCGCGATTTGTGACGGCGTATCCCGCTTGAAGAGCCGATACTTAAAAGGAGACAAAATTGATAAAAGAATTGGATACCGTTGTTCTTTCCTGTGATCTTCCTGAGCATGAACTCAAGCGAGGGGACATTGGCGCTGTCGTACATTGCTACAAAGTTGGAGAAGCTTTTGAGGTGGAGTTTATCACCGGACAAGGCGAAACTGTTGCAGTAGCGACGCTTAATATTGAACACGTGCGCCTGATGCAAGACAAGGAAATCCTGCATGTTCGGAAACTACAGGCCGCATAACCATCTGCTGCTTGCAATGACCAAAATTGGGCAAAAGGAGACGTTTTACAAAAATCTCAATATATAATTGCCGGGGGATCGGCACATCGCACAGGCAGGTCGGTAAATCAGTAATTCGAGGCGAGAAGATAGCAAAAGCTAAAAAATATTCGCTAACCGGCAAATAAGTTTATAAGTTTAATGTGTCCCCTATAAACTCCTACTGGTGGCAACAGGAAACCAAGCGGTAAACGGAGAAAGTAAACATCATCCTGTAGTGTCGAGGGAAACCAGCCTACTTGACTCAAAGGCAATCTTATTTTTTGCTTATGGAGAAACTGAAGTTGAAAAAAGCTGTTGTAGTAATGGTCGATGTCCTGAGGACGTTGTTCATAACAATACTGAATAATAAGTTCTACATCTTATCGATGATCTTATGGGTGCTGTTCGTTAGCTTGATTGCTTTTGGGTGTTGGTACTATTTTCTTGACAAACACTATAGAAGACCTGACATAATTTATAAGGGTAAGCTTCTGCGTGGCTTTGTGATCAAAGGGAAAGCATTCATTCTATCCGACATTCTGAAGCAGAAGCGTGAAGTAACGGCGAAGAATGCTCTGAGAATTCGGGATTTTATCGGAGATAACACAAATGTCTCATGGCAGAGTTTTCTAAAGACTCGGTTGTTCCTTCACATGTCACCTGATCAAAAGGAAAAGATGGAGGAATTTCACGATATTCAACTTCTTGGGGTTTCGGTAACAGAAATGGTCGAGGAGATATTTAAGCACTATGGCCTGCTAAAATTTTCCATTATTACGTACCAAGACAATTCGATTGAACAGACCTTCCCACGTTCAATAGCCGCACAGTTTCTAAAGAAGCCAATATCTTTAATTGACAAGCAATTGCGTAACGGATCTGCTACAGATTTTGAAAAGAGGCTATTTGTCGAATTGCAAAGGGTGGCAAAGATACTTAGGAAGAACATTTTTCAAGATGGAAAGAAAGGAAATCTGGCTTGGTTAAGCAAACACTTGAAAACAATAGCTGACAGTATAGAAAAGGAATTGACGCTTGGACTCGAGTTTAGAGAAGTCTTCTACGGTGAAATCCTAGCAATGCTGGCACCTCCACAAACACATATAGAATTTGAATTTTCAAGTTTACCGTTAGTGCCGTCGTTCGGGGACTTTTTTTACCTTTCAATTGTAATTGGCACAGGAAACATTCCGTCGGAAATTACACCTCTGGCTCTAATTGCACGTGTGTCCGTTTGGGCGCAGTTGGTCTTCTCCTACTTGATGCTTGGTGTCTTCATCGGGGTAATTGCGAATATTGTCGGTAACTTATTTCGGCAAGGGTTTTAACTGCCCCCGGAAACCAGAGGGATTCAGGTGACAGGGAGATATTCGGGACGAACTTAATTCATGATGTGCAATACGTTATTCGGCTTACATGCCTAAAAAATCACGAATAGATGCCCGCCCGCCTCGCCTGAGCTTGCGATGGTGGGGTGGAATTGGTATAATCCATTTCTTATGACCTCCGAAGCTGAAAACGGAGCTTGAGGAGCAGTTGAAGGAGGAAGAGAGGTTGAACAGGCTTATTCTGGGCTGAAAAACCTTGGGAAAATCGAGGTGAAAAATGGCTAAAATTAAAGTCAAAGGAACTGAAATAACAGTATATTCACATAGTGAGGAAGACTATATCTGTATAACGGATATTGCCAGACATAAAAACGCAGAAAGAACGGACGATTTAATTCGAAATTGGATTAGAAACCGAAACACCATCGAGTTCCTCGGTATTTGGGAAATACTCAATAATCCGGATTTTAAACCCGTCGAATTCGACGGGTTTAAAAAGCAGGCCGGTCTCAATAGTTTTACCCTTACGCCTAAACAGTGGATCAACCAAACTAATGCAGTAGGTCTTATTTCAAAGCGGGGCAGATATGGTGGTACCTATGCGCATAAGGACATCGCCTTTGAATTTGCCTCCTGGATTTCAGTAGAATTCAAATTATACCTTATCAAAGAGTTCCAGCACCTGAAAGACGATGAGCGAAAGCAGCTTGGTTGGGATATTCGCCGGAACCTGACCAAAATCAATTACCGGATTCATACCGATGCCATCATGGAAAACCTTGTTCCTCCGGAACTGAGCAAATCCCAGATCAACCACATTTACGCCACGGAAGCAGCTATTCTGAATATGGCCTTGTTCGGCACAACCGCCGCCATGTGGCGGGAAGCAAACCCTGATAAAAAAGGAAATATTCGGGATTATGCCGATGTGATATCCAAGGTAGGAATAGGGATAAGGAATAAGGATAAGGAATAAGGAAGGAATGGGGGTCGGGCCACAGCAACATATTGAGATAATATATAAAACGTTAAAATTTTGCGTTAAATAAGGCCTTAAATGGCCATTTTTAGGGCCCAAAGCACACTTTTAAGAGAAGAGCACGGGCAGATGGCAAGAGCAAAACGGCATTTCCTTCCAGGTCACGTTTGGCATATTACGCATCGGTG
>JACNLL010000107.1 GCA_014381545.1 Candidatus Desulfaltia bathyphila
ACGCGGCTCGGTGATTAGCAATATATTCTTTTGCATTTTTTGCTTTTTGCATAATTATATCCTTTGACATTGGTCGACGTGCAACGCAGGCGCTTGCGCCGCGTGGTAGTCGAGTGGGAAATTGGTCGAGTGGTTAACTACTCGACTATTTACAGGCCCTTTTGCCTGTAGCTAAACTATTACCATGTTTTTTTTGGTTATTATGATGTCATCCTGATGTCAAGAAAAAATGGAATTGTCAACGGTTTCTATGCAAAAAAACTCTGCATTATTTTCCTGAACCTTGCTCCACGCCATGTAGCGGACGGTCTTGTTGCTTCAGATACGAGAATATCCTGATTCAAGAAAGGTAAAAAGTCAGAAATCCGTGGAATAATTACTCTTATTACTGGAAAGTTCAATATTGGATGGGTGTGATCGAGTATTATGCAATCGGTGTTGAACAGTTTACATATTCTCTTGATTTCCTCAATCTCGCCAAAAATATCCTTGATTTTACCGTTTCTGTAAGCGCCAACTTCTCCCTGCTCAAGAAATGAGATATCTTTTGGAGAAATACCACATTTCATTAACAAATAATAATTGTCAACCTGAGATCGATGAACAACCGGTTTATCCAACTGTGGGCGGGGAACCAGTAGAGTTTCACGGCCCTGCATGCTTTCCGTAAAACACCTTGTCAGACCTTCGTCCGGATTGAAAGAGGCGCCCGGTATCAGTATTCTATGTTCCAGGCGATCAGGAGGCAAATTGTGGTTGATGAACAGGACGCCTATGCAGGGCAACAGCCCATCAAGAGAAAGATCCTTGATCATTACATCAACATTCTTTCCCTGATAGAATTTAATCATCTCCTTTATGACGTCATTGTCCACAGAATCCAAATCAATTGATGGAACTGTTTTTTCAGGTTTAAGTGTTTGTATTTGGGCATGACGTTCAAATATTTCACATAAAGCCTGAATCATTGCCTCTTCGATGGTATTTCCTGCTGCCATCCCGTTAGAAGCATGAATATATGCGACAAAATTGATTGGAATTTTTACTGTCTCTTCATGAACTATTGAAAAACCATCGACCCAATGTCTGGCCATGTGGCTATTTTTGATATGCTCGATGTCATTATCCGTTAAATGACTTTCGTTTGCCAGCAGGTCTTCTATTCTTAGAACGTTTTCCTTCAAATCATCCTGGTGGGCATATACATATCCCTTCATCCATTCAAAATGAAGAAACCTGTTGGTTTCTTCATTGTAAAGGGCCGGGATGTTAAACCTCACCCGTTCTTCAAAGACCGGATAGAAGAGTCCCGCGCTGAGACGTTCAGCCAGTTCAGCATATGCACTGGCCTCTGCAAGCTCCGGGGTAATGCCTTTTCCATTACAGACTATCCTTATTGAATCAATCCATATCCGCCCCCAGTAGATGTTGCCCGAGACTTGAAAGGCGGAGTATTCAACGTCGAGATGTAATTTTCGTAACCCGTCCTTTATTCTGCTAATCGTGTTGGACGGAAGATCACACTTGCCATATTTGTTTCTGACGCAATTTTGGAATTCCATTTTCAAACAGTTACTCCTGACAATCTCGTAAAAAGTCGTCACTCCGGTGAAAACCGGAGTCCAGATGATCTGCAACCACTTGAAAAGACTGGATAGCGCTAATGCTTCACTACGTGCCCGGCTTTCGCCGGAATGACGGTTAAGGGGTATAATGGACTTTTTACGAATTCATCACTCCTAACCCGGATAAGTAAAATTTATCATATACTATAAAAATTTGTACCACATCAACCATTCAACACACAAGATATAAACGAGGTAAAGTTCAAGGCCAATTACCGGTGGCAACATCACTTCCGATTGAATATCCGCTATATCAAATCTCCAGAACTGTGAGAAGATTCTTGACAGAAATTAAAATTCTTAATAAGAAATCCTAATATATTTTTTAAAATTTTTTTATATTCCAAAAGCTTTTGTTAATCAAGAAATTAGAAGTTTTTAACAATAAACAGGAGGTAATTAAATGGCGGATTTTTACATTAATATTATTTTAGATGATGAAAAACTAAAAAAGATTGAAGACGCGGGATTGTCCGGTGAGGTTAAGGAAATAGACGGCAAAAAGGCGATTCAGGTAGAAGTCTCAAAAAAAGAGAAAAAAAAGCTTCTAAAAGGGTTTCCGGATTTAACCTTTGACGATTCAAATGCCTGTGTGCTCCCTGAAGAAGGAGAGAATACCTTGCTGAACATTATACTGGACATACAGATGCTGGATGTAATGAAGGTGGCGATTATAAAGCTTTACAACCCTCTTGCAGGTAGGGATATTTCCGGAAGGGGGACCGGCGGCAGATAATCATAGGAGGTGTTATGTATAAAGGATGTTTCACTGCGCTTGTTACACCATTTAAGGATGATATTGTTGATTATGAGGGCCTTGGGCAACTTGCAGATTTCCAGATAAAAAACGGAATAACCGGAATTCTGGCAGTTGGAACCACGGGTGAAAGTCCGACTTTGACGTGGGATGAACATAACAAAGTCATTGAAGATGTGGCGAAAAAAACACGGGATAAATGTATCTGCATAGCCGGAACCGGAAGCAACAATACAAAAGAGACACTTGAATCATCAAAGCATGCTGTTGATATTGGAGTTGAAGCTTTGTTGCTTGTAGATCCATATTATAATGGGCCAAGTTCTCTTGAAATCCGGCGGGAATATGTTGCGCCTGTTGCCGGAGCCTTCCCTGACGTGCAGATTATCCCTTATGTAATTCCCGGCAGGACCGGCGCACAGTTGCTCCCGGAAGATCTTGCAATTCTTGACAGGGATTTTGATAATGTTAACATGGTAAAAGAAGCTACCGGAAGCATTGAAAACATGAAACACACAAGAGCCTGTTGCGGAGCGGATTTTACTATACTTTCCGGTGACGACGGCCTGACCTTTGAAATGATGACAGACCCGGAAATAATGGCTTCAGGCGTTATTTCTGTTGCTTCAAATGTTGCTCCCGGACCTGTTGCAGAAATGGTCAAGCTGCTTGAGCAGGGGAATCAGGCTGAAGCCAAAAAGATATTATCTGCCCTTGAACCTCTTTTCGGGCTTGTAACAATTAAAACAAAGGAAAAAACACCTTACGGAGAGGTTGTATGCAGGGCCAGAAATCCGCTGGGCATCAAGACTCTTATGTCAGTTCTTGGTATGCCTTCCGGAGGGTGCAGACAGCCTTTGGGTAAAATGACAGTAAGTGGGCTGGAAAAGGTTATTGAAACAGCCAGGAAAGTAGAATCTGATAACCCGGAAATATTAAAACCTGTTGCAGAATTTTTCGGGGTTGATATTG
>JACNLL010000054.1:0-38082 GCA_014381545.1 Candidatus Desulfaltia bathyphila
AAATATTATCTTAACTTTTTTGCTGGAATAAGGCTATTCTCGGACAAGCTCCTAGAGAATATACTGGACTGAAAAAGACAAATATCAGGATTTTTGATAGCCTGCTGACTGAAAATGCAAAAATGTTTAGGTTCCTTCATTCTGGGGTGATTACCAGTCTAACAACAGAGTCCCTCTCTGAAAGCGATTCAATGACTGTGAAATACGACGAATGCTGTCTAACCAACGGTAATCAAACGCGATTTATTATTTTAATTCTTATCATTATAAAATTATATTTTGGGGAGGAAAAGGTAACTCAAATAAAGAGCAAAGATTATAATGCTTTTATTAAGAAAGTGTTTAGTGGTTCAGAAAAAGTTATGACAATTCTTAACTTTATTAAATTTTCCAAAGTTTCAGAGATTATTAGGCAAATTGAAAAAAAGGAACGATATAAAAATCGGTTCCATGAGTTGAATTTATCATCGTTTTTGAACAATCAGATTATTAGAATCCAGATTAATGTAATTAATAAGGTTATAGAAGATTTGGAAGATAAATTTGATGCTTATTCCGCGGGCACTTTAATTGCAGAAGCAAATAATGACACTCAAAAAGTTACACCGGACGATATCTTTGGGAATAAAAATAAAAGTGAGTTGCAGCGGTATGTTTTTAAAGGTTTCATTGATGAATATAAAGGAAAAGTGGAAATTGAATATAGATATGGAGAAATAACAAATAGGTTTATTCCCAAGATTCACATTTTGACATTGTTGAGGCTTATTATTCCGACAGGTCTCTTAAACAGTAACAAAGATATTTATAAACTCACGAATCAGCGAATGCCGATCTATAATATATTTTCTAAGCTTTTTTCCAAGATGAAGAAGAACAACCAGGATGCTCTGAATACTGGACAAGCTATATCTAAATTGATCCCACTTTTATTTAAAGTAAGGAGAAAGTATATTATACCAAAACTTGAAAGTCGTAAAAGAGAATTAATACGTCAGTACAAACAACAAGCGTTTGCCAATGAACTATCCGAAACTTTTATAGCTCAAGATATTTATGAGGCAAAGGGAGATGACAACAAAATTACAAAAATCATAAAAAGTGTTGTTAATTACAACATTGAGCATATTGTACCTGTGGTGATTTTTAGAATTCGAAATCTGTTCGCTGAAGATGATGGAAAGGTAAGACTTAACATTCCAGACGATACTATTGATAATTTTCTCGAAACTATAACTCAAGTTATATATGAGAATTATGTAAAAATTAAACTCAAAGGTTTGCCTTCTTCTCTTACTACAGTAGTTAGAGGCCAAGACTTTTATGACGGTGGTTCAGAATCTTACACAACCTTTAATAAAAACATCCATGGTCTTGATGAAACAGATTTTATAAATAGTTACAAATATATTCTAAAATAAATATCTCTATTGGGAGCCAACCTTGATCAGTGATTTAATCTTCCTGTAAGTTTTGCTATAAACTCCTTTTTGTTTGGGGGCGCAATACGCAATGTAGTCCGGTGTTTTTCCCCATGTCCGGGCAGAAGCGCGGATGGTCGCGTCTGGCAAAGAACCTGAAGGCAGAGACGAGGAACTTATTGAAACCTATCGCGGCACGATTTCGTTGCCGTTTGAGACAGGCGACAACCGGCGCGTAGCTGTAAAGATCATGGATGACTGGGGTATTGAGTCACTAAAGATTCTGGAGGTGTAATAATGACAGGCAAATGGAAAGAGGTGGTAAAGCTTACTTTTAAAGGGGAACGATTTCGTGACCACGCTCTGGATTTGCAAGCTCTGGGCGAATTGAGCCAATTTCAGAAGATGGTGGCAGAAACAGCCAAGACACTCTGGCGAGCAGCGAATCCTAACCGTGAACGATTACCATCCCATTTTGAGGAGAGGGTGCGTTTGTGTCTGAGAAGGATTGAGGATGGGAGCGCAACTGCACCGCTTGAGGTTTTTATTGAAGAAAATGACCAAAGAACCTTTTGGGGGCCGGAACCCGTTGAGATCAAGGAGGCTGTTAAATTGGCCCATGAGGTGTTTGAGGCGATAGGTGCAGACGCTCAGTTACCTGAGAGATTCCCGAGGGCATTACTGTCGGAGTATGCCAAATGGGGCCAGAGTCTAGCTGATGATGAAGCAGTAGAGTTGCATGTACCTGATAAGAAGCCAGCTCGTCTGACCTTGGTGCACAAAAAAAGGCTGGAAAAATACGTTGAAACTCCGCATGAAGATCACGTCGAAATTAGTGGAGAAGTATTTGAAGCTGATGTCAAGAAGGGTCGGTTCCAACTGTGGTCAGGTGAAGACACCGCAGTTACGGTAGTTTTTACCCCCGAACAGGAGTACCAGGTTACAACAGCACTAAAGGAGCACAAGACAGCTCGAATGTATGTAAAGGGTTCAGGAGAATACTCGCCGCAAGGAACACTTCTTCGAGTTTTGCAGGTAGATGAATTAAGGCTTACCACTTCCGAGACACATTACGATAAGTCGGCACGTCCAATTGAAGATTTATTGGAAGAGCTTGCCAGGGAAATTCCTCAAGAAGAATGGGATAAACTCCCCAGTGATTTGAATGATAATCTGGATCATTACCTGTATGGGGTACCCAAACGATGAAAACCGTTTTTGCGGATTCGCATTACTGGATTGCAAGGGTGAATCCTAATGATTCATGGGCAAAGATCGCTAAAGCGGCCAGAGCATCATTGGGCGAGATATTTATAGTTACAACGGACGAAGTATTGACTGAATTCTTAGCGGCCCTTTCAAAAAGCGAGCATATGCGAAAGCAAGCAGCGAAAATGGTCCGGGCTATCCTGGAAAATCCAAATGTGAAAGTTATTCCGCAGACCCGTGAGTCTTTCTTAAAGGGGCTGGCCTTCTATGAAAATCGAAGTGACAAAGAATACAGCATGACCGATTGTATTTCTACTATGAACGTTATGAAGGCTGAATCACTGGCAGAAGTGCTTACCAATGACCGCCATTTCGAGCAGGAAGGATTTACTGTTTTGATAAAGAAATGATAACAGCAAAATCACCAAGAATATGAAAACTCATTCAAGAAATAAAATAGAAAGTGATTTGGTGTCGGAAAAACATAGGGTAGGGCTTGCGGAACGTCTATTTTTTGTAAATCAGTTGTCGGCTTAGGATCTTAATAATATTATAAAATATGACGCATAATTATCCAAAACCAATTCGTAAAAAACTGCAGGAGCTGGTCGGTCTTGCGCATGAGCACGAATTGAGCAGTGCCCTGGAAACGTTGGACAGACACTTTGCTCAATGGCGCCGGCAGGAGATCGATTGTTTCGAGCTGAATGATCAAATTCACAGCTTTCATCAAAAAATATCTTGCGAGCTATGGAAAAGCTATTCTTCCATGGAAGACGATTTTCTTGTCTGCAGAGCGGTTAAGCTGGGTTTTTTGTCCAGGGAAGAAGTTCCGGAGAAAGTGGCCGAGGCCATCAACCTTCTCCTCTGATCTTTTCGATCAGCTTTTCTATTTCCTCGGCGGTAGGCTTTTCGCTTCGAACAGTCCTGAAGAACATCGGTAATGCATTAAGGGTTTCCTGGTCAGACAGGAGATCTTTTGGGATGATTCCTGCGTCAATAGCCGCTTTATCTTTAAGTTCGTTGTAAAGCTCCGAGGTTTTCTTAATACCCAATACTTCAGCGATTTGGTCGAGTTTTTCATCACCTTGAGGCGGGGGCAAAATTCCTCTTTCAACTTTGCTCCAATTGCTTGCATCGGTAGATAGCTGACGGCAAAATTCCCTAAGGCCGATGTTTCTGTCGAGCCTGAGAGTTTTAATGAATTCTCCAAACATTGCTCCTCCTTCCTTTGAATTGTTTTGTTGGACCTCTTTAGTATTTAGTATTATTTTTATGTGGTAAATTTTTAACTACGTGGTAACTATAATACCACACTTAAAATATGTCAAGTCCTTTTATTTTATTATGGTTTTTTTTTTATTATATTAATTATTAATTATTAATTAATATAATATTATTTTATTAATATTATTATTTTATTATTATTATTTATTTTATTTTAATATTAATACCCCGTCTGCATGCGGTAAAGGTTCGGTGTCGCGTCTTGATTAGCGCATTAGCTGACATCTGTTTACGCAGATACATTGAAAAAACATGTCAAGGACATGGAAAATTGAGTTTAAAGATACAGTTCCGCAATTCCAATCTTCGGAAGCTTTCCGAAAACGATATAAACACGATTCCAACCCTCAATATACCACCCTCTACAACCGACCGATTGTCCTCTTCCGAAAAAAAGTGAGGAGATTCCTCTCCGTTGCAGAAACGGCTGAGCTTCTGAACATCTTTCTCATCGTTTTAAGTGGCAGGTTTAGGCTGGAATCTACACAAAATAGTTTCTTGGTGTCTCTTATTAGAAACTTGACGAATCTAATTTCGGTAAAAAATCTGGTTTCTTTTACTAAAAAACTACTTGACAAAATCTTCCAAAAATTTAAAAACTTGTCCCAAGATCAACTTTGTGATTTATAATTAAGACATGGTATTTGACCCAATCGATGAAATATCCAATAGTAATGCCCACAAAATCATACGTGAAATTGTTACGGGTGGAACTATTATTATAAGTAGCCATGCAAAAGAAAGAATGATAGAGCGAAAATATACCGCTCATGATGTTGAATACATTTTGTTAAATGGGGAAATCACAAAAAAAGAGTTCAATACCAAGGCGCAAAATTGGGCTTACACTATCAAGGGTGAAGGCATAGATGGTGACGATGCCGGCGTTGTAGCTGCAATAGTCAGGCGGATGTCAGCAGTTTTAATAACTGTATTGAGTTGAGGGGGTGGAAACAATGGGGAAATGCTATTTATGTGGTAATGACATACAAATAATCAAAGATAAACCCTACAAATACAATGAGTGCGGCCTTGATGTTACCCTTTTTGGCATAATACAATACCATTGCCAAAATTGTAACGAATCATACGCTTCAATACCCAACATGCAAAAACTGCATCGTGTTATTGGGGCTTATATTTGCGAAAAGAGAAAAGCTCTCCTAAAACCCGAAGAGATCAAATTCTTACGAAAAGACCTTCACCTTAAAGCAAAAGATTTAGCTCAAGCTTTAGGCGTTACGGCGTCAACTGTATCGCGGTGGGAAAACGGAAAGAAAGAAATTGGTGAAGCCCATGACCGTTTGTTACGTTCTATTTACATCATGTATACTTCTGAGCAATCCAACCACTTTATCTGCGATGGAGTTATTAATCTATTCAAAGAACTCCCGGCAAAACGCAAGAAAATCAAACAACCAGTGACAATATCGTTAAATCCCCAAGAGTGGTTAAGTTGCATGGGCGAATCCTGTCTTGCATAATCGGGAAGGCCGGCTGGACGTCCATTTGCAAACCAGTTGTCGGCTGAGTAGTTAATGGGATGCTAAAAAAAATTCTTGACAAAAAATAATAATAGTATAAAAGAGCTAAGAAACTTAAAAAAGGTAATTAAATGACGCACAAATTTTCAGGCAAATATTTTAGTTATTATTGGTATTTTTATAATACCGGTTTGCCTGAGGTGCGTTGACGCTATTTAAAAAAATAATTAAACGCAAAAAGCCGTGGCAGACCTTAAACGCCGCGGCTTTTTTGTTTTAAAAGGCCGTGGAGAATAAAATGCTTCATGGCCTTTTTGCACAAAAGGAGGTATGTTATGACAATTTTAGGCAAACGGATTAGGTTGGAACGTATAGTTAACCGGGATACAGGCAAAACAGTAATTGTTCCAATGGATCACGGCATTTCGGTTGGCCCTATTGACGGGCTGCTGGACATGAAGGAAACAATACAAAAGGTGGCAAGTGGAGGAGCCAATGCCATCGTGGAGCATAAGGGTCTTGTCGGTGAAGGCCATCGCGGGGGTGGGATAGATATAGGATTAATTTTACATTTGTCCGCATCAACCAGTCTTTCGCCATATCCCAATGCCAAAACTCTGGTTTGTTCGGTTGAAGAGGCGATAAAATTGGGCGCTGACGGTGTATCTATACACGTAAATTTAGGAAATGGCGGTGAAAAAGAGATGTTAAATGATTTTGGAAAGGTAAGCTATGAGGCCCGCACATGGGGCATGCCGCTTCTTGCCATGATTTATCCACGTGGCGAGAAGATCAAGGATGAGTATGATGTTAAGGTAATAAAGCATGCGGCACGTGTTGGAAGTGAAATGGGAGCCGATATTGTTAAGGTTTCATACACAGGCTCTGTAGAGACCTTTAGAGAGGTTGTCGCGGGCTGTTCAGTTCCCGTGGTAATTGCAGGCGGCGCTAAAATGGATTCAGACAGGGAGATATTGGAAATGGTAAAGGGTGCAATTGATGCAGGCGGCGGCGGTGTTTCCATCGGCCGCAACGTCTTTCAGCACAAACATCCAGATCGAATAGTAAGGGCTATTTCAGGCATTGTTAATGACGGCATCAGCGTGGAAGAAGGCCTGAAAATTTTAGAATAAGAGGATTAATACAATGAAAAAAATCTGGGTAAAGGTGGACCCCTGGAATAAGAAAATTGTAACAACCGCTCTTGAAGGTGGAGCGGACGGCATAATGGTTCCAAAGGGATATAGCAAAAAGGTCAAGGAGCTTGGCGTAATACAAACAATTTCAGAAGACGGCGACTTAAAGCCTGGTAAGGATGTTCTCTTTTTTACAATAAAAAGCGGAAAGGACGAAGAAGAGATTGTTAAGCTCTGCAAGAATAAAAAGGTAATTCTTCAGTGCAGCGACTGGACGGTGATTCCTCTTGAAAATCTGATAGCAAAAGGGGCTGATGTAATAGCGCAGGTTCATAATTTTAAAGAAGCGCAGACAGCTCTCGGTATTCTGGAAAAGGGGGTAAACCATATACTGTTTCATACCACCAGCGTAATTGAGCTGAAAAAAACCCTTTCCATGATTAAAGCAGTTGAGGATAAAACCGCTCTTGAGGAGGCCGAGATTGTTGAAATAACTCCTGTTGGAATGGGGGACAGGGTGTGCGTGGACACATGCACATCAATGGATTCAGGCCAGGGGATTCTGGTTGGCAACAGCAGCAGCGCCTTATTTCTGGTTCATGCTGAAACTGTTTCCAATCCTTATGTTGCTCCAAGGCCGTTCAGAATAAATGCAGGGCCGGTTCATGCATACACAAGGGTTCCCGGCGGAAAGACCAGATACCTTTCAGAACTTTCAGCAGGAGATCACGTGTTAATTGTTGATTTTCAAGGAAATA
The DNA here is from genome assembly GCA_014381545.1 of Candidatus Desulfaltia bathyphila. Lineage (GTDB taxonomy): Bacteria > Desulfobacterota > Desulfobacteria > Desulfobacterales > ETH-SRB1 > Desulfaltia > Desulfaltia bathyphila. The sequence continues at coordinate 7,296 of JACNLL010000054.1, forward strand.
CATCTGTTGGCACTGTGGGGCGCTTAAAGATCGAAAAACGTCCTTTAATGCTGATAAGGGCGGTTGTCGGCGACCTGAAGATAACAACCATCCTTCAAAATGCGGAAACAATTCGGCTGACAAACCCAAAAGGCAAACCGGTATCGGTCGTCAGCCTTTTGCCGGGCGATAAGGTTCTCGTAGCAGTTGAGGAATGCGGCAGGCACTTCGGTCACAAGATAGATGAAACTATAACGGAAAAGTAATGAAATATTATGACAAATCCTGAAACAATAAAAACAGATGACTTAAATTTCGATATTGATTCGATGAGAGCTTCTATAGATGAAATCGATACAGAACTTCTTGATTTAATTAACAAGAGGCTTTTACTTGCAAAGCAGATAGGGATAATCAAAAAGCAGAAAGGTGAAAAGGTTTTAGACACAGCTCGTGAAAGCAATATAATAAACAGGCTTTTAAGTTTAAACAAAGGCCCGTTGAGCAAGAAAGCGCTACATCATATCTTTGCAGAGATAATCGCTTCATCCCGCGAAGTTCAAAAAAAGGAGATTATAACATACCTTGGCCCGGAAGCTACATTTACGCACATTGCGGCTGTGAATCATTTTGGGCATACGGTTTCCTTTGTCCCGCAGGCCACCATCCGTGATATATTCGGCGAGGTGGAAAAAGGCGCCTGCGCTTACGGAGTCGTTCCTGTTGAGAATTCAATTGAAGGCACTGTCAATTATACTCTGGATCTTTTTTTTGAATCTGATCTAAAGATTTGCGCAGAGATATACCATGCAATTTTTCATGATCTGTTATCAAAAACAGATAGCTTGAAAGATATTACAAAAGTCTATTCCCATCCTCATGCATTTGCCCAGTGCCGCAGATGGATCGGAAAACATCTCCCTGAGGCTATACTTGAGGAATGCAACAGCACAGCTCGCGCTGCACAAAAAGCATCGGAAAATCCAGAATCGGCCGCAATCGCCTCCAGTGAAGCGGCGCAGATGTACGGCCTGAATGTGGTTGCTTCCAGGATCGAGGATTTCTCAAGGAATGTAACAAGGTTTCTTGTTATCGGGCATGATGATATACACAGAACAGGAAATGACAAGACCTCGATTATGTTTGTCACGGCTCATGTCCCGGGAGCGCTGTACAAAGTTTTAGAGCCTATAGCAGAATCCGGTATCAACATGGTAAAACTTGAATCCAGGCCGACAAAATATGAAAACTGGAACTACTTTTTCTTTGTTGACATTGAAGGACATATCGAGGATCCCAATGTAAAAGAGACTGTGGAGAGGATGAAAAGACTTTGTATGTATATTAAGCATCTTGGTTCATATCCAAGGGCAAAGGGATAGAGGCCGGAGGACAGAGATCAGAAGTCAGAGGTCGGAAATCAGAGGTCAGAAGACAGAAGTCAGAAAACAGAAGACAGAAGTCAGAAAACAGAAAACAGAAGTCAGAAGTCAGAAGTCAGAGAACCGTGAACTTTGAACCTGGAGAACATGCGAATGATTGATTCAAATACATCTTTATATGCAGTGCTTGGAGACCCTGTATCTCACAGCTTAAGCCCTGTCATGCATAATAGCGCTTTTGTTCACATAGGCTGCAACGGAGTATATCTTGCATTTAATGTAAAAGGCAGAGATCTGGCTTCTGCAATCAGTGGAATAAAGGCACTTGGCATAAAGGGCGCCAGCATCACAATACCTCATAAGGTAGAAGTGATGAAATTTCTTGATAATATAGATGAAAAAGCCGCAAAGATCGGCGCGGTTAACACCATCGTTAACAGGGCCGGCAAACTTTTCGGCTATAATACAGATTGTCTCGGCGCTACAAATGCATTATTGGAAAAGACAGGCATTAAAGATAAGGATGTGGTTATTTTAGGTTCTGGTGGGGCTGCGCGTGCAATAGGCTTTGGAATAGTATCAGAAGGTGGAAGATTGACGATATTAGGCGTTTTAAAAGATGAAGGAGAAAATCTGGCAAATGACCTTGGGGTTAATTATTACCATCCTTCAGAGCTCAGGAATATTGATTGCAGTATACTGATTAATGCGACTCCTGTTGGTATGACACCAAACACAAAAGCAATGCCAGTACAAAGAGAAGACTTAAACAAAGAGATGGTTGTCATGGATATTGTTTATAATCCAATAAAAACCTGTCTGTTAAAAGAGGCCGAGGACCTTGGCTGCATTACAGTAGACGGCGCTTCAATGTTTGTATATCAGGGAGCTGCTCAGTTTGAAATGTGGACCGGAGAAAAAGCGCCTGTCGATATAATGAGAAGGACTGTGCTGGATGTGCTCGGAAAATGATCAACATAAAATTGCAAAAGATAAAAAAGAGTGTTGAAGTCGCAGTTCCTGGATCAAAGAGCTATACCCACAGGATTCTTATTGCCGCAGCTCTTTCTGATGGAATCTGCACTCTGCAGAACTGCTTGAAAAGCAAAGATACTTTACTTACCCTGAACGCTCTCAGGCAACTTGGCGTCAAGGTAGAAGAACGTGATAACAGGCTAATGGTGCATGGGACAAATGGGGTGTTAAAGCCGTGCAGCTGTCCTGTTTATCTTGGAAACTCCGGAACATCCATGCGTTTTTTAACCGGAGTGGCCGCGCTTGGAGATGGCATGTATACGCTTACAGGCACAGAGCGCATGTTTGAAAGACCTATTCAGGATCTTATAGACGGTTTGAACCAGATCGGAGTTTTTGCCAGCAGCATTAACAAGAATGGATGCCCTCCTGTTGAGATAAGAGGGGGAAGAGTAAAGGGCGGCGCTTTATCTCTGAAATGCAAAATAAGCAGCCAGTATCTTTCTTCGCTTCTTTTAATAGCGCCATATACACAGGAGGGCCTTGAAATAACGGTTACAGACGGACTTGTTTCCAAACCATATGTGGATATGACCATTGATATAATGACAAGGCTCGGAGTTAAGGTTGCGCGTGATGGATACAGGCGTTTTACTATCCATGGCCGGCAGGCATACCGGGCAGGTTCGTATGTGGTGGAACCGGATTGCTCGCAGGCAGGATATTTCTGGGCTGCTGCTGCTATAACCGGCTCAAGGATCAAGGTTAAAGGAATTACAAAGGCATCACGGCAGGGTGATGTCCGTTTTACAAAAATACTTGAAGCAATGGGGTGTAAGATATTTCACGAAAAGGACGGAATTGCCGTTTCCGGCGTGTCGCTTTCTGCTGTTGAGGTTGATATGGCGGACATGCCCGATATAGTTCCGACCCTGGCTGTTGTTGCGGCTTTTGCCAAAGGAACAACTCTTATAAAGAATGTTGCTCATTTGAAGGCAAAGGAGAGTGATCGCCTGGCCGCTGTGGTTAATGAGCTTTCAAAGATGGATATCAAAGCAAGCCCTACTGATACCGGTTTAGCCATCAAGGGTGGCAGACCTTGCGGCGCCGTGATTGATACTTATGGCGACCATCGGATAGCCATGAGTTTTGCGATCGCGGGGCTCAGGGTTCCCGGCATTGTCATTAAAGACGAAAAATGCGTTGAAAAGTCTTTTCCTGATTTCTGGAATGTTTTTGAAGGCCTATATCTATGAACATATTTTTAATAGGATATAGATGTACAGGCAAAACTTGTGTGGGAAAATTTCTTGCCAAGGCCCTTGGATGGTCATTTCTTGACGCTGATTTGGAACTGGTTGATAAGCATGGTATGACAATCTCTGAAATTGTATCCAAAGAGGGATGGAGTTCGTTTCGCGAAAAGGAAAAAGCTATTGTAAAGAGGCTGAGCGTTCTTGATAAACATGTGATAGCAACAGGAGGCGGTGTAATCCTCGATATTGAGAATGTAGAGCAGATGAAAAAGAGCGGAACGATTGTCTGGTTGAAAGCAACGCCTGAGACTATTAAAGAAAGGATTTTGCAGGATCAAAATACAGAAGAACTGCGTCCATCTTTAACATCAAAAGGCCTGGTTGAAGAGATCGAAGAGATTCTTTTGGACCGGAAGCCACTTTATGAAAGCGCAATGGATTTTTCTGTTGATACCGACAATCGCAGTATAGATGATATATGCAGGAGGATCATGGAGAAGTTGGGGGAGTAAACATGCCTGGAAACAGTTTTGGAAAATTATTTAGAATAACTACATGGGGCGAGTCGCATGGAAAAGGCGTCGGGGTTGTCGTTGACGGATGTCCGCCGAAGATACCGCTTGATGAGGAGATCATCCAGAATATGCTTGACCGCAGGCGACCCGGCAGTTCGCCGGCCAGTACCGGCAGAAAAGAGCCGGACAGAGCTATTATCATGTCCGGCCTGTTTGAAGGCGTGACAACCGGCACCCCTATAATGATTATGATTTACAATAAAGACGCGGATTCAAGAGCTTATGAGAAGTATGCGGAGCTTTTTCGGCCTGGTCACGGTGATATAACATATATGGCTAAATATGGAATACGGGACTGGCGAGGAGGCGGGAGGGCGTCTGCGCGGGAAACCGTGGCAAGGGTGGCTGCCGGAGCTGTTGCAAGGGCTATTCTTGACAGGGGAAAAATTAAGGTTGTTGCTTATACTATTGAGCTTGGCGAAGTAAAGGCTAAAAAGCGGGATCTTGGCGTGATTGACCGAAACATGTTTTGCTCTCCTGATATGGCTGCTGCTGAAAAGATGGAAAAACGGGTTATAAGCGTAAAAAAAGAGGGGGATTCAATAGGGGGAATTGTGGAAATCCTGGTAAAAGGTAGCCCGCATGGTTTGGGAGAGCCGGTATTTGACAAGCTTGACGCAGACCTGGCAAAGGCTCTTATGAGCATCGGCGCTGTCAAGGGGGTGGAAATCGGTTCCGGTTTTAAAGCCGCGGCAATGAAGGGTTCTGAAAATAATGACCCCATAACTCCCCGAGGCTTTTCCACAAACAATGCCGGCGGTATTCTGGCAGGCATATCCAATGGAGATGATATTATAATACGCGTTTCCGTTAAACCGATACCTTCTATCAGGATTGAGCAGGGTACAATCGACCGGTCAGGAAATCCAACAACCATTTCAACAAAAGGGAGGCATGATATTTCAGCAATACCGCGTATTAATGTTGTATGCGAGGCAATGGTATCACTTGTGCTTGCCGATCATCTGCTAAGACAAAGGGCTATCCAATGAGCAATATTACTATAGGCATAATAGGCGGGACCGGCAATATGGGTCGTTGGTTTAAGGATTTTTTTTCAAGGGCAGGGCATACTGTTTTGGTTACAGGGAGAAAAACGCCGGTTTCACCGTTGGATACAGCAAAAAAGAGCGATGTTGTGATCCTGAGTGTGCCCCTTGATGTTGCTATACGCCTTTCAGAGGAGATCGGGCCGATTTTAAGCCAGGATCAGCTTTTGATGGATTTATGCTCTCTCAAAGAAACTATTTTAAAAAGCATGCTGCGTTTTACGCAGGCTCAGGTTGTTGGAACACATCCTTTGTTCGGCCCTTTTACAGATTCGATAAAAGGGCAGAATGTTATTGTATGCCCCGGCAGGGGAACCGGATGGCTCAAATGGCTGGAAGATGAGCTGCAGGCAAAAGGGGCCGTGGTTACCCGCATGGATCCGGTTACACACGACAGGAATATGGCTGTTGTCCAGGGGCTTACCCATCTTTTAACTGTTTGCATGGCAAGAACTCTTCAGAAGATGAAAATGTTTCCTGATGAGCTGATGTCCTGTTCAACCCCTGTTTTCAGGCTGAAAATCAATCTGATAGGTCGTCTTTTTTCGCAGGATCCAAGCCTTTATGCAACCTTGATCGGCGAAAACAGGCATGTTGAAGATGTGCTGGCAACCTTTGTGTCTGCCATGGACGAGGCAAAGGAATCACTTCTGTCTGGCCAGGAGGGCGGGGCCGTGGCTTTTCTGGATGATATTCACGGCTTTCTTGGGGAGTTTTGTCAGGATGGCCTTAAAGAGAGCAATAAAATCTTGTAACCGTAAACGGTTACGTTTTTCTCACATAACCCTCAAAGTCTTTTTCTAAAAGAAAACAAGATACCATTTCACTTACCTTGTCTGCAGTGTCGATACGATAAATCCCCTTTGCGTCACGGCCAGCCTTTTCTTTTGCCTTTTCAACAATCATCTCAAGGGATGCTGTCGTCATTTCAATATTAACGCGAACGGTAATGGTATCCTTTGATTCAGCCATTTTGTTATCCTCTCAGAACTGTCATGTTTTTATTAACACCTTTTCAATAGCGGCTTTTATTGCATTTATCTGATCGACGGAGTCTATCTTTTGTCCCTCAAAATCCCTGACATAAAAGACATCCACTACCTGATCGACCTTGGTTGCGATTTTGGCAACCCGGATGTCGAGTCCGCACCTGTAAAGAGTATCTGTAATCTTAAATAAAAGCCCGGGGAAATCATAGGTAAACACCTCGATAATGGTAAAAAAACTGGAGCTTTTATTGTCCACATTGATTCGATGCGGTCTTGCCAGGGCATGTGGTTTTGAGGCTCTATAGTAAGAGATTTTTTTATCGAGAGCTTCCCCGAGATTTAACTTTCCTGACAGAGCGGCTTCAAGGTTTTTCTTTGCTTTTATCCACTTTTCATCCTCAAAAATCTGATCAGGCGGAGGCTTTACTTTAAAAATATCAAGAGCGATATTGTTTTTCCATGTGTATGCCTGTGTGTCGAGAATGTCGAGGCTGTTTAAGGTAAAAATTCCTGCGATCCTTGAAAAAAGTCCGGGACGGTCTTTAGCGCAGATTGTGACCGTTCTGGTGTTTGAATCATGAGCTTTGATTACATTCCAGACAAAATCGGCTTTTCCCAGACTTTTGTAAAGCCTGATATGTTCCAGCATATCCTGCGTTGGTGTATACAGAAGGTATCTTGGCGACATCAGATTAAACAGCGCCTCCAGATCCTGACGGGGCAGCAGTGTAGAGGTTAAAACAAAAAGCTCCTTTTTTTTCTTTTCAATAAGTTCGATTGTCTCTTCTGTTGCCAGTTCACCTTTTTCCAGGATACGATTGATCTCAAGAAAAAGATTTTTTAAAAGCGTCGAAGTCCAACCGGACCATGCCTTTGGCCCGGTTGAGATGGAGTCGGCAACTGTCAGAAGGTAGAGCATTTTGAGACGTTTTACATCCTTAATCTTTCTGGCGCAGTTAATTGCGGTTTGCTCATCATTAATATCCCTTCTGGTTGCAGTTTTGATTAGAAGGAGATGGTTCTCCACTAAAAATACAACTGTTTCAATATCCTTGGGCTTTAAATGTTTTGCAGTTAGTATAGACCGGACGATTATAGCGCCTCTATGTGAATGACCCGCGCCAGGTTCCCTTTTCCCGACATCGTGAAGAAGAGCCGCCCACAGCATTAATTTTTTGCCGGCTAATTGTTTATACAGCTCGCCGTATAATGGGTCATTAGAGGTGTCCTTTGATGTGCCGAAATTTTTTATTGTCTGAACCGTGCGCAGCATGTGTTTGTCTACAGGATACAGATGATACTCATCGTACTGAAAACGATTAACTATTCCTTTGATTTCAGGTATAAACCGTACAAGAAAACCGGTGCTCAACATTTCATCTAAAACATTAAGTGTTGGAGCATAAGTTGTTAGAATCTTTTGAAATAATTTTACGGCAACAGCCGAGGATCTGAAATCATCATCAATTAGATATGCAAAATCCTTTACAAGCCGTTTGGCCTCAGCGCCAAGCGGTATATTCAGGCGCGCGCTTTCCTCAAATATCTTTATCAGCAGATCAGGAGAGCTCAGAATATCCTCCGGAGTTCTAAAATTTAATCTGTTTCTGATAATACTTAGCCCATTTGCCTTGACCTGTTTTGTCGGTTTTGTTTTGAGCCTCGACCTTTTTGTATAACTCTGTTCATAAAGAAACATCAAAAGCTGTTCTTTTAACGGTTCCATCCGGCTGTGGAGTGCGCCTAAAAATCTTTCTACCGGTTCCTGTCCATTCCCCCTTTTAAAATGAAGATCTTTGGCCAGTTTTATCTGGTATTCAAAATACAGGTGATCGCATTTTCTGCCGGCTAAATGTTGCAAACGGTTTCTAACATTCCATATAAATGAAAGGGCGTTTGTTAAAGCGTTATACTCTTCATGGGACAGGTAACCATAATACTCAAGATCTCTTGGCTGTTTAATATCGGATTTAATCTTGGCGATCCACAGCATTGTATGATAATCTCTCAGCCCTCCGAGACCTTCCTTTAAGTTTGGTTCAAGAAGATATGTAGAGTCTCCGAAGCGTTGGTGACGCTTCCTGTTGTTTTCGATAAGCTGGCGCGTTATTTTTTGGGATTGTTTTAACAGTATCTTTTTACGGACCAGTTCCATGAGCTCGGAATACAAAGAAGAGATTCCGCATATAAAACGGGCATCCAGAAGAGAGGTCAGGACCTCAATATCTTTTTTTGCCAGGCGCACACATTCCTTCAACGATCTGGCAGAATAACCGATATCAAGGCCAATATCCCATAGCGGGTAGAGAATCTCTCTAATAAGATTATCAGCTATGTCAGGGATTTCTTTGTTAAAAAGGAAAAGAAGGTCTATGTCTGAATGGATGTATTGTTCCTGTCTGCCATAACCGCCGACGGCAATTATTGCGTAAGGATTTTTAATGGCGCCAATTTCCGCACCGATTAAGCTTGTTTCATAACCTTCGCGGAAATATTCGTCTAAAATTCTGGCATGCTGTTCAAGAAAAGCCGGTTCTTTACCCTTTAAGAAGTTTGAAATTAAACTTTTTCTCTTTTGCTGAAGGCTTTTTGAAGCGTGTTTGAATTTTTTCATAAATTTTAAATAGGTTAGTTTTATTTTTTCGGATTTAGATCTCAATAAATAGTGTCTGAACGAAAACTCTTTTTTTGTCATTTCGACCGCAGGGAGAAATCTTTAACCTCTGTGTTTTAAGTATAATAAGATTTCTCGCTTTGCTCGAAATGACAGCTTTGCTTAGTTTTCGTTCAGACACTAAATATGCATCAGATGATAATTAAGTAAAGAAAAAAACAGATAAATTTGACACAAAACTTCAATGTTGATAATTATTAATTAATACTGGTGGCCTTTCGTTTACGAAACCCAACAAAAACTGTAAGGAGGAAAAAATTTATGGCGCTTTTTCTCGTGCAGCATGGCAAGAGTCTGCCAAAAGATAAAGATCCTGAAAAAGGTCTTTCCGATGAAGGAATCATTGATGTTAAGCGTATAACGGATGCAGCTAAGAAATACGGCGTTAATATATCATGCATTAAGCACAGCGGTAAAAAAAGGGCGTGGCAGACCGCCGATATATTTGCATCTGCCCTGCAACCTGAACTTGGTGTTCAGAAGATTAGCGGAATAAATCCATTGGATGATGTTGCAAGCTTTGCCGATAACATAAGCAGCGGAGAAGATTTAATGCTTGTAGGTCATTTGCCTTTTATGGAAAAATTGGTCTCTTTTCTGATAACCGGGTCTATTGCTAAGCCGGTTATAAAATTTCAAAATGGAGGCATTGTGTGTTTGGACGAGGATATGGATATCCATTGCTGGGTGATAAAATGGACGCTTATGCCGGCAATTAGATAGTAACCACCGGATCCTTAACCCTATATTTAAAGCATGGAAAGAATCATATCAAAAACTCAGGATAAATACATCAAAGCTTTAATGGACATCAGCAAGGCAATAACCTCCGATCTTTACCTTGAAGATATTCTTAGGCTGATCGTGATGGTTACCGCAAGGGTTACCGGTGTTGAAATTTGTTCTTTATGGCTTATTGACGAAACAGTCAGCCCTCCAATGATTCGGCTTAAGGCTTCTCAGTCGATTGATTCCCATTATGTGCGTGACAGATCTTTAAACCTGGATGAAGGCGTGGTCGGCTATGTTGCCACACATAAATGCCCGCTTATTATTAAGGATGTCTTGAATGAGCCAAAGTTCAAGGAAAAAGAGATGGCCGAAAAGCTTGGGCTTGTATCAATGCTAAGTGTTCCGCTTCAGGTAAAGGATGAAAAGGTGATCGGTGTGTTTAACTGTTTTACGGCGCACCCTCATATATTCTCCGAAACAGAAGTGAACCTGATAACAACTGTTGCGAATCAGGCGGCTCTGGCAATACTTAATACTGAGTTAATGGTTAAAAGCAAGGTTGTCCAGGAAGAGCTGGAGACGCGCAAGTTGGTTGAGCGGGCCAAGGAAGTACTGATGCTTCGCCGTAATAAAACCGGGGAAGAGGCATATTCTTGGATTAGAAAACGGAGCATGGATACACGCAAATCCATGCGCTGCGTAGCCGAAGCAATCCTGCTTTCAGAAGAGCTCGAATAGATTTGCAAGAAATATCTTGACATATTTGCTATGGTTGACTTAAAAACTCAAGTTAATAATTTTACGAAAACTCTGTACAATGGTGTGCAGAGATTTTTTTTGAATATGGAAGACAAAGGCGTCTTTTCCCTGTAAGAGGGTAGACGTCTTTTTTATTTTTATAACTATTTGGGTAAGGAGGGTAAGTTATGTCATTTAGTAAACCAAACCGAAGCGCTGCCACAGTTAGTTTAACACGGGTTGATCCAGCTCCCGGGTCAGGCATTTGTGTAACCTGTCTTGATGGTTGTGAGGGACCGTGTGAGATAGGACGCTCTGCCTTGAAGGGACGGGAGATGATTTATCCGCAGCCTTTTGGAAAGATTACATCAGGTTCGGAAAAGGATTATCCGATCGATTTTTCCCATTTTAATATTCAGGGTACCTGTGTAGGGGCTGTTGGTGTGGATGCCGATCCTGATGTTGCCACCTTTTCTGCAGTTGACTGTTCAACAGCCGTAGGAAAAGATAGCTCTATAAAACTTGATTTTCCTGTATTTACGGGAGCTGTTGGATCAACCGAAATAGCCAGAGTCAATTGGGAAGAGATGGCTATTGGCGCAGCCATATCCGGCATTATTGTGGTAGCCGGAGAGAATATATGCGGAATGGATCCACAGGCTGAATTTAAAAATGGTAAAATCAGCAAGTCTCCTGAGATGGAGCGTCGGATAGAAGCCTTTAAAAGATGGTATGACGGCAAGGGCGGCATCATCATTCAAGCTAACGTTGAAGATACAAAGCTCGGTGTGCCGGAATATGTTATCGAAAAACTCGGAATAGAAATATTTGAACTCAAATGGGGACAGGGAGCCAAAGATATTGGCGGTGAGGTGAAACTGCCAAGCCTTGAGAGAGCGTTGGAGCTAAAAAAACGCGGATATATCGTTCTGCCCGACCCGACCAATCCAGCTGCCCAGGAGGCCTTTAAGGCAGGTGGAATCACTGAATTTGAAAGACACTCAAGGCTTGGTATGGTTGATGAGGAGTCTTTTTATAAAGCTGTTGAATATCTTCGCGGCGTTGGCGCAAAATATGTTACTCTTAAAACCGGAGCTTATCGTCCGGCCGATCTTGCAAGAGCCATTAAATATTCTTCAGAAGCCAAGATAGACATGTTGACTATTGACGGCGCCGGAGGCGGCACAGGCATGAGTCCCTGGAGAATGATGAATGAATGGGGTATTCCTACTGTTGAGCTCGAATGTTTGGCTTACCGGATGTGTGAACGTCTAAAAGCAAAGGGCGCCTATATTCCGCCTATTGCTATAGCAGGCGGTCTTTCACTGGAAGATCATATATTTAAGGCCATTGCCCTTGGAGCGCCCTATGTAAAAGCGATCTGTCTGGGAAGAGCAATGATGGCTGCAGCTATGGTTGCCAAGACCCATGGCAAATTAATGGCAGAAAAAATGGAGCTGGAAGGCGAGGACATTGAAACAGGATACATCAAACTGTTTGCGGTCGGCGCACAATTAAAAGAACGTTTTGGCGCTGATTTCAGCAAACTTCCGGCCGGCGCTATAGGAATGTACTCTTATGTAGACCGACTGCGCCAGGGCCTGCAGCAGTTTATGGCTGGTGCAAGAAAATTTGCTATTAAGTATATGGATAGAAACGATCTCGTTGCTTTGACAAGAGATGCGGCTGATATATCAGGCATCCCGTATGTTATGGAATCGGATCAGAAGGAAATTGACAAAATACTGGGATAATTTTTGACTACTCGACCACTTGAGACCTTTGAAAAATGCTCAATTTTGTTCAAGTTCAAGGAAGGCGAAAATTTTAAACGTAGGAATACATTGAGTATTTCGAGGCTTAAAATTTGAGCCTGACGCCGAAATTGGGCAAAAGGGGGCGTTTTGCAAAGGTCTCAACTTGACGAGGTCTGAAAGGAGATAAAAATGCTCAATATAATCTGTAAACATAACTGCAAGGATTGCTATGCCCTTAGAATTTGTGCAGTACAGGCCATAAAAGATCAGCAGAGTTCAATCTATGTGGAAACTGATGATTGCATCGGCTGTGGCGCTTGCCGCAGAGCGTGCGTTGTTTTCAGTTACGATCAGGCTCTGAAGGAAAAAACCGTAGAGTGGCTCAAAGGCGCTGCGTAACCGATTTGGTGATTTCGGAATCCCGAAATCCGAAACTAAAAAATAGGGAGAATAAGAGATGTACGGTTGGACTGGTCGGTGTTTGAGGGTTAACCTGACTAAAAATGATTTTCAGCTTGAAGAAATCTCTCAGGAACTCATGAATAAATTTTTAGGCGGGCGCGGGCTTGGGGTTAAAATTCTTTATGATGAAATTGATCCCACAGTTGATTCATTATCTCCTGACAATAAGCTTATATTTGTTTCAGGCCCGCTTGTAGGAACAGGCGCTGTAACCGGAGCATCATGCAATGTGATAACAAAAAGCGCTCTTTCAGGGACAATTGCGTGCGCAAAATTGCGAGGGCATTTCGGCGCGGAATTGAAATACTCGGGTCTGGATATGATTATTGTAGAGGGGAAGGCCGAATTTCCCGTTATTCTTTCCATTATGGATGATAAAATTGTCATCCAGCCTGCTCTCGAGTATTGGGGCCGTACCACCTCCGAAACGGAGAATATGTTTAAAAACAGCCTGAGCGATAAATGGGCGGCTTGTGACACTTATCTGTTATCCATCGGTTCTGCCGGAGAGAAACTTGTGCCCTTGGCTAATGTTATTAACGATGGTTTTTTGTCGGTTGGGGCCGCTGGTATCGGCGCTGTAATGGGCTCTAAAAATCTTAAGGCAATTGCAGTCAAGGGTAATCACTCAGTGACAGTAGCTGACGGAAACCGTTTTGTGCAGGTTGTAACAACTTTGATCAACAAACTAAACAGCGCGTCGCTGACCTCTCAATCTATGTCTTCCTGGGGCTCTGCTTTTTTAGTAGGTCTTTGTAATCAAAAGGGGATATTGCCTTTTAAGAATTTTCAGCGTTCTTCATTTGAGGAATCAAAACAGATTGGAACAGAAGCTCTGTCCAGCGCTTTTGCGCTTAGAAGCAGGGGCTGTTTTGCGTGTCCGATTGCTTGCATAAAAAAAACCGATGTCAACAACCCGATTTTCAAGGGCAAAGGAATGGCTCCGACCTACCTGGCTATCGGCGCTTTGGGGCTAAATTGCGGCATTACCGATCTTACCGACATCGGAATGGCCAACATGATTTGCGCTGAGATGGGCCTGGATCCTATTGCATCAGGCGGAACTATCGCCACTGCTATGGAATTTAGTGAAAAAGGCCTTCTCTCAAAAGACTCTATAAAGCTTGATTTGCGGTTTGGTCATGGAAAAGATCTGATCCATGCGCTGACCCTTATAGCGACAAAAAAAGGGCATGCTATAAGAATAGGGCAGGGAGCAAAGGCAATTTCAGAGGAATATGGGCATCCGGAACTCTTTATGGGTGTAAAAAATATACCCCTTGCCCCCTTTGATCCCCGTGCGATTCAGGGAATGGGACTTCACTTTGCAACTTCTAATTATGGCCCACACCACCTGTATGCATACACTTTTATTGATGAAGTGCTGAACGTCCATGAGAAACTGGAACCATGGACTATTGAAGGAAAGCCTGAATTGGTAAAGCGATTCCAGGATATAACAGCAGTGATGGATTCGCTGGGGCTCTGCAATTGGTCGTTAATGGGGCTTAAATTCAATAGTTTTGTACCCATGATTAATAGCTGCTTAGGCACAAGCTACAAGGCTGAAGATCTACTTCAGACAGGTGAGAGGATCTGGAATCTGGAGAGACTGTTCAATATGCGAGCCGGATTTAATCGAAGTCATGATATCCTGCCTGAGAGATTTTACAATGAGCACATTGCAGATGGGCCGGCAAAGGGGCAAATCAGCAAGGCCAATGAAATGCTGGATGACTACTATGGATTTCGTGGTTGGGATAACAAAGGTCAGCCGTCCGCAAAGATCTTAAAGGCATTAGAATTGGAGGAAATATATGGCGAGGATAAAAATTGATCATACCAAGTGCACCGGTTGCAGACATTGCGAAATCGCCTGTTCTCTTAATCATGTGGCCGGAGTTGCCAATCCGAGAAGAGCCAGGATCAGAGTTTTCAGAGAAGGTACCACCTATTTTCCGACTATTGCCGGCCCTTTTGTGGATGCTGCCTGCACGTCAAAAAATGATCTGATTATCGGTGATCAAACTTATAATATGTGTCTCATCTGCAGGGCATCATGTCCTGAGAAGCCATTTTTTATTGAAGCCGAAACAGGTATCCCCTTAAAATGTGATTTTTGCGGTATCCCGCCGAGTCCTTCTTGCGTTACATGGTGCAATAGCGGGGCATTGGAGCTTGTAGAAGATTAAACATATGGTCGAGTAGTCAACCACTTGACCACTCGACCAATATCAAAATGAAAACTGATACCTCACATAATCTCGTTGGCGCTGTAATGGTTGTTGGGGGTGGAATTGCCGGAATTCAGGCAGCCATGGATCTGGCTGATGCCGGCTTTTATGTCTATCTGATCGAACGCTCATCGGCCATAGGCGGTATTATGGCCGGTCTGGACAAGACCTTTCCAACCAACGACTGTGCCATTTGAATACTGGCGCCCAAGCTGGTGGAGGCCGGTCGGTCTCCTAACATAGAGATCATTGCAAACGCTGAGCTTCAAGAAGTTTCCGGCAGCGCCGGGGACTTTCGTGTAAAGATATTGCGACGGCCCCGTTATGTGGATGTAACAAAATGTACAGGATGCGGAGTATGCAGCCAGTATTGCCCTGTTATCATACCCGATCCCCATGATCAGAACTTGTCCGGCAAAAAAGCTATTGATATCCTTTATACGCAAGCAGTGCCTTCCGCCTATTTCGTTGATTCCGATTATTGCCTTTTTTTGAACAAACAAGAGTGCAAGCAATGTACACGGGCATGCCAGATCGGGGCTGTTAATTTTGATCAAAAACCGGAAGTTGTCGACTACCAGGTTGGCGCTATTATTCTGACTACAGGCTTTAAGGAGTTTGATCCGGACCGCATCAGCGCTTACCACTACAATGACTCTCCCAATATCGTTACCGGCCTTGAATTTGAGCGTATATCAAGTGCGTCCGGTCCATATATGGGAAAGATTCAAAGGCCGTCGGATTTAAAAAAACCGGAAAGGATCGCCTTTATTCTATGCGCGGGTTCCCGTTCCAGTGTTTCGGGCAACAGCTACTGCTCATCGGTTTGTTGCAAGTACGCTGTTAAAGACGCTATAGTCGCTCTGGAACATGAGCCGGATCTTGATATTACGATATTTTTTATAGATATGCGGATGCACGGCAAGGGGCTGGAGAATTTTTATGAACGGGCAAAGGAATCCGGGGTGAAATTCATTCGCTCCAGAGTTTCCGATGTCAAACCTGATTCACATACAGAGGATATCACCGTAAAATATATTGCTGAGGATAGTTCATTACAAGAAGAAACATTTAACCTGATTATACTTCCCATGGGTCTGGAAGCTTCTCACGGAAATTTTGCCCTGGCCAGGGCAACAGGTATCGATCTCAATCAATACGGTTTTTGCCGAACCGGTCTGTTTCATCCTCTTTCGTGCACAAGAGAGGGGATATATGTTGCAGGTGGATTTCGAGGGCCTATGGCCCTTCCTGATACTGTTACGCAAGCAAGCGGCGCTGCTGTATGTGCGGCCGAACTCCTCTTTCCGGCTCGTCGGACACTCATCTCGGAAAAACAATTCCCGGAGGAACGTTCTGTTGAAGAGGAAAATTTACGGATTGGGGTGTTTGTTTGTAACTGCGGGAAGAATATCAACGGAGTTGTGGATGTGCCGGAAGTCAAAAAATATGCCGCCAGACTTACCGATGTTGTCATGAGCGCTGACAATCTTTACTCATGCTCCGAAGATGCCCAGAGGTTGATCAAGGAAACCATTGTCAGGGAAAAACTAAACCGTGTTGTTATTGCAGCCTGTACTCCGAGGACTCATGAACCACTATTTCAAGAAACTACAAGAGAGGCGGGATTGAACAAATGTCTCGTTGAAATGGTAAATATCCGCGATCAATGCTCCTGGGTCCATGCCCATGAAAAGGCAGAGGCTACAAAAAAGGCAAAAGACCTGGTGCGAATGGCTGTTGCAAAGGCGAGGCTGATTCAGGCGCTTGATGAGCCTGTCATAGATGTTGTTCCAAAGGGTCTTATTATCGGTGGCGGGCTTGCCGGTATGACCGCTGCGCTCTCATTGGCCGACCAGGGTTTTGAATCCTTTCTAATTGAGAAAACAGGACAATTAGGAGGGAATCTCCATAATATACATTATACTCTGGAGGGGGAGGACCCTCAGGATTATCTCAAACAGGTTGTCGATCTGGTAAGGGAACATAAGCTTATTCAGGTTTTTACCGAAGCCGAGATTGAAAGCGTCAACGGGTTCGTGGGTAACTTCCAGACAGCGATAAATACCCTGCAGGGTTCTGAAAAGAAAATCGTGGAGTTGCAGCATGGCATCATCATTATTGCCACCGGAGCTGTTTCCTTTAGACCGGATGAATATATGTACGGGAAAAACGACCATGTAATGCTGCAGCATGAACTGGAAGGACAGTTGGCCTCCAGCCGGTTTGTCCCGGGTGACAAAGACTCCGTTGTCATGATTCAGTGTGTCGGTTCCCGGGATGATAAGCATCGGTATTGCAGCAGTATCTGCTGCAGTATGGCGGTCAAAAACGCACTGAAAATTAAAGAAATCAATCCTTCAACCAATGTATATATCCTTTACAGGGATATGAGAACATACGGATTTCATGAAGATTATTACGTACAGGCCAGAAAGCAGGGAGTTGTATTTATCCGGTATGACAGGAATTACAAACCGGAAGTTGCTGAAGTTGATGGAAGATTGCAGGTGACCGTAAGAGACCTGCTTATTAACAAGGATGTAGTTGTTGATGCAAGGCTCCTCGCTCTAAGTACAGCAATTGTTCCGCAGAAAGATGATATATTAGAACGGGCATTGCCGGTGCCCCGATCAGAAGACGGCTTTTTCCTGGAGTCACATGTCCAGTTAAAGCCGGTCGATTCATACCTTGACGGGATTTACATATGCGGCATGGCTCAGTTTCCAAAAACCATTGACGAAGCAATTGCCCAGGCTAAAGCCGCGGCATCCAAAGCCGGAATTCTTCTTGCCAGAGGATATGTAAAGGCTGAACCGGTTATCTCATCATGTGATCCAGATATATGCGTTGGCTGCGGTATTTGTGAATATTTTTGCCCCTACAATGCCATCAAGATGAAAAAGGTAGGGAAACGGAAAAAGGCGGAAATCATTACTGCTGCGTGTAAAGGTTGCGGGGTTTGCGCTTCATATTGTCCGACCAGGGCTATTAGTATGGGCAGGTTTACAGACGATCAGATTGTCGCCCAAATCGAGGCTTTTGGGGAAACAGTTATGGTTAAGGAACAAAAGGCATGGTGAATGAACCTAAAATACTTGGTTTTTTATGCCACTGGTGCTGTTATGCGGCGGCAGATGCAGCAGGCGTGGCCCGGTTTCAATATCCGCCCAATATTCGTGTCATCAGGGTGATGTGTGCCGGAAGGATAGACCCTCTCTTCATTCTGGATGGATTTCTCAATGGAGCAGACGGAATATTTGTGGGCGGGTGACACCTTGGGGAGTGTCATTACCGGTCCGGTAATTACGAAGCCATAAACAGAATTGCGCTTATCAGAATCATCCTCGAAAACCTTCGGGTCAACACAACAAGGGTCGCTTTAGAATGGGTATCCGCGGCTGAAGCCCCCCGTTTTACGCAGGCAATCACGGAATTTACCGACCGTATCCGGAGTCTTGGCGCCATGGGGGATAGTGAAGGTTTAGACCATCAAATATTAATGCACAAGATAAGAGCGGCCCGGATGTCTCTGGAGAGGATGAAGCTGCGGATGGCTTTTGCAAAGCAGGCAAAACAGATGAAAAAAGAGGGGACATATGGTCGGTTTCCCTCTGAAGAAAAATTAACAACAACCCTCATGAATGAAATGACCCTTTATGAGGCATTCTTGTATTTGGAAGAAGGAAAACGCTCGGCCTCGGAGTTATCTGAACTGCTCAATGTTTCTGAGGATCGGGTAGCGTCCTGTATCGAGACCCTGAGAAAGAAAAAAATCTGGCAGGGATAGGGTAGTGTATGGAGAAAGTTTTTTTACAAAAAGCAGATCCGAATTTCAAAGACGAGATAGCCAAAAAGATAGGACTGGAGGAGATTAAACCGTGCTATTCATGCGGTTCGTGTACTGGTGTCTGTCCGGTACACGAGGTTATAGATGATTTTGATCCACGGCGTATCATACATATGATAGTTCTTGGAATGAGAAGGGAAGTTCTTTCGTCTGATCTGATCTGGTTTTGCTGTCTCTGTAATTCCTGTTATTTTGTCTGCCCTCAAGGCATACGGTTTAGCAGGATATCCACTGAACTGCAGAAAATGGCTTTGGCTGAAGGATATGTGGACGAAGAATTTTTAAAAGGTCTTTTGCCTGTTAACGATTTTTTGCAGGATTTATGTCGCAGAACACTGTTTCAGAAGGTAAAAGAAGGCTTTCACGGATCTCATGTGATGCCCTGCTGGCGGAAATATACAGTAAAAAACGGTTAACAGTTCACGGTTCACAGTTTTTTTAATGAATTTTGTAATGATTGAAGCATGGCAACTACTCAGCTTCACGGTTTACAGTTAACAGTTTTATGTTTTGATCAGCCGTGAACCGTGAACTGTGAACCGTGAACGGTCACAAATGTATAATGCTTTATCTGATAGGGCTTAACTATGGATATTGAAAAGGTTGACCGCATTTTAGAAGAACATGAATACAGGCATTCAGCAATAATTGGTATCATGCAGGATGTACAGGACATTGAGAACTATCTGCCTGAAGAGACCCTTCGTTATATTTCTGATAAGCTGGAACTGAACCTGACCAAGATCTTTGATGTTGCTACCTTTTACAAGGCGTTCAGTCTTGTGCCGAGGGGACGTCATACTATCAAGGTTTGTTGCGGAACTGCGTGTCATCTTGCCGGAGCAGCGCGTAATCTCGATCAGGTAGAGAGAACGTTGCATATCAAAGCGGAGGAAACAACGGATGACCGGATGTTCTCAATAGAAACAGTCAACTGTCTTGGGGCTTGCGCTCTGGCGCCTGTTGTAGTGGTGGACGAGGATTATTATGATGCGGTAAAGCCTGGAAAGATAGAAAAGATTTTATCATATTACCGCTCAGAGTCAGAGAGGTAAAAGGTTGCAGAAGATTAGAACCATATCGGATTTAGAGGATATAAGGGAATCAATTCTTCAAGACAAGGATTCCGAAAAGACGATAATTAGGCTATGCCTCAGCACTGGTTGCCGTGCACAAAAGTCTTTAAAGGTTAATGAGGCTCTTGAGAATGAGATCAAAAAATATGGTTTGCAGAACAAAATAGAGATCAAAAAGACCGGTTGCCACGGTTTTTGTGAGATGGGTCCGATTATGGTTATAGAGCCGGCCAATATTTTCTATTGCAATGTCAAACCCAAATATGCCGGAGATATTATATCGGAAACGGTTTTAAATGGAAATGTTATAAACAGGCTGTTGTGGAAGGATCCGCTCACGAAGGAATTAACAAAGACCGAAAAAGATTTTCCGGTATACAGAAAACAGAGAAAGAATGTTTTTTATAACAGCGGCAAGATTGACCCGACAGATATAGATGACTATATCGCAGCCGGTGGATATTCTGCCCTCGGTAAAGCGTTGGCTACGATGACCCCGCCAGAAATCGTGAAAACGGTTGTTGACTCCGGCTTGCGAGGACGAGGCGGTGGCGGATTTCCAACAGGAATAAAATGGAGGATTTGCAGCGCTGCTCCCGGTGATATCAAGTATATTATTGCCAATGGTGATGAAGGAGACCCAGGCGCTTTTATGGACCGGAGCCTCATGGAAGGCGACCCGCACGCTATTATTGAGGGAATGATAATAGCCGCCTTTGCAATCGGGGCAAATCAGGGATTTATCTATATCAGAAAGGAATATCCTATAGCAATCGATCACTTATCGATTGCTATCAAACAGGCGGAAGAATGCGGCCTTCTCGGAAACGATATTCTGGGCACCGGTTTTAATTTTACAATCAAGATAGATAGAGGGGCAGGCGCATTTGTATGCGGTGAAGAGACCGCCCTTATGATTTCGATCGAGGGTAGAAGCGGCATTCCGAGATCCAGGCCTCCTTACCCGGCATTTGAAGGATTGTGGGGGAAACCGACGGTTATTAACAATGTGGAGACCTTTGCCAACATTCCCAAGATAATATTAAAAGGGGCTGATTGGTATAGTAGTATTGGAACATCTACCAGCAAAGGGACAAAAATATTTTCACTTGTCGGCAAGGTTAGAAATACCGGTTTGATCGAAGTGGAGATGGGAACCACTCTTCGCGAAATTATTTTTGATATAGGAGGAGGTGTTAGAAAGGGAAAGCGTTTCAAGGCTGTCCAAACCGGCGGTCCATCTGGTGGGTGTATCCCCATCAGCAGGATAGATATGCCGATCGATTATGACAGCCTGAAAGATGCGGGCGCCATCATGGGTTCGGGGGGCATGATCGTGATGGATGAAACATCCTGTATGGTCGATGTTGCCAGGTATTTTATTAACTTCTTGTTGTTTGAATCATGCGGAAAGTGTATCCCGTGCAGGGAAGGGCTGAAGCAGATGCATCATATCCTTACGAATATTTGCGAGGGCCTGGGAGAAAAGGGAGATATTGAAAGGCTTGAGGAGCTTGCGCATTTTATGATGGCCACCTCTTTGTGCGGGCTGGGCGGAACTGCGCCAAACCCTGTGTTAAGCACTATCCGTTATTTTCGTGATGAATATGATGCCCATATATATGATAAGAAATGCTCGGCAGGTGTATGTAAGAACCTGTTTGAATACGTTATTGATGCGGAATTATGCAATGGTTGCACTATTTGTAAATTGAAATGTCCGGAAAAGGCGATTTCGGGTGAAAAGAAAAAGCCGCACAGTATAAATCCCCTGCTTTGTATTAAGTGTGGTATCTGTTTTAATCTATGTAAACGAGAAGCAATTCGAGTCAAATAGTCATAGCTTACGGAGAGTGATCAGTGAAAGTGTCAGTAATAATTGATGGACAGATGGTCCAGATCGAGCAGGGAGCGCCGATCATCGATGCAGCCAAGAAAGCCGGCATTTTTATTCCTACGTTATGCTACCACGAAGCCCTGAAGCCATACGGCTCCTGTTGTCTCTGTATAGTTGAAGTCATTCAAGACGGACAGCGAAGGTTGGTGACGTCCTGTAATTTTCCCGCTGCAGTAGGCATGGAAATTTTTACCAATACCGCCAGAGTCAGGCAGAGCAGAAGGATGATTGTGGAACTGTTGCTTGTCCGGTGTCCTGATGTCCCGTTGTTACAGACTATGGCTAAGCAGATGGGAACAGGGTTATCCAGATTTAAAACAAGAGAGGCAAACGAATGCATTTTGTGCGGCCTCTGCGTCCGTTTTTGTGAGGAGGTAGTCGGAGTCGGTGCAATAGGGCTTGCCAATCGAGGTGTTGATCGTGAGGTGGCAACACCATTTAAGATGGCATCGGATGTCTGCATAGGATGTGGTTCCTGTACATATATATGTCCAACTGGCTGTATCAAGATGGTATCCGACAGGAAAACTCCAAACCTGCGCAGCTTGAAAATGGGAAATTGCTCCTTAGTTCCCTGCCCAAATTCTTATCAGTGCGAAACGTGTCAGATAGAGCAGGAATTCTTCAAAGATATCAAACGCGTTATTGCCGAATTTCGAAGTAAGGGACAATGACAAATTTTCGCTTATAACAGGCCGGAAGGGAAGCTGAGCCACGGCAGGACTTCACTTTGCTCGCAATGACGTGTTTTTCGAGTTGATAAATTCTATAATGCCCCAACTTTTGGGGTAGTACCTTCTTGAACCCGTGTTTTACCGCGGCGGATCTTGACAAGCGGAAAATCGATAGCTGCTTTTTGGGAATAGTCTAATTCCTTCCTGTCAATAAGGCTATAAGCAAACCCTCTTCGCGACAGCGACCTTCATGAGCACATTTCATTCGAGTTTTTTCAAAGTAATTAAGGGGCGCAAGGCAGTTGAATGCACTGGCATTTACGCTATCTTCCGAATGAGCCATACCATCGTAAACCAGCTTCTTTTTCTTTCGCAGTATTTCTACCCCCAGGGCAAGATCGGGGCAATCATCCTTAAATCTGGGGCATGAAAAGCAGCGCTCATAAAATTTCAGAGGGGCCTGACAGTCAAATTCGATGGCATGGATTATTCCTGACCTGGCATTTTTCATAATTCATCCTTTTTTAGTTCGATATTGGTGTTTATACATACAAAATAATATTATTTCTACTAAATTTTATTAATATATGTTAGCGATACTAATTGTCAAGTTATTATTAATTCTGTAGTCGTTCATGGCTTGAAACTTGAAATTGGAAATTTGGAAGAGATGAAACGAGGTTTCGTGAACGCTTACTTGATCTTTATCCAGAGTAACCTGGCTAAAGCAGGCCCGGGATTTTTCCACTGGGTAGGTATATCGGAGGATAGATAGATAACATCACGCGCACGAACTGTGTATACAGCCTTATCTAATTTAAGCTGCAATTTGCCTGATAATAAATAACCGATCTCTTCGCCTTTATGGATGAAGAAATGGGAAGGCAGGGTTTTTTGAGGCGGAATTTTAATCATATATGGTATTGCTTTGGGCATAAAGTCCACAGGGGTTAACAGGCTTGCATAAATACTTCCATCCGGCATGTCGGGAAAGTTTACATCAACGGCTTCAGCGTAGGGAAAAATCACCCTGTTTGTCATATCTGCTGATTTTTGGAAAAATGAGCCTACTTCGACGCCAAGAACTTCTGCTATTTTAAGCAGCCCGGGCAACGAAGGATAAATTAAATTGCTTTCAATTTGAGAAATCGAACTCGGTGTCACACCTGTGAGTTTTGCCAGCTCTGTTTGACTCAAGCCTCGCTTTATGCGGAATTCTCTCAAGCGCAATCCAAGATCAAACCATCCTGTTGAAGGCTTTTCCGAATCAAAGGTAATTCTCAAATCTTTGCTCCGGTAATTAACCGGTTTATTCAGGGCGTCAAGATCGCGTTTTTCAGCCTTTAAAATTGTCAAAGAGGTTTTGCCTTTTCTGGCCGAAAGCTCGATGGCGACCTGTGCAATCTGATTGATCTTGGCCCTGAGACGTGGAGTATGAGCTTTCTTTTCCATCACCCAGTAGGCAATAGTATTCAGTTCGTATAATAACGGACAGGAGTGGGAATAAAAATTAATGATATATTCCTCCCCGCCCCATAATTCCTGCATGCCGGTCAGGCTTTCGAAAACCAACCGAACATCGTCTGTCATTGTTTTATGGATTTCAAAAAAGGCATCTAACATGCTATCTACTTTTCGAGGGTCATTCAAACTAATAATTTGGCATGAGTATTTAACGCTGTATTTCTCATAGAAATTTAGAAAAACATCGGAGCCCCCTCCTTTGCCATGAGTAAAGCAGTCAACAATGGTTAACCGCTTATAATCAGCCAGCCGTCCGAGCTTTTCCAGAAGATTTTTCGGGGAACGGTCGAAACTGAAGTAGATGATTGATTTGTTTTGCGCCTGGGAGGCCTGGATAAAGTTCAGGCAAAATACAGATGCCAGGCTGCCGGCATCATCTTGCCATACCACGTTGTCACCGATATAAAGTCCTCCAAGAAGGCGATCAAGATGGCTTACTCCGGAAGCCACTCTTATTTTTTCTGAAACCATTGAACCCTCATATTTAATATGATGAAAGTCTTTTCGGTTTTTTCATAAAATATTCGGTCTATATGTCAAAGTAAAGAAAGAATTCATGTGGATGTGGACGAAGTTTAATAGGATTTACTTCGTTTTCAGTCTTGTATTCAATCCACGTATCAATAACATCCTGTGTAAAAACATCACCTTTTAGCAGGAAGGCGTGGTCTTCCTTTAAAGCGGCAAGCGCCTCTTCCAGAGAGCCTGGAGCAGATGGTATGTTGGCAAGCTCTTCCGGCGGAAGGCTGTATATGTCTTTGTCCAGCGGTTCACCAGGGTCTATCCTGTTTTCGATGCCGTCTAATACAGCCATTAGAATTGCTGAAAAGGCCAGGTAACCGTTACAGGATGGATCAGGGGTTCTGAATTCAAGCCGTTTTGCCTTTGGCGCCGCAGAGTACATCGGGATGCGAATCGCCGCGCTCCGGTTGCGGCTTGAGTATGCCAGATTTACAGGCGCTTCAAAGCCCGGGACAAGCCGCTTGTAAGAATTGGTGGTCGGGTTGGTAAAGGCACACAGCGCCCTGCAGTGTTTTAATATTCCTCCAATTCCATAAAGGGCTTCCTGAGAAACACCGGCATATTGATCACCTGCAAAGATTGGTTCTCCATCTTTCCATATGCTGATATGTATATGCATGCCTGTGCCGTTATCTTCAAAAAGGGGTTTTGGCATAAATGTAACCGTGCGATTATCTTCTTGGGCAACGTTCTTTAGCACATACTTAAACCACATGAGCTGGTCACCCATTTGTAGAAGCGGTTTAAAGCGCATATCTATCTCTGCCTGGCCGGCCGTTGCGACTTCATGGTGTTGACATTCAACATCTATACCCAGTTTTTCAAGGGTAAGAAGCATGTCGGTTCGAAGATCCTGGAACTTGTCGGTGGGCGGAACAGGAAAGTATCCCTGCTTATGCCTTGGTTTATAGCCAAGGTTCGGGGATTCTTCTTTGCCGGTGTTCCAGATTCCTTCGATAGAGTCGATCTCATAAAATGCCCTGTTTGTTGAGGATTCAAAGCGGACATCATCGAAAATAAAAAATTCTGCTTCAGGACCAATATATACTGTGTCTCCGATTCCACTGCCTTTCAGGTATAGTTCAGCCTTTTTGGCAATATAGCGCGGGTCGCGAGAATAAGGTTCCCGTGTTAGGGGGTCAGCTATATCTCCGATAAGAACCAGAGTCGGAACTTCAAAGAATGGATCCATCTTTGTGGTCGCAGGGTCGGGTATCACAAGCATGTCGCTGGCATGAATCGGCTGCCACCCCCTGATGCTTGAACCGTCAAACCCGAAACCGTCTTCAAAGCTCGATTCATCAAGTTCGCATATAGGCACGGTAAAATGCTGCCATACACCTGGAAAGTCCAGAAAACGTATATCAACAACCTTGGCCTCATTTTCTTTTGCCATTTCCAGTACCTGTTTTGGTGTCATGATTTGAATCTCCTTATTATAGAAATTGTCAAATAGCGTCTTTCCCTTTTTCTCCTGTGCGTACTCTGATAACTTCCTCTGTGGGGAGCACAAAAATTTTTCCATCCCCTATTTTGCCGGTATATGCAGCTTTCTTTATTGTTTCAACCACCTTATCAGCCAGGTCGGTTTCAACAACTATTTCGATCTTGATTTTAGGGATGAAGTCAACCACATATTCGGCCCCGCGATAAACCTCCTTGTGCCCTTTCTGCCGTCCGTATCCCTTTACCTCTGAAATAGTCATTCCCTGGATGCCGACTTCATTCAATGCTTCTTTAACATCATCCAGTTTAAAAGGTTTGATGATAGCCTCGATTTTCTTCATGTTAATAGCTCCTTTTTTGACAATTGAAGAACCCTGCAGCAAGCTGCAGTCCGCCGCAGGCGGATTCGACTGTAAGGAATTCTATCAATTTTTTGATTCGCTCGTTAACCCCGCAGCAAGCTGCGAGGAATGCGCTCGCTGTTGCAGTTCAATTTTGATACATTATTATTGATTACATATAGTAATGACCATGTGAAAAGTCCAGCTTTAATTAATTATAAATCACTTTTAAAATGTAATCTCAAAACCCCTCTCACCATGTAGTGAACTGTCAAGGCCATTTATTTCATCTTCTGGCTCTACCCTGATGCCTCCGGTAATAAAACGTGTTATATACACGACGATGAGCGTTCCAACTGCTGTAAAAGATGCGGTTGCAAGAATTGAAACAAGCTGAATCCAAAGCTGTTTCGGGTTTCCATAAAACAGGCCGGCCGCCCCTTCGGTTATAGCAGGATTTGCAAAAAGACCTGTTGCAAGAGCGCCCCAAAGTCCGCATATTCCATGCACTCCGAATGCATCCAGTGAATCATCATAACCAATTTTTTTCTTAACTATTGCAACACAGTAAAAACCAAAGATTCCTGCAACCAATCCAATAATCAGGGATGCCGGTAAATTTACAAATCCGGCTGCAGGTGTAATTGCAACAAGACCGGCAACCACTCCGGAAGCGATCCCCAGGAGTGTCGGCTTCTTATTGACATACCATTCAGCAAACATCCATGAAAGCGCCCCCATTGCTGCAGAGGTATTTGTCACTAAGAATGCTGATCCGGAAACACCGTCAGCAGCAAGTTGACTTCCGGCATTAAAACCAAACCATCCAAACCATAAGAGAGCAGCGCCAAGAGCGGTTAATGTAATACTTGAGGGAAACATCGCCTCCTTACCATAACCTGACCGTTTTCCAAGAACCTGGGCGAGCACAAGACCTGCTACACCGGCATTTATATGCACAACAGTTCCACCGGCGAAATCAAGAGCGCCCATCTTTCCCATCCATCCCCCGCCCCATACCCAGTGGGCAATGGGACAATATATAAAGGTAACCCATAGAGCTGCAAAGACAATCCATGAAGAAAATTTCATTCTGTCAACTATAGAACCGAGAACAAGCGCAACGGTGATGCAGGCAAATGTCATCTGAAAAAGAACAAACACATAAGTTGGAATGGTTCCTGACAGGCTATTCACGCTAATTCCATTTAAGAACAGGTGGTTCAGCCCTCCTATAATACCCGCATTATCTGTTCCAAAGGCAAATGTATATCCCCACATCATCCATATTACACTTGCAATGCAGTATGAGATAAAAGTCATTGCAATGGTATTTAAAAGGTTTTTATACCTTGACATTCCACCGTAAAAGAGGGCAAGACCAGCAGGCGTCATAACCATAACCAGTGCTGTCGCAACTATTATCCAGGCGGTGTCGCCAGAATTCAATGCTTCTTCTCCAGCAAAGGCTGACGAAAATGGGATAAGAGAAACAATGGCTGTAATAAATAAGCTTTTTGTTTTCATTTCTGTAATACACCTCCGTGATTAGTTAAACATAGAGTTTGCCAGAACCTTCTCAATCGACTGCTTGATTCTGTTAACCTGATCAGGAGAATCGATTTTTGGGCCGTCAAATTTTTGCTTGAGCCTCTTTGGGGCATGTTCGTATTTATTTTGCACGGCAGATTTATAAATCTTATTTTGTTTATAATATAATCTGAAGAATGAATCAGCAATAGATGTGCCAAAAAATATAACTGAGTTATATTAGTTAGATAGGCGTTTTAAAGCGAGGAGGCAAAATAGAAATATTACAATGATGTAATATGTCAATGTAATAATTGACAAGCTTGTAATTTTGATTGTTTAACACCGGACAGCCTTAGCCTGAATATTTGCGTAGTAGCAACTAAAGCGCTGACAGAGGGATGTTTTACTGCCTTTACCGAGAATTGCTGTTTAATAATTTGACACCGGTTATCAATATCGATATTAATAAAATACAATTTCAGACTTATAACCGTGCATCGGCACAAGGCGATGCCTTTTTTACCTTTCAAAATATCAGAGTTAGAATGAAACGTATAGAAGAAGTTACCCTGCTTTATGAGATCAGCAAGGCTTTAAACAGGCACCTTGATCTTAGAAAGAGCCTGTATGATGTTTTGGATATTTTATCCAGTTCAATGGAGATGGTGCGCGGCACAATTACGATATTACATCCATTGCAGAATGAAATTTCTATAGAGGTTGCGCACGATCTTTCTAAAAGCACTATTAAAAGAGTGAAATACAAACTGGGCGAGGGGATTACCGGCAGAGTAATTCAGACCGGCAGGGCGGTTGCGATTCCGAAAATCGGTGAGGAACCTCTGTTTCTTAATCGCACAGCCTCCAGAAAAAGCAGAAAGGATCGGGAATTTTCCTTTATATGTGTGCCGGTAATGAAGGGAAGCAAGGTGATTGGAGCAATCAGCGTTGATAAACCCTTTGACGAATCTTATTCTTTAAAGCAAGGGAAAAAGCTCATGTCTGTTGTTGCGACCATGGTTGCAAGGCATGTTATCAATCTGGAAACAATCCGCCTTGAAAAGGAGCGCTTAAGAGAGGAGAACCAAAGGCTTAGAAACGAACTGGGAAATAAATATTGTATTACCGGTATCATAGGAAACAGCAACAAGATGCGGGAAGTCTTTCAGATGATATCCCAGGTTTCCAGAAGCAATGCCACAGTGCTTATTCGCGGAGAGAGCGGAACAGGCAAAGAGCTGGTGGCAAACTCGATACATTATAACAGCCTGAGGGCAAAGAGACCCTGTGTTAAAGTAAATTGCGCGGCGCTTCCTTCAGACCTCATAGAAAGCGAACTGTTTGGGCATGAAAAGGGTGCGTTTACCGGCGCCATAAAGCAAAAGTTGGGGAAATTTGAGCTGGCTAATAAGGGAACGATATTCCTTGATGAAATTGGCTCCGTTGGTCTTGACGTTCAGACAAAACTCCTTCGCGTTTTGCAGGAAAAGGAATTTGAACGTGTAGGAGGTCAGAGGACAATTAAAACCGATGTTCGAATAATCGCTGCAACCAACAAGAATCTTGAACAGGGAGTAGAGGAGGAAACCTTCAGGGGCGATCTGTATTATCGTTTGAATGTTTTTCCGATATATTTGCCTCCGCTGAGAGAACGCAAGACAGATATTTTACTTTTGGCCGATCATTTTCTTGAAAGATATACAAAGGAAAACAGCAAGGATATCCGGCGGTTTTCAACACCTGCCATAGACATGCTTATGGATTACCACTGGCCCGGAAATGTCAGAGAACTGGAAAACTGTATAGAGCGTGCAGTTCTTTTATGTGAAGAGGGAGTGATACATAGCTACCATCTTCCTCCTACACTGCAGACAGGTACGGAATCAGACACTTTGCCTGCCCTGTCCATGGACGACGCGGTGGAAAATCTGGAAAGGGATATGATAATTGACTCTCTAAAGAATTCACGGGGAAATATCACCCTGGCTGCAAAAATAGTCAAAACAACTGTAAGAAAGTTCGCTTACAAATTAAAAAAATGCGGCATTGACTATCGTCTGTATCGATGAGGCCCTTATATACTCAAAGCAAGCTTACATATATGTAATAAGTTTGACATTAAAATAACAAAAATGTAATGCTTGATTTGTCGTGAACGTCTCCCTATAAATATATCATTCCGAAATCATTTTTACTTTATATATTTACCCCGTTAGAAAGCCACGCCATTTATAGCGGGGATGAAATAAATAAAGATTTAATTCCTTATAGAAAGGGCGGGGTATAAAGCCCCGTCCTTTCTAACGGGGTTTACCAATTATGGCCTAAATATTGCTTAATATCTATATGCTTTAATTATACAGCAAGTGTAAGCTCTTAGATAAGGAGAAAGAATATGTGCCGATTAATTGCGCTAACCAGCGAAGAACCCCTGTCACCAATGATAGCATTAAGGGCGCTGGATGTTATGAGGGAAGGGCATGATGGTTCTGGTGTGGGGCTTTTGTTGCGTGATCTGGCAGGTCCTTTTGAAAAGATGAAAAATGCGCCGATTTTGTCAGGAATTTTCAGCGAAAGAGGCTTAAAGCGTCTGGACAGGTTCATGATGGATGTCGGATTCATGACCAAATACAGGATGTCGGTTAAGCCCCCAAAAACTCCACCGCCTGGTGTGCCAAGACGTGATGTGTATCTTGTGCGGGCATATGAGTATCCGGAAGAGTGGGAAAATCTGAGCAGCGGTGAGTTATATAGCAGATTGCTGATACTGCGCCTTGAGCTTCAAAAAATGGGAGAAGAAAAAGGGGATATGATCGTGTTTTCTTTTTGGCCGGATACGATCATGATCAAAGAGATAGGGGAACCTCTGGAATTAGCTGAGCATTTAAATATTGACCGGATGGACCTTGGCGCCCGGGTCATCATGGCGCAGGGAAGACAGAACACCAACTATGAAATAAATCTTTACGCGTGCCATCCTTTTTTTATCCAGGGGTTTTCCACCATGACAAACGGAGAAAATACCGCCTTTATTCCTATCAGGGAGTATCTGATGTCACGTGGATTTCAAGGATACACAGGGTACCAGTCAGACTCGGAAGTATTCACACATATTCTGCATT
>JACNLL010000054.1:38364-62755 GCA_014381545.1 Candidatus Desulfaltia bathyphila
GGCAGGGAAGGGCTGTTTTGCTTTTGTTCTGAAATATGCGGTCTTGATGCAGCTATACCTGATCGTGATAAGAGCAAAGACTTTCAACCTATGCATCTCGATACAGCCATAGTTGGTCCTGATCGTAAGGAGGTTACAACATGTTGTCAAACGCAGCAATTACCCCGTCCACATTAAGCGTAAAGGATCTGCCGTGGCAGATCTTATGGAACAAAGATAAATGCACTCTCTGTGGAAAATGCACTGCAATATGCCCTGTCAACGCTATTGAATTAGGGGTTTTTCGCAAGAGAATCGTCCGGACTTCTCTTGATACAGGTGCAACGCAATCCAGTGATCACAATATATTTTATGGGGTACGCCAAAAAACAGATCCAACATACAGTTGTGTAGGATGTGCAATGTGCACTCTGGTCTGTCCCAATGATGCAATTATACCGGCAAGAAGCGATGAAGCTGATAAACTGAGGTTTCATGTTAATAGAGGAGGGCAACCTCGCACACGCGGGGGAAGACGGAACGTTCCCGGCTCCCTTTTAGATCAGATCAAGTTTATTAGGATTTCGATGTTAACCGACCCTGCGCTTGATGCAGGACGTCATGAATTTGAACTTCGCACTCTTTTAGGAAGGGTTTTACCACCTGAAGAAAATCTTAAGTTTGTTGAGGAAAATGGCTGGATTCCGCCTGTCAGGGAGATATATCCGCTAATCATAGGTGGGATGTCTTTTGGCGCATTATCGCCCAATATGTGGGAAGGTCTTCAGATGGGTGTGGCATATCTAAATGAAGAACTTGGGATGCCTGTTCGTATAAGTACCGGAGAAGGCGGTTGTCCTCCGAGACTGCTTCGCAGCAGATTTTTAAAGTATGTAATACTCCAGATCGCCAGCGGCTATTTTGGCTGGGATGAGATTATTCATAGCATACCTGAAATGAAGGTGGATCCATGCGCTATTGAAATAAAATATGGTCAGGGAGCAAAGCCCGGAGACGGCGGGCTTTTGATGTGGCACAAGGTTAACAGTTTGATTGCAGCCATTCGGGGCGTTCCTTCCGGGATTAGCCTTCCGAGTCCCCCGACACATCAGACTCAATATTCTATAGAAGAGTCTGTGGCCAAGATGATACAGTCCATGTACATGGCCTGGGGTTTTAGAGTTCCTGTATATCCCAAGATTTCCGGCACTTCAACAGCGCTTGCTGTTCTGAACAATCTGACCAGAAATCCTTATGCGGCAGGGCTTGCTATTGATGGTGAAGACGGCGGAACAGGCGCTGCTTATGACGTATCAATGAATCATATGGGACATCCTGTTGCGAGCAATATTCGCGACTGTTATCTTAACCTTATCAAAATCGGTATGCAGAATGAAATTCCTTTATTCGCAGCAGGGGGTGTGGGAAAAACCGGCAATCTGGCAGCTAACGCCGCGGCTCTGATTATGTTAGGAGCAAGCGGGGTCCAGGTTGGAAAGTATATTATGGAGGCGGCAGCGGGATGTTTGGGGTCTGAATCAGACAGGTGCAATATCTGCAATATCGACCTGTGTCCAAAGGGAATTACTTCCCAGGATCCCCGTCTCTACAGGCGGCTCGATCCTGAACAGGTGGCGCAGCGGGTTGTGGACGTTTTTATCAGCTTTGATATTGAGTTAAAGAAGATTGTCGCGCCTCTGGGAAGATCAACATCTCTGCCTATCGGTATGTCTGATGCTCTGGGGATAAATGACAGGGCAGCGGCTGATCGACTTAGTATAAAATATGTAGTGTAGAAGGATTGAGGAATTAAGGGATTAGGGGATTAAGGGATTAAAATCAATAGGATACCTTCAATTCCTAAATTCCCCAATTCCTGAATTCTTAAATTCAAGAGGATTAAGAGATGGATAAAAAACAATATATAATTTCCGGTAAAAAGGACAGATATCGTCTTGATTCACGTGTTCTGGAAGAGCTAATTCAGGATGCCGTTGCTCGTGGATATAGATATCTTAAAATAAAGGCATATGGCCAGCATGGAATTGGCGGGCGGCTATGGAAGGCCGGAAAAGAGGCCATTCATATAGAAATAGACGGTTATACTGGACAACGCACTGGTTCCCTTGGATTTCCAAACACATATATAGAAATAATGGGGCCTGCTTCGGATGATGTTGGCTGGCTGAATGCCGGCGCGCAAATTATTGTTCATGGAAATGCCTCAAACGGCGTGGCAAATGGTATGGCACAGGGAAAGGTTTATGTGGGCGGCAGTATCGGCGCAAGGGGCATGACCATGACGAAACATAATCCGCGCTTTGATCCGCCTGAACTGTGGGCGTTGGGATCTGTGGGAGATTATTTCGGCGAATTCATGGCAGGAGGCATTTCAGTTGTCTGCGGGTTTGAAGCCCAGACTCCTGACAATATCCTGGGATATCGTCCATTTGTCGGTATGGTTGGCGGCAAACTATTTTTTCGCGGCTCCCACGGAGTATTCAGCCAGGCAGACGCAAAGCTTGTGTCGATTGAGGATGATGATTGGAATTGGTTGATAAAAAATCTTAAGATCTTTCTTGAAAGCATAAAACGCCCTGAACTTTTTGAAAAAATATCATACAGGAAGAAGTGGCAGCTTATAATTGCACGCTCTCCCCAAGAAAGGCTTGAAGGCCGGAGCAGATCTATGCAATCTTTCATGGATGGAATTTGGGAGAAGGAGCTTGGCAAAGGAGGTCTGATTGGCGATCTTACAGATATTAACAGAAGTCCTATTCCAATAATTACAACCGGTGATTTAAGGCGTTTTGTTCCTGTATGGGAAAATCGTAAATATATGGCTCCCTGTGAAGCCGCTTGCCCAATAGGTATTCCTGTTCATAAGAGATGGGGTATGATTCGGGATGGTCGTATGGATGAGGCTGTAGATCTGGCTCTTTTATATACGCCATTTCCAGCCACAGTTTGCGGGTATCTATGTTCAAACCCATGTATGCAGGCCTGCACCAGGATATCAGATTCCATGTCTCCAATTGATGTAACAAAGCTCGGACAGGCGAGTATAAATGCCAATCTTCCGGAACTGCCGCCGGAAAGCGGGAAAAAAATTGCAGTAATTGGAGGAGGGCCGGCAGGAATATCTGTGGCCTGGCAGCTTCGAATGCAGGGACACAAAGCAACTGTTTATGATATGGCAAAAAGATTGGGCGGAAAGATAGCTTCGGTTATTCCAGACAGCCGTATTCCTCAGGAAGTCTTTTCAACTGAACTGGAAAGGGTTGAAAAGGTAATATCTCATGTGCATCTTCAGCAACGTCTTGACAAAAAAGAAATGGAGCAATTAAGGGAAGACTTTGACTTCGTCGTTATAGCCGCGGGTGCATATACACCCAGAACCCTTCCTGTGCCAGGGAAAGAAAGGATGATTGCCGCCCTTGACTTTCTAATACAGGCAAAGCAGGGAAAGGCTAAACCGGGAAAGCGTGTTGTGATAATAGGCGCTGGAAATGTCGGCTGTGATGTTGCCAGCGAAGCCCACAGGTTGGGAGCAAAAGAAATTATGCTGATCGATGTTCAGGAACCGGCCTCATTTGGCAAGGAAAGGGAAAGCGCAGAGGCCGTCGGAGCAACGTTCAGGTGGCCCTGCTTTACAAAAGAGATTACTGAAGAAGGGGTAATGCTTACTACCGGAGAGATAATTCCTGCCGACACAGTTATAATATCTATTGGCGATGCGCCTGATATCGAGTTTCTTCCTGACGATGTGACTACGGAACGAGGATTTATAGTTGTGAACGAGCATTATCAGACAACCGACGCCGGAATCTTTGCCATTGGAGATGTAGTAAAACCCGGGCTTTTAACAGATGCAATAGGAGCCGGCAGAAAGGCCGCGAATGCGATTATCGATATTATTGACGGAAAGCGTCCATTGGGCGATACCCGCCGGATGATTGATCGCAGCCGGGTATCTCTTGAATATTTTGATCCTAAATATTTTAATTCGGGGGTGACGTCTTTTGACGATCTTGACCATTACGGATCTCAATGTTCTTCCTGCGGAACTTGCAGGGACTGCGGAATCTGTGTTGCTGTATGTCCTGAAAGCGCGATTAGCAGACAGGAAAGAGAAAAGGATGATTTTGAATATATCGTGGATGAAACAAAGTGTATAGGTTGCGGATTTTGCGCAGGCGCATGCCCTTCCGGGATCTGGAACCTTGTGGAAAATGACCCTTTCACAGGGATCAGTGGGGGCATGGCATGAAAGCATTGTTAGCGCTTGAAGACGGACGTACCTTTACATGCCGATCTTTTACAGGACCCGGAGAAACCTGGGGCGAAGTTGTGTTTAATACAAGCATGACAGGATACCAGGAGGTTCTTACCGATCCCTCATATAGAGGACAGATAGTGACAATGACCTATCCTTTGATAGGAAACTACGGCGTTAATCCTGAAGATGTCGAGTCCGGCAGGATACAGGCCGCTGGTTTTCTGGTTAAAGAATATCAAAATTTTCCAAGCAATTTCAGATCTACTTCCACTCTTGCGGATTATTTAAAATCCGGCTTTAATGGGAAAAGTGTTCTGGGGATAGAGGAATTAGATACCCGCGCGCTTACAAGGCATATCCGGAATGTGGGAGCCATGCGGGCATTCATTTCAACACATAACCTTGACCCCTTGTCATGCGTGAAAAAGGCAAAAGAGATACCAGGCATGATAGGTCGGGATCTTGTTAAGGAGGTTACAACAAAGGCGTATTATCGCTGGGAAGATGGAAAGCCGATTTCAATAACCACCGGCAGTGTCTTTGATAGAAGTATTTGGAAATATAGAGGAGAGAAACATTCGGTTGTCGCCTTTGACTTTGGAATAAAATATAATATCTTGCGTTGTCTGGAATCCGCCGGCTTTGAAACCATTGTTATGCCGGCTTCAATAAGTGCTGATTCCATCAGGGCAATGGAACCTGATGGGATTTTTTTTTCCAACGGTCCGGGTGATCCTGAACCTGTAGCATATGCCATAGAAACTATAAAACAGCTTTTGGAATATCGGCCCATGTTCGGTATCTGTCTTGGGCATCAGCTTCTTGGGCTTGCCCTGGGCGGGAAAACCTTTAAGCTGAAATTCGGTCACAGGGGCGCTAATCAGCCTGTTAAGAATCTTTTAACTGGAAAAGTGGAGATTACTTCTCAAAACCATGGGTTTGCCGTAGATATAGACAGCCTGAATGGCAAGGGTGTGGAAATAACCCACATAAACTTAAACGATAATACTCTGGAAGGGTTCAGACACACAAAATATCCGATTTTTTCAGTGCAATATCATCCTGAAGCCTCTCCCGGTCCGCATGACTCAAAATATCTCTTTGATGAATTTGAAAAAATGATAACACGTTGACATTGCAAAAACTCTTACCACAGAGAGCACAGAGTACACAGAGGTTTTCTATAAAAAAAGAAAGACTTTTTCTGTGAGCTCTGTGGTGAAATAGATTACTATGCCGAAACGCACAGACATACATAAAATTCTTATAATTGGAGCCGGTCCGATTGTCATAAGCCAGGCATGCGAGTTTGATTATTCAGGCACCCAGGCATGCAAGGCCTTAAAAGAGGAAGGTTATGAGGTTGTGCTTGTCAACAGCAATCCTGCCACGATCATGACCGATCCTGAAACAGCCGATCGGACATACATTGAGCCTGTTACTCCTGAAACAGTTGCAAAGATAATCGAAAGGGAGCGGCCCGATGCACTGCTGCCGACTCTGGGCGGGCAGACAGGGCTTAATACAGCCGTTGAAACGGCAAGAATGGGTGTGTTAGACAAATTCAATGTTGAAATGATCGGAGCGTCCATTGAATCCATAAAAAAGGCCGAAGACAGGAATCTTTTCCGCAATGCAATGGAGAGAATAGGGCTTCGCATACCAAAAAGCGGCATAGCAACGGATATGGTTAAGGTCGCGGCCATAGCAGATGAAATCGGATTTCCGATTATTGTCCGGCCGAGCTTTACCCTTGGAGGAACAGGGGGCGGTGTTGCATATAATCCCGAAGAACTGGAAAAGATGTCCAGGGCAGGATTAGACGCAAGTTTAATCGGGCAGGTAATGCTTGAGGAATCTGTGTTGGGCTGGAAGGAATATGAACTTGAGGTAATGCGGGATAATAATGATAATGTTGTTATTGTATGCTCCATAGAGAATCTGGATCCTATGGGCATACACACTGGCGACAGCATTACGGTTGCTCCGATCCAGACTTTGAGTGATAAAGAATACCAGGTAATGAGGAATGCATCTATTGCAATCATGCGTGAAATAGGGGTTGATACCGGAGGCTCAAACGTACAGTTTGCCGTTAATCCTGAAAACGGAGAAATGATTGTTGTTGAGATGAATCCAAGGGTTTCGCGCAGCAGCGCTCTTGCTTCAAAGGCCACAGGTTTTCCTATCGCCAGGATAGCCGCCAAACTGGCGGTGGGCTGTACCCTTGATGAAATTCCCAACGACATTACAGGGGAGACCCTTGCATCCTTTGAACCTGCCCTTGATTACTGCGTGGTAAAGATACCCCGCTGGACCTTTGAAAAATTCCCTGAAACAGACGATTATCTCACAACCGCCATGAAGTCTGTTGGCGAGACAATGGCTATCGGAAGGACTTTTAAAGAAGCCCTGCAAAAAGGTTTGAGATCCCTTGAGATTGGACGGTACGGCCTGGGAGCTGATGGAAAGGATCCTGACATTTATAAAAAAGGTCAAACAATATTTCAAATAAAACAGAAGCTGGCTACTCCCAATTCCCAGAGGATTTTTTACCTTCGCTATGCTCTTATGGAGGGAATGCCTGTTCAATCAATCCATGAGTTAACCGGCATTGATCCGTGGTTTTTATATCAGATTAAACAGATAGTGGATCTTGAACAGGAGATTGCTTTAACCCTTAAGCCTCAAAATTCAAAGATGTCCGGCATACAGCGCTTACTTTTACAAAAAGCAAAATCATACGGTTTTTCGGATATACAGATAGCCTGTCTTACAGGTTCCAGTGAAGAGAGTGTGGGGAAAAACCGCAAAGCTCTCGGCATCCGTCCGGTTTACAAGCTTGTTGATACGTGCGCCGCTGAATTCAAGGCTTCAACACCATATTACTATTCTACTTATGAAACGGAAAGCGAAGCAAGGGTCTCCGACAAAAAAAAGGTGATGATTTTGGGAGGAGGCCCCAACAGGATCGGACAGGGGATTGAATTTGATTATTGTTGCGTTCATGCTTCATTTGCCCTTCGGGAAGAGGGTATAGAAAGCATTATGGTAAACAGTAATCCTGAGACAGTCAGCACAGATTATGACACATCCGACAAGCTTTATTTTGAACCCCTTACAAAAGAAGATGTGCTCCATATCGTTGAGACAGAAAAGCCGATGGGAGTAATTGTCCAGTTTGGCGGTCAGACCCCTCTTAATCTTTCCACCTCTCTATTTGATGCCGGCGTCCCCATACTGGGCACACAACCGGAGAGCATTGATCGCGCTGAAGATCGTGAACTTTTTCAGGCTATGTTAAATAAGCTGGGCCTTGTTCAGCCTGCAAACGGCACTGCTTTGGATGTTGAAGGAGCCGTTGCCGTTGCCGAAAAGATCGGATATCCTGTAATTGTCAGGCCATCTTATGTGCTTGGCGGAAGAGCAATGAAGATAGTATATAACCAAAAGGATCTGGAAAATTTTACGAAACTTGCCATCCTGGCCTCTCCTGGGCATCCGGTGCTGATAGACAAGTTTTTGGAAGATGCAGTTGAACTGGATGTGGATGCGATTTCAGATGGAAAGACAACTATTATCGGCGGTATTATGGAGCATATTGAAGAGGCCGGCATCCATTCAGGAGATTCGGCCTGTGTTCTTCCTCCACACAGCGTTAAATCCGATGCTCTGGAAGAAATAGCAAGAGCTACAAAAGCCATGGCATCGGAATTAAATGTTATAGGCCTTATGAACGTGCAGTATGCCATTAAGGATGATCGTATATATGTGCTCGAAGTAAATCCAAGGGCTTCCAGGACAATTCCGTTTGTCAGTAAGGCAACGGGTGTGCCTCTTGCAAAGCTCGTCACAAAGGTTATGCTTGGGCGTAGTTTAAATGAACTTGGTTTTACCTGTGAAAAAATTCCCGACCATATTTCAGTAAAGGAGGCTGTGCTTCCCTTTGACAGGTTTCCCGATGTTGACACGCTTCTTGGGCCTGAGATGAAATCAACCGGAGAGGTCATGGGAATTGATTCAAAATTTGGATCTGCTTATGCAAAGGCACAGCTTGGGGCAGGGCAGAATCTGCCTGTTTCCGGCACTGTTTTTATAAGCGTAAAAGATTATGACAAAGAGGCTGTTCTTGATGTGGCGTCAAATTATTGCGATATGGATTTTACGGTTATGGCAACCCGTGGAACTTCATTATTCCTGGCTAAACACGGAATAGAAAATAAAATGATAAACAAGGTTTCATTTGGTCGTCCCCATGTTGTGGATGCAATCAAGAACAAAGAGATTCAACTGGTTATAAATACCGGCTCAGGCGGAGAAACCAAACATGACGGGTATGACATAAGACGAGCTACGATAAAATATGGTGTACCTTATGCAACAACAATTGCAGGGGCTATGGCCATGTGCAGAGGTATTTCAGCAATTAAGAAAAGGAAGATGTCGGTTAAAACCATTCAGGAATATAACAATGAGTCAGGTAATGTTTAAGGTGATTGTATAATGGAAGAATATCCTGAAAAACCCATAGAAGCGTGCGGGCTGTTTGGAATTCATGGATATCCTGAAGCGGCGAAGATTACATATTTTGGCTTGTATGCTCTTCAGCACAGGGGGCAGGAAAGCGCCGGCATAGCGACAGCCAGTGACAAAAACATCACTGCATATAAGGGAATGGGGCTTGTGCCTGATGTTTTTAAGACGGCCCATCTGGAACAATTAAAGGGTGAGAGCGCCATAGGACATGTCCGTTATTCCACAACAGGGAGTTCGACACTCTCCAATGCACAGCCTTTTATTGTACATCATAGAAAAAAATCTTATGCTGTTGCCCACAACGGCAATCTGGTAAATGCGTATAACCTGAAAAATGAGCTTGAAGAAAGAGGATCGATTTTTCAGACCACCACGGACAGCGAGATTTTTCTCCATCTTTTTGTTAAAAATCTGAAATCAGGCTTTGAAGAGGCTCTTGTTGAAACTGCATCCAGACTGAAAGGCGCCTTTTCTTTTATTATGCTTACAAGCAACGGAGAGGTCGTCGGAATAAAGGATCCAAACGGTTTCAGACCTCTGTGTCTTGGAAAACTTAATGGGCACTATGTGCTTGCTTCAGAAACATGCGCTCTTGACCTTGTTGAGGCGAAGTTTATAAGAGAGCTCGATCCCGGCGAAATAGTCATTATAGGGGAAAACGGGATAAAAAGCATAAAATCGCCCATTGCCGCAAAACGAACATTTTGCATATTTGAATTTATCTATTTTGCAAGACCAGACAGCACAATATTCGGGCATAATGTTTATCAAATGAGAAAGGCACATGGCAGACATCTTGCTGGAGAGGCTCCTGTTGATGCAGATCTTGTTATGCCTTTTCCTGATTCAGGAACTTATGCGGCTTTGGGTTATTCGCAAGCTTCCGGCATCCCCTTTGAGATGGCTATGATCCGGAATCACTACGTGGGCAGAACATTTATTCAACCCACACAGAGTATGCGCGATTTTGGTGTAAGGGTCAAACTGAATCCCGTAAAGGAGCTTCTGAAAAGCAAAGATATTATCATAATTGAGGATTCAATAATAAGAGGAACCACGGTTAAAACAAGGGTAAAAGCTCTGCGTGAGTTCGGCATAAAGCGGGTGCATATGCGCGTTAGTTCCCCTCCACATCGCTTTCCATGTCATTATGGTATAGATTTTTCAACGAGAGGTGAGTTGATAGCGGCAAACAAATCTGTTGAAGAGCTTCGTGGCCTGCTGGGACTTGATTCTCTTCATTATATCAGTCTTGACGGGCTTCTTAAGTCAACCGGAGTGGATAACCCTGAGAATAACTTCTGCAAGGCATGTTTTGATGGATGCTACCCAGTAGAATTTGATAAAAGCCTGTCAAAGGACTGCCTGGAAAAGTAATGATTGCAATTATTGATTATAAGGCCGGCAACCTGAGCAGTGTGGAACGTGCCCTGAAAAAATTGGGCTATGGGTGCTTGATTACTCAACGCCGGGAGAAAATCTTGGGCTGCGAAAGGATCATCTTTCCTGGTGTAGGAGCAGCTGGCAAGGCCATGTCCGATCTGAAGCGCCTGGGATTGGATGAAGTGTTGAGGTATGAGTATAATGCCGGCAAGCCGATCCTTGGGATCTGTCTTGGCGCCCAGATTATTCTGGAAAGGAGCCAAGAGAATGAAGCCGAGTGTTTAGGACTTATCGAGGGAAATGTTGAATTGCTTCCTCAGCCGCTTTTTTCTGAAGAAAAGGATCGGCTCAAAATACCCCATATGGGCTGGAACGGCGTAAATCTGCGGAAAGAGCATCCGGTGCTGGAAGGTATCGCCCCGGCAGATGAGTTCTATTTTGTTCATGCGTATTACCCTTTGCCTGCATCGGATGAATATGTGTTCGGGACGACTTGCTACGGTATAGAGTTTGCCTCTGTCATTGGACATAAGAACCTGATAGCCGTGCAGTTTCATCCGGAAAAGAGTGGTAAAGCAGGGCTGAGGCTTTTGGAGAATTTTTGTACCTGGGATGGCCGCTATGCTGAGTAAAAGGATCATACCCTGTCTTGATGTGAGAGACGGCAAAACCACCAAAGGTGTAAAATTTCAAGGCAATATCGATATCGGTGACCCCGTGGAGATGGCTTGTTTCTACTATAATGAAGGAGCTGATGAGATCGTCTTTTACGACATAACTGCTTCAAGCGATCGTCGAGACATTATGATAGATGTGGTACGACGTGTGGCTGAAGAGATCTTCATACCATTTTCCGTGGGTGGCGGGATCAGGACTATTGAGGATATGCGCCGTGTGCTTCTGGCAGGTGCGGAAAAGGTGAGTGTGAATACCGCGGCCGTCCTGAATCCTGAAATCATCGCAGATGGCGCACGGGTCTTCGGAAGCCAGTGCATTGTGCTTGGGATGGATGTCAAAAAGGTGGAGACCTCTCGCAAGATCGCGTCAGGATACGAAATTGTCATTCACGGGGGCAGGACTTATATGGGCATCGATGCCCTTGAGTGGGCAAAGAAGGCGGAAAACATGGGGGCAGGAGAGATCTGCCTTAATTCTATTGATGCAGACGGCACCCAGCAGGGTTATGAAATGGCCTTGACTCAACTCATATCTGAAAATGTAAATATTCCGGTCATAGCTTCTGGTGGCGCCGGAAACATTGACCATATCTACGATGTGCTGACAAAGGGCAAGGCTGATGCCGCTCTTGTTGCCTCAATAGTTCACCATGGCACATATACGATAAAGCAAATCAAGGAAGCTCTGCACGCTCAGGGCGTGAAGGTTCGTATGCGGTGGTAATTGTTCTTAACGAATTGTTAATTTTGAATGTTGAATTTTGAATTAAAAATCGGACTTTTTCCTTCATTCATAATTAAAAATTAAAAACTCAAAACTATATTTGAGGGAGTAACCGTGATCTTAATCATCGACTTTGGTTCCCAGTACAACCAGCTCATTGCCAGACGAGTGCGTGAGCATCGTGTCTACTGCCGGATTGAACCTCCTCGGATCAGCTCTGCCGAGATCAAAGCGCTCTCGCCTGATGGGATCATCCTGTCTGGAGGCCCTGCAAGTATCTATGAAGAGAACAGTCCGCGGGTGGACATTGAAATCTTTGACCTGGGCATTCCAATTCTTGGTATCTGTTATGGGATGCAGTATATGGCGGATGCCCTGGGGGGAGAAGTAAAGAGGGCGAAAAAGAGGGAATACGGCCTTGCCGAACTCCGAATAAAAGATGCCACAGGGATTTTTTATGGAATCGAGGAAAAGACAAAGTGCTGGATGAGCCATGGAGACACGGTCAGCAGTCTGCCCAGGGGTTTTAAAGTGACGGCATCGACTGCCGGCACCGGTGTGGCGGCCACGGAAAATCCCGCAAAAAGGTTCTATGGATTACAATTCCATCCTGAAGTTGCCCATACGCCCAAGGGAAAAACGATGTTGAAGAACTTTCTGTTCGCCACCTGCGGGTGCAGGAAGACCTGGACGATGAAATCTTTCATCAAAGAATCGATCCAAGAGGTAAGGTGCCTAGTCGGAGATAAGAAAGTGATTCTGGGCTTGAGCGGAGGTGTTGATTCCTCGGTGACAGCGCTTCTTCTCCACCGGGCTATCGGCAAACAATTGACTTGCATCTTTATCGATAACGGCCTCTTGAGGCAAGGTGAAACGGAGCAGGTTAAGTTGCTCTTTAAGAAGTATTTCAAGGTGAATCTAAGATTTGTCAGCGCCAGGAGGAAATTTCTGAATCTATTAAAGGGAGTTGTTGACCCTGAAAAGAAGCGGAAGATTATCGGGCGCACGTTTATAGAAGTCTTTGAAAAAGAGGCACGCAAGCTTCAGGGCGTGGAGTTTCTTGCCCAGGGAACACTTTATCCGGATATCATCGAGTCAATGTCGGCCTTTGGAGGTCCCAGCGCAGTAATCAAATCTCACCATAATGTAGGTGGGCTCCCAAAGAATATGAAGCTCAAACTCATTGAACCTCTCAAACACCTTTTTAAAGATGAAGTGCGTGTTCTGGGAAAAGAACTCGGACTCTCCGAAGGTCTTATCTGGAGACAACCCTTTCCGGGTCCGGGTCTAGCCGTTCGAATTATAAGTGATGTTACCCAGGCAAGGCTTTCCATTTTGCGGAAGGCGGATGCCATTCTCATTGAAGAAATTAAGGAGAATGGTCTGTACAAAAAGCTCTGGCAGTCTTTTGCAGTGCTTCTTCCGCTGAAAAGCGTGGGGATTATGGGAGACAAGAGGACTTACGAATATATTGCAGCCATTCGAGCGGTGACCAGCGCCGATGCCATGACTGCAGACTGGGCCAGACTCCCTCACTCTCTGCTCGGCAGAATCTCCAACCGCATTATTAATGAAGTAAGAGGTGTTAATCGCGTAGTTTATGACATCAGTTCCAAGCCGCCCAGCACCATTGAGTGGGAATAGTGTTTGCAAAGATCTAAACTATCATTTGGGCTTTGAACCCTTTTTTAGCTTTCGCCACTTTTCAAGCCTTTGTTTTATTGTCTTTTCATATCCCCTGTCTGTTGGAGAATAGTAGCGCCTGCCTCTGAGTTTTTCAGGCAGATAGTCCTGGGGAGTAAATCCTTCCTTATAGTCATGCGCATATCTGTAATCTTTTCCATACCCGATCTCTTTCATAAGTCTGGTTGGAGCATTCCTTATGTGCAGCGGAACAGGCTGAGAGCCCGAACTTTTAATTTCTTTTTTCACCATGTTAGATGACAAGTATATACTATTGCTTTTTGGCGCTGTTGCAAGATAAACAGCGGCCTGGGTCAGAGCCAGTTCCCCTTCCGGGTGTCCTAAAAATTTAAATGCTTCCATGGCATTTAAAGCGACTCCGAGCGCATATGGATCTGCATTTCCCACATCTTCGGATACAAATCTGACCATCCTGCGGGCAATATATAAGGGATTTTCTCCGGCCAACAGCATCC
This sequence comes from Candidatus Desulfaltia bathyphila, assembly GCA_014381545.1. Lineage (GTDB taxonomy): Bacteria > Desulfobacterota > Desulfobacteria > Desulfobacterales > ETH-SRB1 > Desulfaltia > Desulfaltia bathyphila. The sequence continues at coordinate 52,102 of JACNLL010000054.1, forward strand.
GTTCGAGCCAGTAAATAGCCGCGTCCGGATCGCTTCCACGCAGGCTTTTGTGAAAGGCTGATATAAGATTAAAGTGCTCTTCACCTGACTTGTCATATACAAGAGCCTTTTTCTGCAAAGCCATCTCAAGAACCTGCAAACTTATATGTCCGGTCTTGTTATTTTTACCAGGTTCCCTTTCCGGTATGAGCAAAGAAGCCGCTATTTCAAGGTTATTTAACGCGATGCGGGCATCCCCTTCGGCAATGTGTATAAGAAAGGAGAGAGCATCCCTGTCAAGCACAATGCCCGTTTTCCCAAGACCTCTTTCACTGTCTTTTAGGGCACGATCAATTATGACTGCGATATTATCAGATGATAAACCATTTAAGATTATCAGGCGGCATCTTGATAAAAGAGGAGGAATTACTTCAAAGGAAGGATTTTCGGTTGTCGCTCCGATCAATGTGATAAGACCGCTTTCAACATGATGAAGAAATGCATCCTGCTGGGTCTTGTTGAATCTGTGTATTTCATCTACAAAAAGTATGGTGCTTTTCTGATAAAGCTTTTGCTGATTTTTTGCATCTTCTATAACAGATCTTATCTCCTTGACGCCTGAAAGCACGGCAGAGAAATGAACAAAATATGAACCGGTTTCATTAGCAATAAGTCTGGCAAGGGTTGTTTTTCCGCATCCGGGAGGACCCCAGAGGATCATTGAAAAAATTCGATCTTTTTCAATCGCTTTGCGAATCAGACCCTCTTTACCCAGGATATGACTTTGTCCCACGAATTCATCAAGGCTCTTCGGACGCATCCTGTCGGCCAGTGGCTTTGATGCGGCTGATGCTTTCTGCGCTCTATAATCAAACAGATCCAAATTTTATCCTTTTTTCTTATTCACTGCAGAGTCGCAGAGTACGCAAAGAAGTTTATTTTCTCTGATCCCCGACCCCCGATCCCTGATTCCTGTGAAATGCTACGTTTTTTTGTTTTTTGAATATCTCTTATCATCTTTTCCTGTTCGCTGGCGAAAGAATAACCGGATTGGGGTGTTATCAAGTTTCGCTTCTGCTCTGATCTGATTGATAAGATATCTCTTGTAGGAAAAATGGATGGCATCAGGGTAATTGACAAAGCAGATAAAGGTAGGCGGTTTTGCTGATACCTGCGTGGCATAATAAAATTTAAGCCGTTTTCCCCTGTAAAGAGACGGCTCATTTTTTTTAACTGCCCGGTCTAATATCCTGTTTAACTGCCCGGTACCGATTTTTATTGAATACTGGCTGTAAACTTCATCCACAAGCTTGAATATTTTTGAAACTCTTTGGCCGGTTAAAGCCGAGATCGTTATGACCGGAGCAAAACTCAGATATTTTGCCTCCATTCTTAGCTGGTCGTAGTGCTTTTTTGCCGTGTTGGTCTCTTTTTCAATAAGATCCCATTTGTTCAGCAGCAGGATGCAGCCACACCCTCGCTCAAAAGCATACCCCGCGATATTTATATCCTGGTCTGTAGTCCCTTCGTCGGCATCCATGATAATAAGCGCCACGTCACACCTGTCAAGGCTTCTTAGCGCTTTTATGATTGAAAACTTTTCAAGCTTTTTCGACACCTTTCCTTTTCGCCTGATCCCTGCAGTATCAATAAGAAGATATGATTTGCCGTTAATATCGCAGGCCGTGTCAATGGCGTCACGCGTTGTGCCCGGAATATCGCTGACAAGAAGACGGTTTTCTCCAAGAATGCGGTTTATAAGTGATGATTTGCCGACATTTGGCCTGCCGACTACTGCAAGCTTTATGATGTCCTGTGATTTTTCAGGGACAAATTCCGGAAGCGCAAGAACCAGATCATCGAGAAAATCGGATATGCCGTAACGGTGTTCAGAAGAAACCGGGTATAGTTTATCAATACCGAGGCTGCAGAAATCGTACATGTTTTTTTCCTGTTCTGCGCCGTCGATTTTATTGACAACATAAAAAACAGGCTTTGTAACTGAGCGGAGAATTTCAACAATATCCTTATCAAATGGAGAAATCCCTTGCTTTCCGTCAAGCAGAAGAACAATAATATCTGCGTCTTCTATGGCCTGCTTAACCTGGAAGCGTATCTGATGCGCAAAATCATCATCATCTTCCAATGAAAATCCACCTGTATCAACAAGGGTAAACTCAATGTCGTTCCAGCTCGCATCACCATAAATTCTATCCCTTGTGACACCCGGGAAATTGTCAACAAGGGCATCCTTTGATCTGGTGATACGATTGAAAAATGTCGATTTGCCCACATTGGGACGACCGACTATGGCAACAATGGGTTTCATATGATAAATATCCTTTAACCTAAATTGAGCGATTTTTTACTCGATCTGCACCGATCTCTTGCGCATCAAGGATTCGCGAAAATCCTCGACATATCCACGGGTATGCCTGTGGTTTTCGCAAACCCTTATGCATCAAGATCTTGGCACATATCTTCGCAATAAATCGCTCAACTTAGGTTTAATCATTTTAGTTGTAACTGACCACAAATATATGATAATCGACCATCTTATATCTTTCAATAAAAAAGATTGATATGCTCGGTTTACGCTGCGATAAGACTCAAAAAACTGTTGACGAATAGCAAGATATTGGTTATACGTTTATTGGAAATGTATAACCAATAACCAGGAGGTTAGACGCTTTATGGCAATTGTAAAAACCCTTGCAAAGGGGCAAATAGTAATTCCCGCGCGCCTTAGAAAGAAATACAACATTAAACAGGGCTCGGAGTTGCAGATATTTGAATACGGAAAGGTTATATATCTGGTGCCGCCGGTGGAAGACCCTGTTGAAACCGCGTGTGGCAGTTTGCCCAAAGCTCCGTCGTTGTCTAAAGAACTGCTCAAAGAACGAGACAGGGATTTTCGACCGTGAAAAAGGATCGCAGCTATATCTTTGATAGTTTTGCCTTGTTGAAATTGTTTCAAAAAGAGCAGGGATATAAAAAGGTCTTCTCATTGTTGGCATATGTTGAGAAAAAAAAGCTGGTAAAATATCTCAATGCCATAAACCTGGGTGAGATCATCTATATCACCAAACGGGTTTTTGGTGATCAAAAGAAACTGGAGACCCTCGCTAATGTTGAGCGCCTGAGATTTACTATCCTGCCTGCAACCAATGACCTTATATTTGAAGCTGCTGAATATAAAGCAAAATATTCGATTTCCTATGCAGATTGTTTTGTAGTGGCTTCTGCTTTAGAACATGATGCCGTTGTAGTGACCGGAGATCCTGAATTTAAAAAAGTTGAGCATTTGCTTGATATAGAATGGATTTAAAAAGTTCGGCACGTTCGGGGAACGGGCCATACATGCTACGCAAATTTCTGTAGGGCCTGTTCCCTGAACAGGCCGAACACTCATATGAAAATGATATAGGGCTCATATGAAAATGATGTAGGGCCTGTTCCCCGAACAGGCTGAACGGGGCATCAACACGATGTTATACGGCACGTTCGGAGAACGTGCGCTACAGCTGCATGGAAAAAGATTGAAAATGTGCTGGTATGAGGATTTGTGGATTGAGGGATTTAGGGATTAAACAGCATGTAGGGCTTGTTCCCCGAACAGGCCAAACGGGATTTTGGAACGTTCGTGGAACGTGCCCTACACAACACATCATCCTGATGATACGGAGGTAGCGAATGTTTATATCGAAGCGATTCATTGTTTTTATCCTGTTTTTTGCGTTGCTGTTTCATTTTTTTCCAGCAGTTTCATCTGCATGGGAAGAAGTTGAGAATGTGCGGGTGGAGCAGGTTGGCGATGATGTGCATATCTATTACGACCTGAGAGGGGATGCGGACAAGTATAAGGTAACGGTGCGTGGCTCTTCAGACGGCGGCAGGAACTACAGGCTTCCGATGAAGACAGTTTCCGGCGATGTGGGCAAGGATGTGCGCCCGGGCAGCAACAAAAAAATCATCTGGAAGGCGTTAAAGGACGCAGGGGAGCTTGAGGGGGATGAGTTTGTCTTTGAGGTAGAGGCTGTTTCTGGTCCGGGAAAGGAATTTGTCAATTCCATCGGCATGAAGTTCATGCTGATACCAGCCGGGAGTTTTATGATGGGAATCCCTTCCAGTGAGCAGGGGCGTGAGAGCGATGAGCGGCGGCACAAAGTTACTCTTACAAAGGGTTTTTACATGGGTGTGACAGAGGTAACTCAGAGTCAGTGGAAAGCAATTATGGGGAACAACCCGTCGAACTTTAAAGGGGATAATCTGCCGGTGGAGCAGGTATCCTGGAATGACTGCCGGGAATTTATCAGGAAGCTGAACAGGCAGGAAGGCGGGAATAAATACAGGCTTCCGACCGAGGCAGAGTGGGAGTATGCGTGCAGGGCTGGGACAACAACTCCCTTTTTTACAGGCGGTTGCATCTCTACTGATCAGGCAAACTATAATGGCAATTATCCAATGCCGGGTTGCTCTAAAGGGATGTACAGAAAAAAGACCATAGAAGTAGCAAGTTTTTCGCCAAATGCCTGGGGACTTTACGATATGCACGGCAATGTGTGGGAGTGGTGTGAGGACTGGTATGAAAAAAATTACCCATCAGGAAACGTTACAGATCCAGCAGGCCCTTCTTCAGGATCGGATCGCGTCCTGCGTGGCGGCTCCTGGAGCAGTTTCGCGAGGTACCTGCGTTCCGCCGACCGCAGCGGGCTCGATCCAGGCGGCCGGTGCAGCAACTTCGGGTTCCGTGTTGTCCGTGCTTATTAAACCTTATACCTTTACCCTTTTACACCTTTTTAAAAGCGGCCTGCTTGCAGGCCCGCAACGTAATTTTTTATAACATGGCTAAAAAGACCGGACCCGACTCTCTGACTCTAACCTACGATCTTCTGAAATGGTCCATCCCTGCCATAAAGAGTTTTCCCCGGGACCAGCGTTTTATGTTGGGAGACAGAATAGAAAACCATATTCTCGATGTTCTTGAACTGCTCATCAGCGCCAGATATTCCAGGGATAAAATCGATTGCTTAAAAAAAGCCAACCTCAAAATAGAGGTGTTGCGCTTCCTCTGGCGTCTTTCCCTGGATCTGAACTATCTGAATAGCAGGCGATATGAGCATGTAAGCGTCTTGATGAACGATATCGGAAGACTGATCGGGAGTTGGATCAAATACGTAAAGGCAAGAGATGAAAAGATACGGCAACCTGTATCACCGGGTGTATGATTTCGACAATCTTCTTTGCGCGGCCCGGAAGGCTCAAAAAGGAAAGCGCTTTAAAGCCGGTTGCCGGGATTTCAATCTTGACCTTGAAAAGAACCTTTTATCTATTCAAAGGGAATTGAAAGAAAAGACCTACCGCCCCGGGCCGTATCATCGTTTCAAAATATTTGAACCAAAAGAACGTATTATAAGCGCCGCGCCTTACAGGGACAGGGTTGTTCATCATGCTCTGGTGAACATCATCGAACCGATATTTGACCGAAGTATGATTTATGATTCCTATGCAAACAGGCAAGATAAAGGTACCCATAAGGCTGTGAACCGTTTTACCGGGTTTTCGAGAAAACGGTGCTATGTCCTCAAAATGGATATAGTCCGTTATTTCCCCAATATGGATCATGAAATTCTTATGACGGCAATAGAGAGAAGAATTAAAGACTCGGATATTCTCCGGTTGATCCGGGTTATTATTGAATCGGGGCGTGAGCCGGAAGGGCAGGGCAGCTTATCTTATTTTCCGGGAGATGGACTTTTTACGCCCTTGGAGAGAAAGAAAGGGCTCCCGATAGGAAACCTTACAAGTCAGCTCTTTGCCAATATCTATCTCGATGGCTTTGATCATTATGTAAAAGAAAAACTTCGATGCAGATACTATATCCGCTATATGGATGACATGGTGGTATTTGACGACAGCAAGGATCATCTGCGAAAATTAAGAGCGGCGATGATCGGATATTTTGAAAGATTGCGGGTTAAAGTACACATAAACAAGGCGCAGTTTTGGCCGGTTAGCAAGGGTACTGACTGGCTCGGATATAGAGTATATCCAACGCACAGGCTTTTGCGAAAATCAGGCATAAAAAGATTCCGGAAACGATTTGGACGGCTGTCTCTGAAATACAGGGAAGGGCTGATTAATATGGAAACAGTGCAATCTTCGATGATGAGCTGGCTCGGCCATGTAAAGCACGCGGACAGCTATAATTTGCGCAAAAAGATATTTGATAGTATAGTTTTTCAAAGGGGATAGGAAAAAACGGATCGCGTCCTGCGTGGCGGCTCCTGGAACAATAACGCGAGGAACCTGCGTTCCGCCAACCGCAACAGGAACGATCCAGACAACCGGAACAACAACAACGGGTTCCGTGTTGTCCGTGCTTCAGTTGGCCGCTGGCCACGGCAGAGCCGGAGTCCGGTTCTTTATGGAGGGCCGGAGGGTGCATTGCTGAAGCCCTGAGCCTGTCTCCTGCCCGGCGCATTTTTGGTGCGCGGGGCCTAATATAAGAACAGCCTGGCCGCTGTTAGTAGCAGAGGCGAAAACGGCGGTCGGGTACTTTTGAAAGTATATGTTGACAAATCCTTTGAAACAAGAGAAAATAATAAAATTATTGATGTAATATTAAGGGGTTATTTATATTTCAGGTTTTATTGTTACAACAGATCTTCGGGTTTTTAGTGAGTATGCAGGCTGTGGATGGTATAAATGAAAATCTATCTTGATATGAATATTTATAACCGTCCTTTTGATGACCAGTCTCAGGTTAGAGTCAGGTTGGAGACTGTGGCTGTTTTTGAAATACTTCAAATGCTTAAGTCCGGATCGTTGTCGTTGGTATGGTCATTTATACTTGAGTATGAAAACAGTCTCAATCCATATGATGATATAAGAATGGAAATAGAGAGGATTTCCTTTCTTTCTTCTGAGAATGTAATGTCTTCGGAAGATATAAGGAAAACAGCCGGACAATATGAAAAAAAGGGAATCAAACCAAGGGATGCTTTGCACATAGCATGTGCGGTTAAGAGCAATGCGGATTATTTTCTTAGTTGTGATGATAAAGTGGTAAGAAAGGCTGATGTTTTAAGCACAAACCTCAAAATAGTTAACCCCGTTGATTTTATAAGGGAAGTAGAGGTGAATTAATATGCAACAGACGAGTGATATACAGGTAAGAAAAAAAGGGTTTAGTGTGCTTTTCAAGGAGCTTGGCGAGGTGGATGCTCTGAGGTTTTTATCTCAGATTACTCATGAAAAAAAGGATTACATGAAGCTGCAGGATGAGTTATTCAAGGGAATGGATGTTGATGAAATATATGCAAGGGCAAAAAAACATCAGGAAAGAACAGAAAGATAAGGAGCTTTCCACACCACAAAACAAATCGCCTTGATTTAATTCATACAACTAACAGGAGGCTGTTATGAACAGGAAAACGACATTAACCTTTGGGATTGTTTTTGCGGTCCTGTTTGTTTTTGTTCCACTATCCTTTTCCGCATCCGGCAAAAGCGGGAAGGGATCACTTTCCGTGAGCAAATCCGCTGATGTGGACAGAAAAGCGCCTCGCGCGCAGATTGAAAACAAATTCGGCGTGGCGGTAATCATCGGCAACCGGAATTACAAGTCAAAGGATGTGCCGAATGTAGATTATGCCATTTCCGACGCGCGAATTGTCAAAAAGTATGCGCAAAAGACCCTTGGCTTCCGGCCCGGGAATATCATCTATCTTGAAAATGCCACCCAGGCTCAGTTTAACTCGGTCTTTGGTGTTAAGGATGACTGCAAGGCAAGGCTTCACAGCTACATGAGAAAAAACAAATCCGATGTATTTGTCTATTATTCCGGCCACGGCGCTCCTGACGTTAAGACAAAGACCGGATATTTTGTGCCAGTGGACTGCGATCCGTCAACTGTTCGTTTTAACGGATACAGCCTGAAAACCTTTTATGACAACCTGGCAAAGCTTCCTGCCCGGTCCATCACGGTTGTTCTGGACACCTGCTTTAGCGGCGGCTCAGAAAAAGGGATGCTTTTAAAGCATGCGTCGCCTGTGTTTATTGATGTTAAAAATCCACTTCTAACCATGAAGAATGCGTGCGTATTGACCTCATCCACAGGGGATCAGATAAGCTCATGGTATCCTGCCAAGAAGCACGGTCTTTATACCTACTATTTCCTGAAAGGGCTTCAGGGCGAAGCGGATGTCGACAAGGACGGAAAGATAACCGGAGGAGAACTCCACAATTATCTTTCTAATGAGGTCGAGTACATGGCGCGGCGCCTCCACATGAGGGACCAGCATCCGCAGATTATGGGGAGCGGGAAGGCTGTGATTGTTAAATATAAGTGACGGTTTTATAAAAAAGTTGAAAAGCTTTTTTACAAAACGTGTTAAGTGTTAGGTGTTAAGTGTTAAGTGCCATCAATTATGTCAATGAAACGAATTATTTTTCTCGTTCCCATGCTCCAGCGTGGGAATGCATACCATATAGGTTCCCACGCTGGAGCATGGGAACCAGGCAAAACCAACCTCAGTGTGCTCTGTGATCTTTGTGGTAAAAAAACTCTTATGTTAATAAACAAAATTATTTCAGTTTTATTTTGCTTACTTTTACTTCTTGCGCCTGTTTCCGCAGGTTCGGCAGATGGCAGATGGGTGACCTGTGAAGGCCAGGCTGAAGTCGCAAATGTTACGGCCGCGGAAGCTGTGCAGATAGCTCTGACCGAGGCAAGAAGAAACGCCATAGAAGAGGTGGCCGGGGTTCAGTTAGCTTCGGCGAGTATTGTGCAGGATTTTACGCTTCTTTCCGATGTTGTCAACTCTTCTTCTTATGGTCAGATTGTAGCGGAAAAGGTAGTGCAGTGGGATGTTGAGGTTTTGCAAAAGGATAAAACCAAACCTCCTGTGATTGTATATAAGGTGAAGCTGTGCGCCAGGGTGGCCAGACCCGAGGGGAAGCCTGATCCGGCATTTAAGCTTGATGCAAAGCTGAACAAGAGCGTATTTACCACAGGGGAAGAGATGTTTGTCAAGGCCAGAGCAAACCGGCAATGTTTCATAACCCTGATTAACCTGACAGCGGACAGCCGGGCAATCGTTCTGGTTCCTTCTATGGTGCGCACGCAAAGCCGCCTTGCAAAGGGCGATCGTTTCCGATTTCCGACTAAATCCGAGCAGGCCTCCGGGATTCACCTGAAGGTAGGCACACTGCCGGGGCACAAAAAGGACAGAGAAGCGATCATGGTGGTTGCAACCAAAAACCGGCAGCCCCTGCCGCCAAAATTAGATAACACCCCTTATTACACAGCCGATGCTGTTGGAAGCTGGCTGGTCGATATCCCCCTTTCAGAGCGGACCATAAAGGTTCTGCCTTACGAAATAGTGAGTAAATAAAGTTTTGATAATATTAGGCATTGAAACATCCTGTGATGAAACAGCCGCGGCGGTGGTGGTTGACGGAAATAAAACTTTATCTTCTGTTGTATCATCTCAGGTAGATATCCATCATCCATACGGCGGCGTTGTGCCTGAACTTGCCTCAAGGAAACATATCGAAGCTATTGTTCCGGTAGTTGATGAAGCGATAAGTGAATCCGGCATTAGTTTAAAACAATTGGATGGAATTGCTGTGACCCAGGGTCCCGGGTTGATTGGATCGTTGCTTGTTGGTTTTTCCTTTGCAAAGGCATATGCTTTTGCCCTTGATATTCCATGGGTTGGCGTAAATCACCTTGATGGACATATTAATTCAGTCTTTTTAGAACCTGATCCGCCTCCTTTCCCTTTTGTAGCGTTGCTGGCATCAGGCGGTCACACAAATATCGCCCATGTTGTTTCCCATACTGAAATTGAGCTTATGGGGCAAACCAGGGATGATGCTGCCGGAGAGGCATTTGACAAGGTTGCCAAACTTCTCGGTCTTGGCTATCCCGGAGGAATCGTTATTGAGAGACTTGCTAAGGACGGGGATCCGAGGAAGATCGATTTTCCCAGGACATATCTGGATAAGTCTGAATTTGATTTTAGCTTCAGCGGGATTAAGACAGCCGTAAGCCGGTATGTGAAGATTCACGAAGACAGCTATAAACAGCAGATTCCGGATATTACGGCAGGATTCCAGGAATCAATCGTTGATGTTCTTTCGTATAAGGTTTTAAGGGCTGCGACAGAAAAGGGTTGCGAGCATATTGCTCTGGTTGGGGGTGTGGCGGCAAACAGCAGGTTAAGAGAAAGGATAAAGCATGATGCCGGTGAAAAAGGAATTACAGCCCATATACCATCTTTACATCTTTGCGGCGACAATGCGGCAATGATTGCCGTAATCGGCTACCATTATTTAAAAGACAAAAAGGTATCAGGAATGAGTGATGATGTGTTTTCAAGGACAAAAACATCAACCCCTTCAATCCTTTCTATTTAGTGCCTGAACGAAAACTATCCAAAGTTGTCATTTCGAGCGTAGCGAGAAATCCTTGTTTCGACGACAGGAGAAATCTTACTGTAACCAATTGAAAATAAAAGATTTCTCCCGTTGGTCGAAATGACAAAAAAAGGGGTTTTCGTTCAGGCACTATTTGACAAACTCGTAAAAAGTCACGAATCTAACTACAGATGGCTAAGTAAAAAGTTTCATATACAAGGCGTAGTGGTTTTTCAGGATCGAAGGCATA